>CAZBNE010000021.1:0-1318 GCA_964493155.1 uncultured Pelolinea sp.
TGCGACCAGACATCCGAACTGTCATAGGCAATGAACAATGGAATATCGCCAATTATTTTGATCTTTCGATCATGCGCATAATCGGTCAGTGCTTTCCACTGCCTGAAGAAAAGAAATTGAAGAAAGGATTGAAAAAGGATCAGAGTCTGGTTCTTTTGTCTAAATTCGGTTAATCCCACCGGCTTTCGAAAACGAAGTTCTTTCGGCCAACAATTCCACGCAACCTTATTGAACTTGTTTTTTATCGCGATGAATAGCGAATAATTTTCAAGCCATATTTTTTGAGATTCGCAAAAAGCTTCAAATTCCAATCGAAGTGGATCATCAGTATTCCGATTATTGAAATTGTTAAAAGCCTTTGAATACAATTGGTCTTTGAACTTATAAATCCGATTGAATTTTATTTTGCTGACTGGAAATCTGGGTGGATTAGAAATATCCTCATTTTTCAGTAAACCATCAAGGACTAATTGCTCAGGGCTTATCAAATAGGGGTTGCCTGCAAACGCTGAGAAACTCTGATATGGTGAATCGCCGTAACCGGTTGGCCCAATTGGCAGGACTTCCCATAGGCCAATTTCAGATTTTGCAAGAAAATCGATGAAGGTATAAGCTTGCGGGCCAAAATCACCGATGCCAAACTTGCCTGGAAGGCTGGTAGGATGCAATAAGATGCCCGACGATCGTGTAAATTCCATTCGGTTCCTTAATTAATTTGAAATATATATTATTCCAAATACGAGATTATTAGATCGTTGAATAGTTTTCTTTTTCTTTGTTCTTATTGAATAGCGGGAGGATTCTCATTATCTTCGGATGGATCGAAAAGATGCATATTCGCCATATTGAAGACCAGTTTAATTTTTTCGCCGACCTTGAAATTCGAGCGCGGGTCAACACGGGCAACGAATTTGGTGTTTCCATTATTTAGGTAGAGGAAGATTTCGTTTCCCATCAATTCAGTTATCTCGACCATGCATTCGGTTTCCGCAGAAATTATCCCCGACGGCGTAAAAATCGGGTTATGGATATCCTCCGGTCTAATACCAAAAACCACTGGTTTTCCGATAAGATTTTCATAAAGTTTATGACGTTCCTCATGGACTTTGAGGCTCATGTTCTCTGATTCAACGTAAAGCCCGCCGGCTTTCTCTGTTAATTTTGCCGCAAAAAAATTCATGGCTGGAGATCCGATGAATCCCGCCACGAATTGGTTTTTGGGATGCGCGTACAAAACCTGAGGAGTATCCACTTGCTGCAGCACGCCCTTATTCATCACTGCGATCCGGGTTGCCATGGTCATCGCTTCCAGTTGATC
>CAZBNE010000021.1:1418-29464 GCA_964493155.1 uncultured Pelolinea sp.
TATCAAATACGGACATATGCGGATAAAGTGCGTAGGATTGGAACACCATGGCAATGTCGCGGTCTTTTGGCTGAATGTTGTTCACAACTTTTTCATCAATAAGGACATTTCCAGAGCTGACATCTTCAAGCCCCGCCAGGCAGCGCAAAGCTGTGGTTTTTCCACAACCCGAAGGACCTACCAAAACCAGGAACTCTTTATCTTTGATTGCCAGATTAAAGTCTTTAATTGCCAATACATTGCCTTTATATTCCTTGGTTACATGATCAAATACCACGCTAGCCATAGAACCTCCATCCTGTTGCTAAGAACATAAAAAAAAAATATTAAAATTTCTTATCCTTAGCCCTTAACTGCTCCGGCAACCACACCTTCAATGATGTATTTTTGAAGGACCAAGTAAAAAATTACGATCGGAATGATCCCGAGGATCAACAGCGCCATCATTGCTCCCATATCCCGGCTGCCATACCCATATTGCAGATATTGAACTGCTATCGGAATTGTTTTATAGTTGTTGCCGATGACGAGGTAGGGGAGGAGATAATCGTTCCATATCCACATGGCATTTAGAATTGCCACGGTGATGCCGACAGGTTTGAGAATTGGAAAAACGATCATAAAGAAGGTCTGGAGCGGATTGCATCCGTCAATCGTTGCGGCTTCTTCAATTTCGATCGGAATGGTTTTTATAAAACCACTGAAGATGAATACTGAGAGCCCCGCCCCGAATCCGAGATAAATCAAGATGATCCCCAGGGGATTATCTAAATGCAGGATATTTGCCATTTTTGACATGGTGAACATCACCATCTGAAAAGGTACGATCATGGAGAATACCAACAGATAATAGATAAATGTGCTCAATTTTGACTTTACGCGAGTAATACACCAGGCCGTCATGGCTGTAAAGATAACAATAACAGCCACTGAGAAAACAGTTATGAAAAGTGAATAACCGAAAGCCCGGATGAATCCTGTTTTTTCGATCCCGGATGTATAGTTTTCAATTCCGACAAATGTATCCGGATTGGGAAGGTTGAAAGGCGTATCAGATATGAAGAACCTTCCTTTGAAAGAGTTGATAAACACTATGAGGATCGGTGAAAGGAAAAGGATCGCCAGGATAATTAGAAAAATATAAAGGGAATTATCTTGATTTTTAATCTTTGCGTTCATCAGATCTCTGTCTCCATGCTCCTGGAGAAGCGGAGCTGCAATAGGACGATAATGGCGACGATCAGGAAAAAGATCACCGCTTTGGCCTGACCAACCCCTTCATATCCCATGCTACCGTAAAAGGTATTAAAGATATCCAATGCAAGCATGGATGTGGATCTGGCTGGTGCGCCAGCCGTAAGCGCCAGGTTCTGATCAAATAATTTGAATGAATTACTGACGGTCAAGAATGTACAGATCGTGACAGCCGGCATAACCAATGGGATCGTTATGTTCCTCAAGATCTGCCAGGAGTTTGCGCCATCGATCTTGGCTGCTTCGATCAATTCTTTAGAGATGCTCTGGATTCCAGCGATGTAAATGATCATCATATAGCCAACCATCTGCCAATTCATCAAAATGATCAGCCCCCAGAAACCGTATTCAGCCCGATAGGTGATATCGACGCCGAATCGTATCAATACCCCATTGATGATCAATTGCCAAATATAACCAAGGATTATTCCGCCGATAAGGTTCGGCATAAAAAATACGGTGCGGAAAAGGTTGGTGGCTTTTAATTTTCGAGTGAGCAGCAGTGCGATCGAAAATGCAAATAGATTGATCGATACTACCGAAACCACGGCAAACTTGACTGTAAAGATCAGGGCATTCAAAAAATTTTTATCGTCAGTAAAAGCTCTGATATAGTTTTCGATTCCAACCCATTGTGAGTTGGTCACTGTGGTGAATTTTGTAAATGAAAGATAAAGACCTAGTAAAAATGGGATCAAAAAAGAAATTGTGAACGCGATCAATGTTGGGAGTGTAAAAAAAGCAAAATACTTTTTCGGCATTTTTTGCACTGATCATCTCCTGCTTAAAAAAGACCGTTTCTGAGTAATTAATGTTCACCCCACACTGATTATAGTGCGGGGTGAACATATTATTCTTTATTTGACTTATTTATTTGCTTCGATCTTCCATTGGTCGATCATGAGCTGCTTGACGGCCGCCCAATCCATCGAACCTTGCGCATACTGAAGCAGTGCGGCGCCAAAATTGTCCTTGAATGTCTGGCTCGGGAATACAACGAAGTTCCATGCGACATTGAAAAGATCGGTGTTGCTCATATAGCTGATCAGGCTTTTTGCCAGTGGATCCGTCGGCTTTTCGTTTTCAGCAAAAGTGTCAAATGGTGCGATGAATTTTAGGTCATTGGTCACGAAAGCTTTCCCAGTGGGGCTGCTATATAACCAGTAGATGAAATCAGCTGCAAGCTTCTGTTTTTCTTCAGGGGCTTGTTTATTGATCGCGAAGAAGTTTTCGGTGCCAACGCTAATGGACTGTTTTTCTTCTCCGGGCATTCCCGTATAGATCGGCAGGAATTTTACATCCTCTGGTTTGACAATGTTGCCGGTGACGCCTGATATTTGACCCCAGGCCCAGTTACCATTTTGGACCATCGCGGATTGGCCCAAAGCAAACTCCGCCATTGAGTCGTCCACGCTCTTGCTTCCCAGCAATTCGGGCTCGACGGTTGAGTTGTTAATATAAAGATCAAAGATGTTCTTGAAGTTTTCAGCATATTGGAACTTGGTTTCTTTAAATGCAGCCGGATCTTTGATATCGAGTTTGTTATCACGAATCTCATAGAAGATCGGCACATTGGCCAGGTGAGTCTGCCATCGCCAATCTTCACCAGGTTTCAAGGATGTCGCAGAGAACACACCTTTTATCCCTAATTGATCTTTCTTGGCAGTCATATCTTCAACAACTGCTTTTAGTGTCGCAAAATTATTGATCTCTTCAATCGATTTTGCTTTTGCGCCATCCATTGTGAAATACTTGGCCATTATCGCGTTGTTGTATATGATGCCATACCCTTCAACTACATAGGGTATGCCATAAACGCCATCGCCAGAGGTAACGGCCAATGACTTGTCTGAAAGGTGCTTGTAAAGCTCTGTACCTTTTAGATCTGCGCAATAATCGACCCAGTTGGCGTAACCGCGGGGTCCGTTAATTTGGAACAGGACTGGCGGATCCGCTTTTGCAATCTCTGATTTCAGCGTTTGCTCATAGGTGCCTGAGGCGGCGGTTACTACTTTTAATGTAACGCCTGTCTCCTTTTGATATGCTTCCCCGATCTTCGCGTAGAGGTCGGCGACTTCCGGCTTGAAATTCAGGTAGTAAACTTCTCCACCGGCTTTGGCGGGGCTCACACAAGCTGCGAAGACGATCACGCCAATTAGAATGATGCTCATTAAAGGAAATACTTTTTTTACCATTTCTTTTCTCCTTAATCTTAGAAAGCCTTTAGTACATATTCAGCACACATACTAAATATTTTCTAGGTCACCTCCCTCCTCCAGACTTTTATCCTGTATTCCCCAATTCATTTTGTTCAATAAAGCAATTAAAGCACTTTGTGAATATGAATTCAAGACCCCCGCTTTTTCTAATAATTTACGAACATGAACGATTGGATGGAGCTTTCAAAGAATCCAGAGCATGAGAAAAATAAAACCATGCTTGAAAATGAATCTCAGTGATTATTTATTGTCGATTCTTTGAAAAAATTCTCGGGCAGAACAACTTGTTTTTGGATGAGTTGAATAATGATAGTATTTTTGTCGCCATCTGCCCTGATTAAGAAAAATGTACAGGTATCTTCATTTATAAAGACAAGGTCAGAAGAAATTGATGCCATCATGTCTACTCTGATCTCTCACCTCAGCTTTGCCATTTCCTGTTTGTTATAGGCTGTGATGATCCTTGCGGGTGACGCGGTAATGAATTTGTACTCAACGGTTTATCTACACCTGAAAGGGCATCTGGAGGAATGGGTATCTTATTCCAACTGGTCAAGGCAGGTATTGGTTGTGAAGTATCAGTTAGTGCTGCGCTGGGTTGCGGAGTGTCTGTCATCTTTGGTGGCTTAGTATCTTCCAAAGAAACTAAATTGGGGATCGTTTGAACCGATGAACTTCAGCTTGATAATGCAAATCCCAAAAAGAATCGTTCAACCATAATTAGATTTTATTTCTGTTCAATTTTTTCCAGGGGCGAACAAGATCTTTTAAGAACCATCAGATCCTTCAGGCTTACCCATACATTACCTGAGGCCTGTATTGCAGCGCTTCAGCCAGATGTGTTGACCGGATTTCTTCAGAATATGCCAGATCGGCGATCGTCCTTGCCAGTTTAAGCATACGATGATAGGCGCGCGCCGACAGGTGCATTTGCTGCATGGCAGCCCGCATCAAATTCTGGCAATCCTGATCGAGTTTGCAATGCAGCCGAATATCAGCATTATGCATGTCCGCATTGCAGTAAATCGCTTTTTCACTTGTTTCATCGGTAGAAAAACGTGACCGCTGAATATCGCGTGCGGCTTCAATCCTCTCCCGGATCTTTTCGGAGGACTCCCCGAAACGTTCGTCACTCAACTTGTCATAATCCACCCGGGGAACCTGTACATGGATATCGATGCGGTCCAGCAGCGGGCCGGAAATGCGCTTTTGATAAGTGGTTATGAAAGCCTGCGAGCAGGTGCAGGCTTTAACGGGATCACCGTAATATCCGCAAGGGCAGGGATTCATAGCCGCGACCATTTGAAAATTAGCCGGGAAGGTTAACGAACCGCGTGCGCGGCTGATGGTGACATGCTTATCCTCCAGGGGCTGGCGCAATACCTCCAGCACATGCTTTCCGAATTCAGGCAATTCATCCAAAAATAAAACTCCGCGATGGGCAAGCGATACTTCGCCAGGGTGTGGCCAATTTCCGCCGCCTACCAGACCTGCGTGGGAAATTGTGTGGTGCGGCGCACGGAAAGGGCGTGTTTGGATCAGTGGAATGTCCATCGGGAGGAGATCGGAAATGGAATAAATACGCGTGACATCCAGTGCTTCTTCAATGGTCATGGCAGGCAGGATCGCTGGCAGCGCGCGCGCCAGCAATGTCTTGCCAGCGCCGGGCGGGCCGATCATCAGCACATTGTGCCCGCCGGCAGCCGCGACTTCCAACGATCGTTTAACATGTTCCTGACCTTTTACTTCCTTAAAATCTGTCAGAGCCCAGGCATCCGCGTTTCCGGGTTCGGTTGGCAGTTGAGGGCAGATTGAAAGCCTTCCCTGTAAAAAAGCAGCCAGGTCAGTTAATGATTCGACCGGGATCACATCCAGGTCGGGAATTAAAGCTGCTTCGGCGGCATCTGATTTGGGAACAAAGATGCGGGTAAATTTCTTTTCACGCGCGATAGCAGCCATCGGTAGGACGCCCCTTACATGCCTCACCGAACCATCGAGCGATAATTCGCCAACGACTAATCCATCCTCAAGCAATTTCGCCGGGATCATTTCCATACAAACCAGCACACCCAAAGCAATGGGCAGGTCATACGAGGGACCTTCCTTACGGACTGATGCAGGGGCGAGGTTGACCGTCAGGCGTTTGCGAGGGTAAGGGAAACCAGCGTTTTTGATTGCCGCCATGACTCTTTGTTTGGATTCCTGAACAGCTGCATCCGGCAGCCCGACAATATCCATGCCCGGCAGACCCTGGGCAGTGTCAACTTCCACATCCACGATGACACCCTCAAGACCGATCACGGCGCAGGAAAATACACGGGCCAGCATGGTTATTAGTGTATTGGATTTATCTTCAAAAGTCAATTAATGTATAGGCTCAGCAGAACCTTGGGACTTAATTCTTTTTTCAAACTTTCCTGACCAATTCTCAACTTGTTTTCCGAAACAGGTGATTAATTAGTTTGCGCGTATCAATCTTTGAGCTTGGTTAGCTGGCTGCTGCAGCTATGCATGCTATATCCCAGCATAATGCTGTTTATAAAACTCCGGCTCAGGAAAAATCTGGTTCTTAATAAAGAATGCCAATAGCTAAATTTGCGTGATATTTTTTCTTGAAATCTAAAAACTAGCATCAATGCAATTTATTTTTTTAACGCTCTGGTCGCGATGAAAAGCGGCATATAATCCGAGATCTTCTCAAATTCCCAAACATCCTCGTAAAAACCGGTCAAGTGAAAGCCCGCATCCAGCTGACCGCCGATCTGGTCTTCCAGCGAGTGACCAAACTCAAGCGGTTCATTGTCGCCAAATCGCTTTGCCCGTTCTTCTTCGGTCAGGCTGGTTAGGTCTGAATACGGCACCGGGTAACGCAACTGAAATATACCCTGGTCGAAAAGATCCCAATCAAGACTATCCCGGATGGGATTGCAGAAGCCGGAGATCAATGTGCCGCCTGATCGCAGAACCCTGTATGCTTCCTTCCATACGGGGCGGATATTTGGGATGAAACAATTGGAAATGGGGTGGACGATGAAATCAAAGGAGGAATCCGGAAAGGCAGACAGATCTACCATGTCACCTTCAACTGTCCTGATCTCCAATTGTTCTCTCTCTGCCACAAGCCTATCTTGGTCGAGCTGACGGGGAGAATTGTCAAATACAGTGACATTCGCACCTGCAGCGGCAAGTAACGGGCCTTGCTGCCCGCCGCCGGATGCCAGGCAAAGGATTTTGAGACCTTTGAGTGGGGGGAACCATGAAGCAGGGACTGGCTTGGTTGGGGTCAATAAAATTATGAATTTCCCAAGCCGTGCTTCAGCGATCTCTTCGGGCGAAACGGGGATTGTCCATTCATTTCCGTTTTCAACTTCCTTATTCCAGGCTCTTTTATTAAAAGCTGTAACATCTATTATGGATTTCATCATAATCCCTGTAATTAATACATCAATATTGGCAAAAAATGTTATCATGAAAAAATTAGTGAGGTGAAGAATGAAAGAACTGCATATCCTTAATCAGCTGCGTTTTGCCCGATCGGAATTTCAAAGAGGATTTAATGGCGTCAGCGAAGAAGACAGCCAGCGGCGTCTTATGCCGATCAACAGTATTGCCTGGATTGTTGGTCATCTCGCCTGGCATGAACAGCATTATTGGCTAAAGCTCGCTCAGGGGATCATCCCATTCCCGAGATTGGATGAGGTTACGGCTTTTGGAAAACCGCCCGCAGATGTTTCACTAAAAGAAATGTCGAAACTTTGGCAGGCAGTAATCAATGCGTCAGAGGATTATCTAGTCAAGTTATCGAAAAATGACTTGGAAAAGAAACTAACTGTCAATAGTAAAGAACTGCCAGCCAATATTGGCACAATGATTACGCGTGTTACTTATCATTATTTTTATCATATCGGTGAAATGCAGGCGATTCGTCAACTATTGGGCCATCAGAACTTGCCTAGTTTTATCGGCAATGGCATTAAAACTATTGGTGCATTTTATTGGGATAAGTAGATCGACACTATTTGGATAATTTAAATCCAATTTAGGAACCGAAATTCCTTTCTTCCGTAAAAAATTTTAAATTTTGATCGCTGGAGGTGCGGAGATGGCTCTGCTTTTGTTTAAATATTTATATCTTGCAGGGGTGTTTCTCATGTATATAGTCCGCATTTCTGGAGTATCCGAAAGCGTCCGTCATTCCACAAAAGAGGATAGATTGTCGCCAGGTGAAAAGGTAAAACATGAGGGCGTTCTGATATCGGTCATTATGCTGCTTTGGTTTGCCACATCCCAGATTCTGCCGATTTTTTATTCGATCACAGATGTCTTTTCTTTCGCAGAAATATCAAAACCACTTTGGCTGGGGATTTTGGGTATCGGTATCTTCATATTTGCTCTCTGGCTCCTTTGGCAAGCGCACCATGATTATGGAAAAAACTGGTCCTCAACTGTGCAGATTAAATCCGAACAGGTTCTGGTTAAGCGAGGGATCCATCGCTATCTGCGCCACTCGATTTATTCAGCCCATATTTTGTGGGGTTTTGCGTAGGCTTTCATGCTGCCGAACTGGCTGGTGGGCTGGGGAGGGCTGCTTTTCATCATCCCGGTTTTCATTATTCGCATCCCCAAAGAGGAGAAGACCATGATTGATCAATTTGGTGATGCGTATGTTGGAATATATGAAAAATGTGGGTGGTGTCTTTCCAAAATTCTTTCACGCCAAGAATTAAATTTGGCTTTTTAGTATAAAACAAAATTTGTTTTTATATCAGGAATATCGTTTCATCACTCTTCGGTTATCAGGAAAACGGATGTGAATGCTTTCACAGGTTTGTCAGTCTTGATTGCGACCTCATCGCCCTTTTTGGCAGCGAGAATGGTTTCATGCTCGATTTGCATGGAAGTGATCTGTTGGATAAAGTCGGAACCGTGCCCCAGGAAATGGACTGAATCTCCTTTCGCCAGCGGATTTGAAAGCAAAACAGTTGCAACACCCAGGCGGTCAAAATAATGGGTGACCTCGCCAACGCGTGTTCCAGTCATGAGATTTCCTCCCGCGGAATCTCCGCTTTATTTTAATTATAAGGATTATGTCAACCATCAGAAGGGATACAATATTCACAATGAATGCTATTGAAATCGCCAATCTGAAAAGAGTTTATAAAACCACCCTTGGTCTGATACGACGCAAGGTTAAGGAAATTGTGGCTGTAGATGGAGTATCCTTCAATGTTCGTGAAGGAGAGTTATTTGGGCTGCTCGGCCCAAATGGTGCTGGCAAGACCACCACTGTAAAAATGCTCACAACGCTGCTCATCCCGACAGGAGGTTCAGCGTTGATTCAAGGCTTGGATATCGTTAAAGATGCGGATAAAGTCCGGCCGCGCATCGGTTTTATTTTCGGCGGCGAGCGCGGTCTTTATTGGCGTCTTTCCGGGTTGGACAATCTGCGCTACTTCTCAACGCTGTATTATGTCGAGCCGGATGTTGCCAAAAAACGCATTCCTGAATTGATAGAGATGGTCGGCCTGACTGGGCGGGAGAAGGAAAAGGTGGAAGGCTATTCGCGTGGGATGCGTCAGCGGCTTCATATTGCCCGGGCGCTGCTGCACGATCCACAGGTGCTGTTCCTGGATGAACCAACCATTGGGTTGGATCCCATCGGGGCTCGTGAATTGCGTACGGCTGTGTTAAACCTGCAATCCGCCAAAAAAACTATTTTATTGACCACGCATTATATGTTCGAGGCAGATGCATTGTGTCAGCGCATCGCTGTCATCAACCAGGGCAAAATCGTAGCTCTGGATACACCGGAAAAATTAAAGGAAACTGTCAGCGACCTGTCGGTTGTTGAGATCGAAGTTTTCGGCATCCCGCCGGAATATATCGAAAGGATTGGCCAACTGGATTATGTGGACAGCGTGGCAGTGGAAAATCACGACCAGCGTTCGGTTATGCTGATCCATACTCCCAATGGACCCAAGGCAATCCCGTTGCTCATCGAACAGCTCTCTGGATTAAAACTGGGCAAGATCGTCACGCGGCAGCCAACGCTTGAAGATGCCTATGTACGCCTGGTTGGAGGCGCTGAATGACCTGGGATCATTTTAAAAAGACAGTCAGGGTCATCACCATGGCATTTGAAGTGGAAATGCGCCAAAACTTGACAGATGGTTTTGTGCTCTTTGGCATCCTTCTTCAACCGCTGATCATTGCTTTTATGGCTTTATGGATGCTGAAAGACAAAGGACCGGAATATTCCATTTTTGTTGTCGTGGGATCGGGTATGACCGGTTTATGGACCACGCTTCTCTTTCAGGGAGGCAACAGTATCACCGGCGAACGCTGGAATGGCACTCTGGAACCGCTGGTGGGATCGCCAAGTTCTCTGCAAGTGATCGTTTTCGGTAAAGTGTTGGCCAATATTTCCCAATCGCTTTTCTCAATGATCGTCTGTTATGGTGTGATATCCCTGGTTATCGGTAGTCCTCTGATTATTGCGGATCCATTCCTGTTCTTCATTTCCCTGATTTTTTCGATCTTTGCATATGTCTGCTTTGGATTGTTGATCGCTTCTCTTTTTATTTTGATTCGCGATATCGGCCGCATGATCAACACCCTGGAATTTCCGGTATATATCCTTTGTGGATTTTTGTTCCCCATTACCATGCTGCCCGGATGGACCACTCCATTCAGCTATCTGCTTTCACCTTATTGGGCGGCTCAGGCACTGCACGGCACGGCAAGCGGTTCAGCCTCACCAACCCAATTGCTGATATTTTGGGGCTTGCTGTTGTGTTTTAGTGTGTTCTATATATTGGCTTCACGCTGGTTATACCGGGTGATTCTTTATAAGGCGCGCGTTGATGCTTCACTGGATACTGAGGGATAAAAGCGCATGGGAAAAAAAATAACGTCCAATTTCCGCATTTTCTTCGAAGGTGCTATTCTGGCTTACCGTGCTCTTTTCCGCTGGCTTCAGCCATCTACCTATTTGGCCTCAAAGGTTCTGGCACCGCTCACGATGATGATTTTTTTTGTTTTCATTGGCGCATATGCCAGCGGTAGCAATAGCGCATCGTATTATGTTATCGGCAACGCGCTTATTTTCACGGCATCCAGCGGAATTTTCGGGGTCACCATGAGCATTGGCGGCGAACGCTGGTCTGGCACGCTGCCTTATCTTTTTGGTTCTCCCGCGAATCGCCTGGTCATGTTTTCGGGCCGCTCTCTGGTTCATATTCTGGATGGCATGCTCGGTGTTTTTATTGGCCTCGGTTGGGGTGTGCTGTTGTTCGACTTGGACCTCGCTAATACTGATCCGCTGGCATTGACCTTTGTTATCCTCGTTACGACTTTCAGTACGGCCAGCCTGGGTTTGCTTATGGGCTGCCTGAGCCTGATCACGCGTAATGTGATGTTGGTGAACAATACAGTATATTTCCTGCTATTGCTTTTCTCGGGAGCGAACCTGGTGATTGAGACTCTGCCGAAATGGATGCAGGTGGTTTCCACCGGATTACCTTTGACGCGTGGGATCACTGCTTCCAGGTTGATCATCAGCGGGGGAAAACTGCGCGAAGTGCTGCCTATGATGCGTGTCGAATTCTTGATCGGATTAGGTCTCTCGCTTCTGGGTTATGTGATGTTCCGGATCTTTGAAAGCAAGGCAAAACAGCTTGGAACGCTTGATATTTTTTAGATAAAATTCTCCTATGCCTGAAAAACCAGTTTATCTCGACTATAACGCGACCACGCCTGTAGATCCCGGTGTAGTGGATGTGATGCTTCCTTATCTCTATGAGAAATTCGGCAATCCCTCCAGCAGCCATGCTTTTGGAGCGGAAGCGAAATTGGGAGTTGAAAAGGCAAGGCGCGAGATCGCAGAAATGTTGGGCTGTTCAGCCGAAGAAATTGTATTTACAAGCGGAGGTTCTGAGGCGAACAACCTCGCAATCAAAGGGATCGCCTATGCTTGCCGTCGCCGCGGGAATCACATCATCACTTCGGCTGTTGAACACCCGGCGGTTTTGGAGGTGTGCGCCTTTCTTGAAACGCAAGGTTTTATCGTAACCTATCTTCCCGTTGATGATTTCGGAATGGTCAAGCCGGATAATGTTGAAAGCGCGATATTGCCGACCACCATCCTGATCTCGATTATGCATGCCAACAACGAAGTGGGGACGATCCAGGACATAAAAACGATTTCGAAAATTGCGCATAGGCATAATATCATGATGCATACAGATGCCGCGCAATCCATCGGGAAGATACCCGTTAAAGTGGATGATCTGGGTGTTGACCTGTTGTCCATTGCCGGGCATAAACTCTACGCTCCCAAAGGCATTGGAGCGCTTTTTATCCGTACAGGAGTTGAATTAAGTAAACAGATCCATGGCGCAGCACATGAACATAATATCCGAGCCGGTACTGAAAACGTGCCCGAGATTGTTGGATTGGGAAGAGCATGTGCGCTTGTCTCGGAAAATCTTGCAGAGTATTCGCCTCGAATGCATAGGCTGCGGGACCTCTTGGAGAAGGGATTATTAGAATCTTTTCACTGGGTAAAAGTAAACGGGCATCCAGAAAAACGGTTGCCAAATACCAGCAGCATCAGTTTTCGGGGTCTGGAAGCTAATACCATCCTGTCCGATTTGGTTAATGTAGCCGCTTCCGCCGGAGTTGCCTGCCATGCAGAGCAAGTGGATGTTTCTCACGTGTTGAGAGCTATGCGCGTGCCTGTGGAATTTGCCATGGGAACCATCCGTTTCTCGGTGGGAAGAAATACCAGTAGAACGGAAATTGACCGCGCTTTGCTTGAGATTCGCTCAGTTATTAATCGATTACAGCCAAACGAAAATTCATCCAACTTGATTTCAGATACCGAGCAGATCCGTCTAACCCAATATACGCACGGGCTGGGCTGTGCCTGCAAGCTACGACCACAGCTGCTTGAAGATGTATTGAAGGATATGCCGGTTCCAAAAGATAGCCGTATCCTGGTTGGAACTGAGACAGCGGATGATGCGGCTGTTTATCTGATTTCCAATGACAAAGCGATCGTACAAACCGTCGACTTTTTTACACCCATCGTGGATGATCCCTATCAATTTGGCGCCATTTCGGCAGCCAATTCCCTGAGTGATATTTACGCCATGGGTGCGCGGCCGATATTTGCACTTAGTATTATCAGCTTTCCAAGCAATCGCCTGCCGGTTGACGTCCTTAAAACGATCCTGAAGGGTGCTGCTGATAAAGCAGCCGAGGCCGGGATAGCCATCATTGGCGGCCATACAGTTGAGGATACCGAGCCAAAATTCGGATTGGCCGTTACAGGTGAAGTCCATCCGCATAAAATCTGGACCAATTCCAAAGCGCAGGAGGGAGATGTGCTGATCCTGACCAAACTGATCGGCACCGGAATTCTGACAACCGCATTCAAGCAGGGACTGCTAAAAGAAGAGGACGCACAACAGGCAATCAAGCAAATGGCGGAATTGAATAAGGTGGTTTGTGAAGCGGCGTCGGATTTCGATATACATGCCTGCACGGATATAACAGGATTTGGTCTGCTGGGACATTTGCTGGGGATGATGAAAGGTTCCGGGAAAACAGCCGAGATTCTTTTTCAAAATGTTCCTTTTCTTGAAAAAGCATTTGAACTGGCGGCAGGCGGAATCTTTCCCGGTGGTACACGCAGCAATAAGGACTTTACCGCGGATTATGTCGATTATTCTTCGAATATTTCTTCCGCTGGCATTATGCTATTAAATGATGCCCAGACTTCAGGTGGATTGCTGCTCTGTCTGCCGGAATCTCAGGCTTCAATGTTGATCCATAGAATTAATGGACTGGGTAAAGCGGCATTTAAGATTGGAAATGTGATAAAACTGCTGGATAAAAAAATCCTTGTCCGATAGAGAAACCATTGCCGCTTCTGAATAAAAGAAATATTGCTTTACTGCAAATATTAATTACGACCATTCTCTGGGGAACAACCTATGTTCTTGTTCGAATAGGCCAGTTTGATCTTGGTCCCATGATGCTTGCCGGTATTCGTTATACGCTGGCAGGTCTCATTCTGCTGCCCTTCATAAAATCAAACAATATTCATTTAAAGGACTACCGCAAGAATTACTGGCAGTTAGCAATGCTTGGAATTCTTTCTTTTACAATTGCTAACGGCGCTTCAGGTTTTGCGTTGGTGT
Source organism: uncultured Pelolinea sp. (assembly GCA_964493155.1). Taxonomy (GTDB): domain Bacteria; phylum Chloroflexota; class Anaerolineae; order Anaerolineales; family Anaerolineaceae; genus Pelolinea. Next base: position 15,097 of record CAZBNE010000021.1, read on the forward strand.
ATCTTCCCTCTAATACTGTCTCGTTCGTGACCAGCCTTTCGACCCCCCTTGTCCTGCTGTTAGGCGTTTTTTTTCTGAATGAAATTCCGAACGCAATGAAAATAATCGGTGGTGCTTTGACAATTATCGGATTGATCATGTATTTTCCTCGTCAAAGCTTGTTATTCGACAATCCAGGGTATTGGTTCTTATTGATTAGTCTGCTGGGATTTGCTTTATATACTATTTTGGGAAGGTTTGTTGCCCGCTCAGGGAATGTACCGTTCCTGGTGCAGACTTCAATACCTTTTGTTATTGGAGGTGGATTGCTCTTAATTCTGGCGTTGATATTTGAAGGTTTGCCGGCTTTTACGCCGAAATCAATACTTATCATCATCTGGATGGTGACCTTCAACTGTATCATTGGCTATATTATGTATAACAAAGCATTGGCCGTGCTAACTGCACTTGAAGTAAATATGGTTTCCAGGCTTCAAATGTTTTTTTCAGCTATTTTTGCCTTTTTTCTTTTGGGAGAAACGATTACCTGGATGCAAATTATTGCGATGGTGGTAGCTTTCCTCGGAGTGTATCTGGTTCAATATCAGTCACGCATCAAATCTGTGATTCCGTAATAATCCTCTAATAATTATCATATATAAGGTATAAATTATCCAGATTATCATTTGCCTCAATACGGAGGTACAAATGAAAACAAAATTATTTACTTTTCTAACCCTAACCACTCTATTGCTGGCAGCTTGTTCATCAGCAGCGGACATGGAAGCTGAACCTGTTATTGCTGAAAAGCCGGTTGAAGAAGTTGCTGTTGCTGAGCAAGGTTCAGAACCAGCTTCTGCTGATTCAGATGTTCCAACAGTTGAGGTATCGGCTGCTGAAGTAAGCTTCAGCAAGGATATCTGGCCTGTGATCGAATCTTTTGCTCTGGAGGCACACGGAGGAAAAGGTGGAGTATTCCTGGAAAGTTACGACGATATCATGAAGTATGTAGTACCTGGAAATCCTAAAACGAGCATGCTTTATAAGCGGTTGACAGCGGATGGTGTTGGACAGATGCCGCCCAGCGGCCCTCTGCCAGCCGAAACAATCCAGCTCTTTTATGACTGGATCATGCAAGGTGCAAAGAACAATTAATTTTTACCCATTAAGAATGCGCCGATCTTTATTGCACTCGGCGGATTCTTAAATTATTAATACAGGTTATTCCTTAAGAAGAATTTCTTTAAAACTATCGATATTTTCAACCGGCTGCGGGTAATTCATTTTTAATTTTTGCAGGGTTTCAACAATGATCATCGCGATCACAAGATCGCGGTACCAATTCTGGTTGGCAGGAATAATGTACCAGGGCGCGTTGGGTGTACTGGTCTTGCTAATGGCTTCTTCATATGCCTGCATATACATCCCCCATAGCTTCCTTTCTTCAATGTCATTCGGATTGAATTTCCATTGTTTTTTTGGGATTTCAATTCTTTCCAATAAACGATTCTTTTGCTCATCTTTGCTGATGTTCAGGAAAAATTTCAGAATAGTGGTGCCTTCATCGGTAAGTAATTTTTCAAATTGCGTGATATGTTCAAATCGTTTTTCCCAAACCTTTTTTGGAACGAGGTTGTGAATCCGTACAACCAGCACATCTTCATAATGAGAGCGGTTGAAAATCACGATTTCTCCGGTCTGGGGGGTTTTGGCATGGATGCGCCACAGATAATCATGACCGATCTCGGTTGGGGTGGGCACTTTGAAGCTCGCCACTGAAACACCCTGTGGGTTGACGCCCTTGAAAATGGATCGAATGGTGCCGTCTTTGCCGCCAGTGTCCATAGCCTGCAGAATGATAAGAACCTTATGCTTGTTTTCGGCATATAACAATTGCTGCAGATCGATCAGCTTTGCGCGTAATTTTTTAAGTTCCTTCTTGGCGGCTGCTTTATCTTTCAACCACCAGGATGTATCCTGAGCATCGAATTTCTTTAAGCTTATTTTTTCATTTTGGTTTATACAATACTCATGCGCCATTTTTCTGCCTTATCCTTTCAAAACCGTCAATATTTTTTTCATCATTTCTTTGTCCTCTCTCAGCAGACCTGAGGCTGGCAGACGTTTAACCAGTTCGGCCCAATCTTGGTTTTTTTGAAATACACTTCGGAATATCGGTAGTGCTTATTCAATCTTGCCAGCGTCCGCGAGTGTGACGGCTTGCCAGAAAGGCATTTCCTCCATCCCGGGAGCCATAACGGCTGCTTGTGAGTATTTCTCTTTAGCCGCTTCATTAAGTCCCTTTGCCAGTAGCGCGTCACCTTCGTTCATCAGCTCAAAAGCTTTATTTATTCTTAAAAGCCTTTCCAATTCTTGCAGCGGCTGAGGATGATCGTCGACGCGCAGGTTGACAAGCACATGCCGCCAAGGTTCGTCGCTTTTATCACCTTCAGCAACAAGCATTGCAGCGCTTTGTTTTCCCCTGATATCTCCCCCGGCTGCCTGGGCTGCGAGCAAGGCAGCCAGCATCCGACTTGCCAGATCCCCTTCGGCGGAAAGATACGCCTTTTCCATGGCCGGCCAGACCGAATCATTTTTCATCATGTTGGCCTGAACGGAAAATGCTTTTCCTTTTCTGTGGCCGGCTGCATAAATGCAGCGATTGCCCGTATGGATCGCAACTCGCCCGGAATTATCAATGACCGCAACTTGCCTCAGGCTTTGATCCTTGTCTTGTGCCAGCAATATATCCAAAGCTTCCTGGGCTGATTTTCCTTCACGTAATAGATCAAGACTTTTTGGGCCGTAACTGATCTCAACCATGGATTGTGTTGCTACAGCACCGACACCTGCTTCGATCCAGGGACAGATAACTCCGACAGCGAACCAGTGCGTTTGCACGGCCACGCCAAGCTGGCCTGTTTGTTCATCCCTGGCTACAATTGAGAATGTCATAAAAATTTTCCGATTAAATCCGTACACATAGTTTGTTTTAATTCTCAGTATATCAACAACTGCCCAATTTCATCAGCGTGTATAATCTTTTTGAAAAAATCATGCATAAATATAACTTTGACGGTGTAATTTCCCGCAGAAATACGGATAGCATAAAATGGAACCGCTATCCCCAGGATGTGCTTCCCTTATGGGTGGCGGATATGGATTTTCCTTCCCCACCTGTCGTTGCAGATGCAATAAACAGAAGAATAGCCCATCCCTTTTTTGGCTATACCGGTGAGGATAAACTGTTGATCGAATCAATCTGCCATTGGGCGGCAGATCGTTATGGCTGGAAAATTGAACCTGATTGGATACTCCTCATGCCCGGTGTTGTTACAGGTATGAATTGGGTGGCACACACTTTTGTAGAGCCTGGTAAAAGTTTATGCTTTCTGACTCCTGTCTACCCGCCTTTTTTCAACATATCGGATTATCTCAATGCCAATAGAATAGAAATCCCTCTGGTCGTTCGAGGCAACCAATATCAGATTGATTTTGAGGGTTTTGAAAAAAGTATTGATGCATCTGTAAAACTATTCGTATTGTGCAATCCGCATAATCCAGTCGGCCGCGTTTTTACAAAAGCAGAACTGGAACGAATCAATGAGATCTGTATAAGAAAGCATGTCCTGGTTTGCTCCGATGAAATTCATGCCGACCTGGTTTTTTCGGAAAATCGGCACATACCCCTGGCATCAATATCTGATGATGCTGCAAGAAACACTATCACCTTGCTGGCGCCCAGTAAGACTTTTAACATTCCCGGATTGCATTTCTCTTTTGCCGTAATTCCAAACCAAAAGCTTCGTGAACTAATGGAAGCATCCAGGAAAGGTGTCATCGGCTATCCAATTATGCTGGCTAATGAAGCAGTACGTGCGGCATATTCAGGTGGTGCTGATTGGCTTGACGAACTGCTGGTTTATTTGGCAGCGAACCGTGATTTTCTCTATGGCTTTCTGAAGGAACACCTTCCGGAAATCGATATGATCAAACCAGAGGGAACCTATCTGGCATGGCTTGATTGCCGGAAATTGGTCTTGCCATCTGATCCATATCACTTTTTTCTTTCCAAAGCGAAAGTTGCTCTTAACGATGGCGAAGCTTTTGGCGTAAACGGAAAAGGTTTTGTCAGATTGAATTTCGGATGTCCCAAGTCTATCCTGACGGATGCATTAATAAGAATGGCTGGGGCAGTCAAGTCTGAGAATAATTGATCAGTCAATTTTTTAAGTGAAATGGAAAAAAACAAGGATTTGTCTTGTTCTGCTGGTTGCATAAAAATCTTCAATCATGGTTTGGGATTTTTGCTTCTTCTGGTTCTGGTGGCAGTGGCAGGTTATTTTATCTTGCGTGGAGCTGGTGCATATCTCATTATTGCTGATAAGCTTCAGCCGGCAAATGCGATCGTTATGCTGAGCGGTGGGGTTGAAACAAGGATGGAAGAGGTCCTTTCTTTATATAATGATGGGTATGGGAAAGTGATTATTCTAACCGAGACAGGGCAACAGCTTGAGAATTTTGACTCGCTTCATAGTAATGATATTCGTATCCAACTCTTGAACAACGGAGTTCCGGGTGGAAATATACTTATCACAGAACATAAGGTCAACAGCACTGCGGATGAAGCTTATGCGGTCAAAGTATTATTAACCAATCAGCAATTCACCTCTGCGATCATTGTGACCGATCCGTATCATGTACGGCGGGCAGCAATAATTTTCAGGGATATTTTTGGCGATACCCTTATAAAATTAATTTTCCGGCCTGTGCGTGGTTCCTGGTATAACTCACGAACATGGTTTATGAGTGTGGACGGCTGGAAATTTACTGGTATGGAATATCTCAAGTTGTTTGGATATTTTCTGGGAATCAAAGAAAGCTGATATCTCAAAGCCTGAACTAGTTAATGATCGCTCAGGATATTGGAATAACACCGACAGCCTGTTCTCCTTTTGGTCCAGATTCTATTTCAAATTCCACCATCTGCCCCTGCTTCAGCACTTTATACCCTTCCATTTTGATGGCAGAGTAATGGACAAAGATTTCATGATCTCCTTCAAATTCGATAAAGCCATACCCCTTGGAGGGATTGAACCATTTTACGGCTCCGGTTATTCGTTCTGAAGAGCTCATTTTCTCCATTTTCTCAGATTGGTGATGCATTCTGTATATGATGCAGTATATTTGAAGAGTATCACCCTTGAAAATTGGTGTCAAGGTTATGAAATATTATTAGAGGCAAGCGGTCAGGTTCTTAATGGGATGGTAAGATTTAATTTTAAGATTTGATCAGGAAAGTAATTAAATGAAAGTTTTTTTGGATTCCATCGGCTGCCGGCTGAATCAAAGTGAAATTGAAAGGTTCGCGGCACGCTTCAGGTCAGAAGGCCATGAATTGGTTGCAGATCCCGCGTTGGCTGATCTGGTCGTTGTCAATACCTGCGCGGTTACTGCTGCTGCGAGTTCCGACTCACGCAGCAGGATCCGTTGGGCTGCCAGAACCGGGAATGCAAGAATTATCGCAACAGGTTGTTATGCGACCATAGATCCGCAAACGATTGCCAGCCTGCTCGCGGTAGATTTTATTGTTCCGAACAAAGAAAAAGAACACCTGGTTTCGCTGACTTTCGGTTTAGATGAAAATCCCTCATCTCAGCTTGTTTCGCGAATACCACTGCCAGGACAACATAAACGAACCCGGGCTTTTATAAAAGTCCAGGATGGATGTGATAACTTCTGTTCTTTCTGCATAACGCGTGTTGCACGAGGGCCTCACAAATCGCAGCCAGAAATGGAGATTTTTAAAGATATCGAGTCTGCCCTGATAGGCGGTGCGAAAGAAATTGTGCTGACAGGCGTAAACTTGGGAGCATGGGGCAAAGAATTTGAACCTAAAAAAACTCTTGCCAGCCTCATTACGGATATTGTTGAAAAATATTCTCCCCCTCGGATCAGACTCTCCTCACTTGATCCCTGGGATATTTCTGATGAATTCTTGAATGTGCTTGATCTCCCAGGTTTTTGCCAGCATTTGCATCTGCCTCTTCAATCCGGGTCCGACTCTATCTTAAAAAGAATGGGCAGGCGATCATCTACCAGCGATTATCAGGAAGCAGTCCACCGAATAAGGCGAAGAAATCCCGAGATTGCCATCACCACAGATCTGATGGTCGGTTTCCCCGGTGAAAGTGATGAAGAATTTCACACAAGTCTTGAATTAATCCGAGCTATCGGTTTTGCCGGCGGGCATGTCTTTGGTTTTTCATCCCGACAGGGCACGGCAGCTGAAAAAATGTCTGGACAGGTGTTTTCAAAGATCAAAAAACTTCGAAGCCTGCAAGCTCGAAAGGTGTTTTATGAATCCTCCAAAAAATATCGTGAGCGATTTGTTGGCAGGCAGATGGCAGTCCTTTGGGAAAGATCGGTCAAAAAAGAAAGTTTGTGGATTATGAGTGGACTTTCGGGTAATTACATTCGTGTTGAAGCCAAATCCTCACATGATTTATATAATCACATCACAGATGTCAGTATTCAAAGCCTTACAAAATTGGGGTTAATGGGAGTGGATGACCTGCAGCGTTTTTCTCCATCCCCATAGTAAAGCCAGATAGTAAATAATCTCTTATGGAAACCCTATGGTATAATCGCTACGTTAAATTACCAGGATGTAAAGGAAATTGTAAATGCCAAAAAGGACTTATCAACCGAGAACAAAACGCCGTGTTCGTGTGCACGGTTTTAGACAACGCATGCAAACAGCTGATGGGCGTAATGTCTTGAAGCGCAGACGCGCGAAAGGCCGCATTCACCTGACCATTACACGCAACAATCACGCCAAGAGTGCCCGCTGGTAATCTGTCAGCGACAGGGATCTGGTTATTTTTACCAGTATGGATTGGGTTTATGAGTGAAAAAAGAAAATCGTCTGACCCAGTCAAAAGATTTCAAACGTGTGAAGAATGTCGGAAAAAGGATCTATCACCCGTTGCTTGTTTTGGTATATACTCAAAATGAAGGTCAGCAAACCCGTGTGGCAACAGTTGCAAGCAAGACCATCGGGAATGCGGTCGTTCGCAATAAGGTCAAGAGAAGATTAAAATCATGCCTGGATGAGATTTGGCATAATATTTCCCAGCATTGGGATCTTGTTTTTTACTCCCGCGCAGCGATTGTAGATGCGACTATCACGGAGATTTGTTCTGCCATTGAATACCTGCTTCTTGAAGCAGGTGTATTAGGTGAAAAAAAATAATTACAATGCTTGCTGACAACAGCTACCCAAACGAGCCCGCCTTGCGGGATTTTAAGGTTAGTTTCATCAATTTTCCACAGTATTTTTTATTGGTCTTGATCCGTATCTATCAAAAAGTAATTTCTCCCGCGTTGCCAGCAAATACTTGCCGATTTTACCCAAGCTGCTCACATTATGGATACCAGGCGATTTATAAATTTGGGGCACTCAAAGGACTTTATTTTGCTGTCAATCGTGTCATCCGCTGCAATCCTTTTAATGATGGCGGATATGATCCGGTGCCCTGATAAATAATAAAAACAGGAAAAAAATTATGAAAAATCGAAAAAAGCTTGTCATCATCACATTTATTTTGATTGCCGGTTTATTTTCCGGATGTACTGCAGGTGCTGGAATGGCATCCAGCTGGCCTGGAATTACCACTGATGGTGAAAAAGGCTATTTTGCATATGGATCCGATATCTTTGCTATTGATGCGAAAAATGGCACCTTGATTTGGCAATTCCCGCAGAGTTCTGATGCGAAGACCCAGTATTTTGCGGCACCTGCTGTTTCAGAGGATCAGATTATTGCGGGCAGTTATAACAATACTTTGATTGCTATTGATAAAAAAAATGGCACGCAAGAATGGACTTTTGCTCACGCAAAAGATCGATATATTGCCTCTCCGTTGGTTATGGGTGAACGAGTATTTGCTCCGAATACGGATAAGTACCTGTACGCTTTGAATACTTCAGGTGATCTGCTTTGGTCTTTTAGAACTGAAGGCCCAAACTGGACCAAACCAGTATCAGATGAGCAATTTGTTTACTTGGCGTCTATGGATCATTTCTTGTATGCTTTGAACCTTGAATATGCATCAACCGCCCTGGCGGTGGATTCTGCCGGAAGCAAAACTTTAGTGGAAAAACCTGTGTGGAGTGTTGACCTTGGAACTGCCATTGTGGCTGATCCTGTTCTTGCGGATGGCAAAATTCTTGTCGCCACGATTGATGGAAGATTGCTGTGCGTTGACACTGCTTCAGGGAAAATCTTGTGGACTTTTGAAGATGGTGATCGCTATAACTCAATCTGGGGCTCGCCTGTTGTCACAGATGAGGCTGTATTTGTGGGCAATGAGAATGGAGAAATTTACGCGGTTTCTCCGCAAACAGGAAAAGCATTATGGCCGGCGCCTTATGACGCGGGTGGTGAAATGATCGCGGGTGGAATCGCGATTGATGGCGGTGCTTTGTTTGTCAACCAGCAGGGAAAAGTCTTTACAATAAATACCGCCAAAGAACCCAAACCTGTTGTTACTCTGGATACAGTGATGTATGCCACTCCGAAAGCTGCGGGTGAGAATATCCTGTTGGCTCCGGCAATTAAAGAAAAACTATTCATGGCAATTGATCTCTCCGGAAACGAAGTCTGGAGTTATACCGCTTCGAAATAAGAGAAAAAGAGGAAATTTATCATGTGGGATACCATTATTATTAAACCCTTCATCAGCGCGCTGCTTTTTATCTATGATCTGATCGGTGAGAATTTTGGCCTGGCGATCATCCTATTTACTATCCTTGTGAAATTGATCACACATCCATTAACCGTTAAACAAATCAAGAGCAGCAAAGCGCTTCAAGATATGCAGAACGACAAAGACTGGCTTGAAGTTCAAAAGAAGTATAAAAACGATAAAGACCGCCTGGCGCAGGAACAAATGAAAATGTATAAAGAAAAAGGCATCAGCCCCTTTGCCTCCTGTCTGCCGACACTCATTCAATTCCCGGTGATCATTGGTTTGTATCAAAGCATCATTCAGACAATGGGTAATGCTCCACTACAAATGCTTAATCTGGTGACGAAACTGACACCGGCATTATCGCAATTCTTTTCCTTTATACCCGGGCTGAAAACTCCCATTGAACTGCTTCCATTAAATAGTCAATTCCTTTGGATGGACTTGGGCAGGCCGGAACGTGTTTACATTCCGGGCTTATCATTTGGAATTCCATTATTAGCGATCTTTGTTGTCATCACTTCTTATTTACAAACAAAACTGATCTCTTCCCCTACAACTGACCAACAATCAGGGCAGATGTCAGGCATGATGAATATTTATATGCCCTTATTGATGGGCTGGTTCGCGTATTCCTTTGCATCAGGGCTGGCTTTGTATTTTGTTGTTTCCAACCTGGTCAGTATCGCGCAGTACGCACTTCTGGGTAAAATGGATTTCTCAAAGTTATTCCCTACAAAGTCAAAGACTCCCCAAAAAACCTCAAGAGGCTCTAAATGAATGACCAACAAACAACCTTGGAGATAATAGCTCCAACTATTGAAGAAGCTGTTGAGAAGGGACTCGACCAGTTGGGATTACCCAAAGATGCGGTCAATGTTGAAATTCTTGATGAAGGGCAGGGTGGTTTTCTCGGGATCGGCGCTAGGCAGGTGCGTGTACGCTTGTCGTTAAAGGATAATGCAGATGAGAAGGTAGCAACCGCCCCCGCAGACATTGAAGATTTCGATGACGGAAGCGATGTGTTTGAGGATGAACTTGAAGAAGCAAAGGTGAGAGCAAGCAGAATCGTGAAGGCGCTGCTTAAAAGCATGCAGATTAACGCCAGAGTTGCTTCACGTATTCTGGAACCTGAGGACGACAAGGATAATCCAATGGTCCTGGTGGAAGTGACTGGGAATGATCTGAGTATTCTGATCGGGCGTAAAGCTGAAACCTTGAACTCGCTTCAATATGTGACCAGCTTGATTTTAAATCAGCAGTTGGGAAACTGGATGCCTCTCCTGATCGATGTCCAGGGCTATCGTTTCCGACGAGAAAGGCAGCTACGGCAGTTGGCCAGGCGGCTGGCTGATCAGGTGGTTGCTACCGGAAGGAAACAGGTACTGGAACCAATGCCAGCCAATGAGCGCAGATTGATTCATTTGGAATTGCGCTATCATCCTTTCGTGACAACTGAAAGCGTTGGCGAAGAACCAAACCGGAAAACGACCATTTTTCTCAAGCCAAAAGAGTAAAATAAAACCATGTAAACTGAAATTCCCTCGCAAGAGGGATTTCTTTTCAGGGTTGTGGAGGTGCCTTATGAACGCTGTGGATGTGATTATTAAGAAACGCGATAAAGGAGCTTTAACCCGAGAGGAAATCCGCTTTTTCATCTCTGGTTTGACCGTGGGGAGCATCCCGGATTATCAAGCTTCTGCCTGGGCTATGGCTGTTCTGCTGAATGGCATGACTGATCAGGAGACGACAGACCTGGCATTGGCAATGGCTGATTCCGGTGAAACACTCGACCTTTCCGGGATTGCGCCGATTGTCGTGGATAAACATTCTACTGGCGGCGTCGGGGATAAAACTACATTGGTAGTTGGGCCTATTGTCTCTTCTTGCGGTCTGCCGGTTGGCAAGATGTCTGGCAGGGGCCTTGGCTTCAGTGGAGGAACCATAGACAAAATGGAATCCATCCCCGGATATCGTGTGAATTTATCTAAAGAGGAGTTTTTAAATCAGCTGAGATCGCTCGGCTTTGTACTTTCAGGTCAGTCTGCAGATCTTGCACCAGCCGATGGTATTTTGTATGGTCTGCGGGATGTGACCGGGACAGTTGATGCATTGCCGCTCATTGCTTCATCAATCATGAGCAAGAAGATCGCTGCAGGTGCCCACGCGATTGTTCTGGATGTTAAGGTGGGTAATGGCGCTTTCATGAAAACAATTTTGGAAGCAAAGCGCTTGGCTGAATTGATGGCAGCGATTGGAAAATTGAGCGGGCGGGAGGTTATCGCGCTTCTTTCTGATATGAACCAGCCGCTGGGATATGCGGTTGGAAATGCGTTGGAGTTAAAAGAAGCAATTGAAACGCTAAATGGTAATGGTCCGTCAGATTTCCTGGAGCATTGCCTGACTGTCTCCAGTCACATGCTGTTGCTTGGCAGGAAAGCAGAAAGCCTGGACGAAGCAAGAAGAATGGCTGAAGACGTGCTCCAATCGGGACGTGCATTTGAAAAATTTCGGCAGCTTGTGATCGCCCAAAGCGGTGATGTTTCTTTTGTAGACAATCCCAATAAGTTGCCGGTTGCCGCGTATGAAATGCTTGTGGCATCAGAAAAGGAAGCGTATCTCTCGCAGGTTCATGCCCGGATAATTGGCGAGACTGCAGTTGATCTGGGCGCTGGTCGTGTAAAGAAAACGGACAAGATCGATCCGGGTGTTGGGATTATTGTTCATGTTAAAGTTGGTGACTATTTGGAGAAAGGCAGCCCCATTTTTACAATTTATTCCAAGAATGTCGCTGATGCAGAAAATGCCAAAAAGTGTCTATTGGGCGCCCTTCAATGGTCTGAAACCAGAATAGATCCCCTGCCGCTCTTCTATGGAACGATCGGCAAGATTTGATTTATTTTCTTTATTATGGGATAATTTCACCCTGAAAAGCGATAATGGAGACGAGTAAACAGTAATCCAGTCAGCGAGTCGAGGTTGGTGCAAGCTCGGCACAGTTGAAAATCACTCCTTAGCTGCAATCTGAAAATCCGAAAGGGTGATTAAGAAAGCCGGTTCAACCCCCTGTTATCGGGGTTCAGGAAGAAAATATTCCTGGCAAAGTGTCCGAAAGATCGGAAATCGGGGTGGTACCGCGGGAGTAGATCTCGTCCCTGTTGGGGCGAGTTTTATTTTTTATTTAATGGAGGTTTTATGTTCAAGCCGGTCTCATCAAAGTTAAATATCAATCAGATGGAATTATCCACTATGGCCTACTGGAAGAAAGAGGATATTTTTCAGGCGTCTGTGAAAAACCGGGAAGGCCAGCCCGAATACATCTTTTATGAGGGTCCCCCAACCGCAAATGGTATGCCAGGAGTGCACCATATTCTTGCGCGGGTTTTTAAGGATCTCTTTCCGAGATATAAAACGATGTGCGGGTATCACGCCAGGCGCAGCGGTGGCTGGGATACACATGGTTTGCCGGTTGAAATTGAAGTTGAGAAAAAATTGGGATTTACCAATAAGCAGCAGATCGAAGATTACGGCATCGCAAAATTTAACCAGCTTTGCCGTGAGTCTGCCTTTTCTAACATTAAGGAATGGGAAAAGCTCACTGAACGGATCGCTTATTGGGTGGATTTTGAAACCGCGTATGTTACCTATAAGAATCCATACATTGAATCTGTATGGTGGATCCTTAAGAATTTTTGGGAGAAAAATCTGCTTTATCAGGGGACCAAGGTTGTACCTTATTGCCCGCGCTGTGGAACACCCCTGTCTGATCATGAGGTTGCTTTAGGGTATCGGGAAGTCACAGATCCGTCAGTTTTTGTGCGCATGCCACTCGTGGAGGATCCTGGAACCTCGCTTCTGGTTTGGACAACTACCCCCTGGACGCTTCCGGGCAATGTTGCGATTGCAGTGCACCCTGAAATTGATTATGTGACCGTTGAAAGATCCCAGAAGGATGAATACTCGGGAGAAAAAGAAAAGCTCATTCTGGCCAGAGATCTGGTCGCCAAAGTGTTTGGGGATGAACCGGTTAAAATTGTGAGAGAATTTAAAGGCAGGCAGCTCAAAGGAAAGAAATATCAGCCCTTATACACTTTCCTGCCTCCTGAAAAACCGGCACATCGGGTTGTGCTGGGTGATTTTGTGACAACCGGGGATGGCTCAGGTATGGTTCACATTGCTCCTGCCTTTGGAGCTGATGACCGTGAAATCGCTTTAGCGGAAGATCTGCCAGTCTTGATGACCGTTGCTCCTAATGGCACTTTTATTGCTGAAGTCCGGCCATGGTCTGGAAAATTTGTTAAAGATGCAGATCCTTTTATCATTGAAGACCTCAAATCGCGCGGCTTGCTGCTAAAATCCGAAGATTACACGCATACCTATCCTTTCTGCTGGCGCTGCGGAACACCCCTGCTTTATTATTCCCGAAAGACCTGGTATATCCGTACCAGTGCTTTAAAAGATCGATTGGTCGCACTTAATAAAGAGATCAACTGGTACCCGGACCATATCAAGAACGGGCGTTTTGGCAACTGGCTTGAGAATAACATAGATTGGGCCTTGGGACGTGAAAGATATTGGGGAACTCCATTGCCTGTCTGGATGTGCGAAAAATGCGGCAGCCAGGAGTGCATTGGCTCTGTCCAGGAGTTGTCCGAAAAAACTGGTAAGGATCTTAAGGGGCTTGATCTCCATCGCCCGCATGTTGATGAGGTCTTTTATCCCTGCCCGAAATGCGGTGAAAAGATGCGGCGCGTTCCGGAATTGATCGATGTATGGTTCGATTCAGGCTCCATGCCTGTGGCGCAATGGCATTATCCCTTTGAAAATCTGGATTCGTTTAAAAATCAATACCCTGCCGATTATATCTGCGAGGCTGTCGACCAAACCCGCGGGTGGTTCTATTCACTGCATGCGATCTCCACCCTCTTGTTTGATCAGGCTTGCTTCAGGAATGTTGTTTGCCTGGGATTGATTCTTGATGGTGATGGGCAAAAAATGTCCAAATCAAAGGGTAATGTGATCCAGCCCTGGGACGTGCTTAATGAGCATGGCGCGGATGCGATGCGCTGGTATCTTTACACAGCCAGCCCGCCCGGACAGGAAAGGCGATTCTCTTCGGATCTCGTTTCCGAAGTCGTGCGCAATTTTACGCTGACACTTTGGAATACTTATTCATTCTTCATTACATATGCCAACCTGGATGGATGGAAACCTGGCATAGGTAGAAAGGTCCAATATTCTGCTTTGGACAACTGGCTGCGGGCAGAATTGCATGCTCTGGTACGGGACGTTACAAACGCTTTCGAAACTTATGATGTTCTGGGGGCTACCCGCCCGATTGAGACATTTGTTGACCACTTGTCCAATTGGTACCTGCGCCGCTCCCGCCGCCGTTTTTGGAAAACTGAATCTGACGCTGACAAGGATGCTGCTTATGCGACTTTGTATGAAGCTCTGGTAACGATCAGCTGCTTATTGGCTCCTACCATGCCTTTCATCTCGGAAGAGCTCTACCGCAATCTTGTTCTCTCTGTGGTTAAAGATGCGCCCAAATCGGTTCACATGGCAGATTGGCCAAAATTTGATCCGGCTTGCATCAATGACGTGCTTGTGACCCGCATGAACCTGGTCATGCG
>CAZBNE010000022.1:0-9297 GCA_964493155.1 uncultured Pelolinea sp.
TGTTGCACTGGTGATCGAACCTCACCGGTCGATTGGAGGATTTTTTATCCGCCAGACGGATGGCAGCCTGGACCAACGTTCTTACTTTGGCTTCTATGAGCTGACCAATAGCAACCAGAGAAGCGTTGTTTTTTGGCGAAATCTGCAGCCTGCCATGCAGCATATTGATAAGACTGAGGAGGTCCTGTCTACATGAATCGTTTAATGCGTTTTTATACCTATGGGCTGCTCGGAGCGATCGGCGGACTGATCGGATGGCAGATCAGCAACTTACTCGGGCTGTCATTTACTGATAACCTTTTCCTAAGCGAGATCATCGTCGGTGCCATGCTGGGTGGAATCATCGGTTTGTTTATTGGCTTTGGAGAAGGTTTCGCTGCACAAAACATCTTATTCGGGCTGCGAAAAGCCTTTCTTAGCGCCCTACTCGGCGCGGTTGGCGGCGCCATCGCCCTGCCCATTGCTGAAGGTCTATTCTTATCGATTGGCGGCCCAGCCTGGAGCAGGCCAATCGGGTGGGCAGTCTTTGGCTTGTTGACTGGTCTGGCTGCCGGGATTACCGGTGGAGCGCAGCTGTGGAAGGGCGGATTGGGCGGCTTAATCGGAGGAGCACTAGGTGGAGCCTTGTTGGAAGGTGCAAGACAGTTATTTTCCGATCCCCTGATGGGAAAAGCGGCAGGTCTTATCTTGCTGGGTCTGTCTGTGGGAGTCTTCATCGCGCTGATCGTCTTTATGCTCTCACGCGCCTGGTTGGAAGTAGTCAACGGCAAGATGAAAGGCATGGAATTCATTCTCGATAAATTTCTGGCAAAAGGAGGTCCTTCAGCCGCTATCGGCAGCAGCCCCCTCAAGGCAGATATTGTTATTAGCGATCCTGATATAGCACCTCAGCACGCCATTCTCACCGGAGAAGGCACCTATTTTACATTAAAAGATATTAGTATGACCGGCACCTTCCTGGAAGGTAAAAGGATAGAGATATCACGTTTGCGCGCCAACCAGCATATCCGTATGGGCAAATCAGAAATGATCTATCATGAAAAGAGGTAAATTATGAATAAATTATTTCGATCATTTCTTTCACTTCCGCTTTTGGCAGCCCTCATCCTGATGACCGCCTGCCATGCAGCGCCGAAGGTGGAATCAACCGGAAATTACATCCTGCAGATCACCCAAATCGATACAACTGAATTCCCTAAAGTAAATGTATATGTATCCGTGCGTGATTCCAATGGCGAACCTCAGGTTATCAACACCGGAAAGCTGCAACTGCTCGAAAACGGCCAGCCGGTGAGCAATCAAAAAGTCCTGGGCGCAGATGAAGCAGGTCCTTTGACCACTATGCTGCTCATCGATAATTCAGGAAGCATGAACTTCGCCGGCAAGCTTGATAGCGCCAAATCAGTAGCAAAGGAATACCTAAATCAAATGCGGCCAGGTGACCAGGCTGGTGTCATAACTTTTAACACAAAAGTAAATGTGATTCAAGACGTTACCCCTATTAAGGATACATTGGTGAAGGCCATCGACAGTATCAGCGCGAAAGATGACACCGCGATTTATGACGCGCTTTCAACTGCCATCAATATCCTCAACCCGCTGCCAGGCCGAAAAGCGATTATCTTAATGACTGACGGCATGGATAATTCGAGTGCTACCACACCTGAGGAAGCGCTTGGCAGTATCGGTTTTGGCGGATTATCTATTTCGACGATTGGTTTCGGAAAAATGCCTGAGGAAGAAGAAGAAGCTGATAAATATAAGGGAATTGATGAGAACACACTGCGCATGATTGCCGACAGTGCTGGTGGACAGTATGGATATGCAGAAGACAAGACCCAACTTTCATTAATTTATGACCAAATGCGGCGAGCTCTGCAAAGTGAAGCAGTAATAAGTTATGAAACCCCTTTATCACTGAGAGATGGCGTCCAGCGCGCTTTGACCGTAACTCTGTCAGATCGGTTTATCGGTATTGGCGGTGAATCGCAGACCAAATTCAACCCCGGTGGTCTTGTGCCTGAAGTTTCACGGCCGGCATCATGGATGACATTTGGATTAATCCTTGCGGTTCTGCTTGTCCTTCTATTCACCCCAATAGTCATTAATACCTTTACAAATAAAAGCTCAAAGAAAAAGCGAAAAAGTAAGATCAAGATTACACTTAAAGACTAAATATCGATTTCCAATCCCCAACTTCCAAAGAATGGCCTGATAAAAACAGGCCATTCTCATTTTTTTCAATAAATATACTGATTGCGCTCTTTCATACGGATCAAAAAACAGCTCATTTTTTAATGAATAATTCGGTTTCAAATTTTGGGCATCGAAAGATTATTTGATCGCTTTCCAGGTATGTTATATTAAATATAAACTATGGAGAAAAAATGGCAAAATTAAAAGATCTATCTAAGGAATTGAAAAAAAGTGTTGGAAAAGCAGAGAAAGGGATTAAGAAAGGATTAAAAGGAGCAGAAAAAGGAATTAAAGAGATCGGCGAGAAGGCTTCCGATTCCGTAAAGATCTTTGAGCTACAAAAAGAGATTTCCAAGCATGAAGATGAAGTTCAATCTCTTAAATCAAAAATCGGAGAAAAGGCCCTTGCAATGGCAGCCAAGGGATCAAATTTTGAACCGGAGCTAATGAAGCTCGTAAATAAAGCCCAGGGACTTCAAGCGAAAATCAAAGACATTAAGGCGACAATCAAAAAGATCAAGGTCGATTAATACTATTTATCATCAACGATTTTAAGGATAAGGCTGTATTACCATTACAGCCTTATCCTTTTTTTAAGAAGAAAAATGCCGGATAAAATTCCTGGTTGGTTTTTTAAAATTTTTTGGGATAATATTATTAAATAAATCAATCGTCAGGATATTTACACTTGCCAAATTTACATTTCAGCACGCATGGTCATTTTTATCAACCACCTCGTGTTGATCCCTTTACGCATGAAATTCCAATGGAATATGGCGCAAGTCCATATAACAATTGGACTGAAAGAATATTTCATGAGTGCTATCAGCCAAACGCGATCATTGGAAATTTTCAAAAAATAAGTTTCAATATTGGTCCAACGCTTTTCGAATGGTTGGACCAAAATCACCCCGAGACCGTACGTACCATCATCGAGCAGGAAGCAATAATTTTTCAACGCTATGGCGTCAGCAACGCCATGGCGCAGCCATATTTTCATATCATTTTACCTTTGGCGACAGTTCGTGAAAAAGAAACGATGATCCGCTGGGGAATACACGATTATGAAGCGCATTTTGGACACCGCCCGCTGGGGATGTGGCTTCCTGAAACTGCTATGGACCTGGCCACTCTCGAAGCCTTGGTCAACCATGGCATTACATTCACAATTTTAGCTCCCTGGCAGGCAAAAGATCCTCATTTGGATACTTCCAGACCCTGGAATGTGGAATTGCCGGGAGGAAAAAAGATTACCGTTTTCTTTTATAATGCCTTTCTTTCCGGGGAAATCAGTTTTAACCCAGCCGCTACCGAAAATGCAGACCGATTCGTTCAGGACTGGTTAATTCCGCGATCTCAATCCCCTGCAAACACAGGCGACCAGTTACTAATGGCAGCCTCAGACGGTGAACTTTACGGCCACCATCAGCCTGCCCGTGAAAAATTCCTCAGTTATCTTCTGGATGGTGCTGTCGAGAAACAAGGCATTCAGTGGGAATTTCCTGCCAAATGGCTACTCGACCACCCGGTAAGTGGTTTTACCGAGATCATTGAAAATACATCCTGGTCTTGCCATCATGGGATTGAGCGCTGGCGAGATGTATGCGGAGATGCCCCAACCGCAAAATGGAAAAAGCCTCTTCGCCAATTTATGACCCAACTCGCGGGGGCCATAGACAAAGTTTATGAGTCCCGTCTCAACAGCCTCATACGTGATCCCTGGCTGCTGAGAAATGAGTACTCGGCTGTTTTGCTGGGATCCGAGAAAATTGAAGACCTTATCCTGAATCATGCTGCAAATTCCCTTACCCCCGGTCAGATTTCGATGGTGAAGCTGCTTGTTGAGGCGCAGTTTGAACGCCTGCGCATGTTCTCATCAGATGCCTGGTTCTTTTTTGATATTGACCGGATTGAGCCTTTAAATGCGCTTAAATACGCGGCCCACGCAACCAACCTGGTTGAGCAGGCGACCGGACAAGATCCTTCAGATGGTTTGATTTCAATAATCAATGAAGCACGCAGTGAACTTTCTGGTCTGACCGGAGAAATGGCTTTTTTGGGATACCTGAAGAAATTTGAGAATTTAATGCGGTTGGATCATATCTGATCGAGTATCGCAAGAAAATTGTTTAAATCATAACGAGAAATTTCGGCTGAATTTTTTAATTCAATAATTTGTTTAGCCAATTTTTCTATTTGCGCCAGTTTCCTTTTATTGGAACCATCTTCCCGCACCAAGATTTCTATCAATCCTTCCACTCCCATTAGAAAGAAAACAACTTCTGCGTTTTCCTTTCCAAACCATAATTTTCCGCCAAAATTATTAATTTTTAAGAAAGCATTGATATAAGAATCTGAAACCAGATTTCGTATGATCTTGCTATTAGTGCGTCTGGACTTAGACAAGTACCATCTATCCAATCGTAATAGCAATTCGATATAACGTGTTATTTCTGATGGAGAATTGATCTGCGCCCCCATTTCCCACAAAGCAGATTCAAGGATGACTGGAAACCGCCAACGAGCTGATTGATCAAGAAATTGTTGGTCAGACATACCAAGAGAACCACGCAGGCAGTCAAAAAACACCCAGCAAAATGCAGCCAGCCAATAATCGATTGAAGCTTCTTCAGTTATCCACTCAGCAAACTGTCTGGTTTGATCGGATGAGTCAATTCCAAGAAAATTCTCTATTTGTGCAATTTTGTATATGGCAATGATCTTCTTGATGAAATTGTCACAGAATTTTTCACTACTCTGTGGAATTTGCAGCAGATTAGCAGCGCCTTTAATAAGATTTTCAAGTTTGTGTACGGCTTCATTCAACAGGAATTCAGGCGCTTGGCTGCCTATGGATCCCGGGAGTTGTGAGACCAGGAAACTGAAGTAGCCGGGATTAGCGATCTCTCGTAAAGGCTGTAAAACAGGGCGAAGCGGTAATTCCCAATGCAGTTCCTGAATATCAGCTGTACCGCGACCATTCAGGTGCGTATTCAATTGATGCCAAATTCCAGAATCGTCATCTATTTCAATTCGGAAATCAGTGAAAACATGAGCGCGGTATGCGTCAAGCTGAACGAACAAGCCTTTTTTAGCAATTTCAGCGCAGTTACGGATGTATTCCAATCCCGACAGTTGATCGCGGAAAACAAGGTACCGACGTCGATCATCGGGTAGATTTAGACCGCTTTTCAGATCCACCTGTCGCAGCTGCCCGCTGCTTTTATCCATATATGCTGAGGAAGTCTTAATCCAACCCGCAGTATCGCCAAAACGATTATGGTAAACCACTAATGAACGTTCTTCACCGCTGCAATTGGAATAGGCGAACACATTTTCATCCACTTGACCTTCAGGGGTATAAAAGTCATAAAGGAAGAAACGTTCAACGCCAGAGAATAAATAACGGCGCTTTAGTAAAGGAAAAATCTGCCAGACATGGCGTTCGATCAATTGCTGGTCAGGTTGTTCATCCCAATACGCGCGCTTATATTCCATTCCATATTTTTCAGTTAATCCTTCGATCTGCCCATGGCCGAACATCGGCAATCCGGGTAAAGTGGCCATCAGGGTACAGATTCCAAAATATTTATCCTCTTTGCCAAACTGGTTGGCTGCCGTATGTTCATCAGGATTATTCATAAAATTGACGAAACGCTTAAGGATTTCGGGGTCGAATTCAAGAGTATTTTTCATCACCTGGCGGTATTTTGCATTTTCCTCATCCCTCAGCAAGTTCATAAAAGCAGAATTGTATACACGGTGCATTCCCAGAGTGCGCACAAAATAGCCTTCCATCAGCCAGAATGCCTCTGCAAGCAACAGGGTGTCTGGAGCTTCTTTCGCAACCCGATCAACAACCTCTCGCCAAAACTCTTCAGGCATTAAGTGATCAAATTGATTTTGCGGCATACTCGATTCACTTCTCGAAGGAATATCACACCCACCACCTGGCAGCGGATACCAAAGACGTTGGTAGTGGCGTTTGGCCAGGGTCATGGCAGCGTCAAAGCGTATAATCGGAAATTTTCGCGCAACTTCCAGTATTGTCTGGATAACTTTTTCGCGAACCTGCGGATTGAGGTAGTTCAACTGTGCAGTATCATTCCAGGGCATACTGGTACCGTCATTTCCGTGGTAAATATAATAAGTCTTTTCTTCACGATGGTCGTGGTATTTAAATACAACTGCCGCATCTGTGCGATCATAATAATGATCTTCGATATGAATCGCTCCGCGTCCATCTTCACTCAGGTTCGGACTATTGAATGAGTATGCCGGAAACGGTGAATAAGGCGATGAGATGAACCAATCCGGATGATCGTGCAGCCAATTGGAATCAATTGCCATGTGATTAGGCACCATGTCGCTTGCCAGGCGTATGCCCCTGCGCCAGGCACGCGCACGAAACGATTGAAGCGCACTTTCACCACCCAGGTCATCAGAAATTCGGTATTCCTTAAGTGAATATGCAGAAGCGATCGCTTCGGGATTTCCGCAAAGCTGCTTAATCCGTGCTGAAGCACGGCTTCGCTCCCACAAGCCGATCAGCCATAGACCGCTAAAACCCCAGTCTGCCAACAGATCCAGTTCTTCATCAGGAATATCATCCAAACGGGTAATAGGCCTATGGTATTTTTTGCTAAGCTGGTCAAGCCAAACATAAGTGTTCTTTGCTATCATCACCAAATGCGGCATCCAGTTCGCATCCGGGCTAAACCTTTCAATCTCGGTATCCGACCCGGATGAGTAGGTTGGAATCATTACCGGACCTGGGCCGAGACTGTGTGGATGTTCCTCCTCAGAGATCATATTTATACTGCCCAGCAGTTTCAACAAGTAATGGCCAAGCAAATCTCCCCAGCGGCTGCGGATATACTCCAGCTGCCCTTTGAGAGAATCAGGCACAGCGATCGCTGGACTGCGAAGCATATCTACCAAATTTTGATTATCCGGACCAAAGAAAGGTTGGTCCTCAAAATATCCATGCAGCGCATTAATGATTTCAAGATAAGCTGTCGTCTCTTTCAGCTGGTTATCATCAAACAGTTCTTTGTAAGGCAAGCAGGCAGGGTTTATATTGGTCAGCCACAGCATAAGCACTTCTTCCAGTGCAGCTGCCTTATTGTCAACGCCATTTGATTCACCCGCCAAGTATTCACTCACATCATAAATTTTTTTGTAAACGGGCGTAGGGGGAAAATCTTTGACAAAAGTCCGCAGAGCCGCATCCAACTTGCGTTTACCAATCTCGTCAGTTAGATTTGACAGGAGATCTTCATACAGCGCAGGAGCATTTTGCTTGCGGTATTGTGCGACCACGGTATGCATGATCTCATCGATCAAACCCATGGCATTCACCTGGGAAGCCTGCACTGCGGTTTCAGGGTGATTTGTTATGTCGCGCTTTTCATTTATTCGATGGGTAAAAACACGCGCAGCATGGAAATTGGCAAAAATAGCATGACCATTGAAAGAAAAAAGAGAATCATCAAAATTATATCGGCGGCGAATATGACGGGAGATGTGAAATTCCATGATTGAATTATATATGAGTAAGAAAATTATCAATTTGGTTCTTAAAAAGAAGACGGCAGTTATCCTGCCGGCTTTCAAAAACGGGGGGCAAATACTTATGTCTCGAAAAATTCGCCGCCGGAAACAACCAGTTGTTCACCAGTGAAGTGAGAGATTAAATCTGAAGCCAGAAATATAGCTACATTTGCCTGGTCATCCGGCAATGCAATATTTCCAAGCGGTGTGCACTCTTCAAGTGTTTTCTCTTAAACCTGGTTCTGCTTTAAAAACACCCCACAGCATTTCAGTGTCCATAATCCCAGGAAGGATGCAATTGGCTCGGATGCCGTACTTTCCGAGTTCAAGAGCTATCATACGGGTTAAACCGATCACCACAGATTTGGAGGGATTATCGGCAGTTCCACCTTAATCAGGCTTTTTCCCAGATGCAGAAGCTTTGCTGATAATGAACCCACCATGCCCCTGGCTGATCATCTGCTTCGCAGTTGTCTGGGAACAACTGTTACCCTTATTGCCTTGGCAACATCCTCAGAATTCGAGACATTCAGTAATACAGTAGCAACTGCATCTAGTTATGATGCATTGATCTCGTCAGCTGTTTTTTTTATCCAGCCCTGATTGATATCGCTAATCAAAAATTTTGCGCCATGATTAACAAAGGTTTTTGCCATGGCTTTATCAATTTCCTTGCCTGTACCGGTGATCAGTGTCACTGTTCCATTAATGATTGCTCAAGAAAACCTTTTTCTCAGGCTTTTATCATCTTTAATGCCGACGCAGCTGCTTCTTTTGACGGACCTATAGGTTCAAATTCAAGACCTACAAATTGCTGATAACCGGCATCCCGCAGTTTTCCAAGCACCACCGGATAATTGATTTCACCTGTTCCGGGTTGATGCCTGCCAGGTACATCGGCCACATGAACATGACCAATCACATCCAGATTCTTGGTTAATCTCTCGATCAGGTTCCCGTCGGTGATCTGTTGATGGTAGATATCAAAGAGCAGCCGAATGTTGGCACTGTTGATCTTTCGAATTAATTCAAAGCCGACTTCAGAATTCTTCAACCAGTATCCGGCATGGTCAACCAGGTTATTGAGCGGTTCCAGTACCAGCACAACACCCGCTTTGCTTGCCAAGGGGGCAATTTCTTTAAGGCCATCCAGCACGCTTTGATATTTTTCAGTTTCGCTCAATTCAGGAAATTGAAATTTCACACTGCGGTCATCACCCAGTTCATCTGTCAGGATGAACATTCTTTTGGTACCCATTTCAACTGCCATATCCAGTGATTCCTGGATGCCTTTTATGAAATCCTTGCGATGTGTTGGATTAATCAGAGTGCCGCCACGATTGGATTGAAAAGTGGCAATTGAGATACCCACTTCTGATGCAATCCTCTTAATTGCCGGCATATCCTTGTTATCCCAGTTCCAAAATTCAATTGCGTCAAAACCCTGTTCTTTGGCAATTCGGATGCGGTCCAAGAAGGGGTATTCAGTGTAAATCATTTCGATACAGACCGATGCTTTCATTTCCAACTCCTTTTATTACAATTTCT
>CAZBNE010000022.1:9397-27664 GCA_964493155.1 uncultured Pelolinea sp.
AAAGCTTTTTTCCTCAATAGGTTCGAAATTATCAATCTGCAAATTTGGATCAACAAATTTATAAATAAAAGCAGAAGGACGTTTATTCCAATCCATCAGGCCTGAAAGGCTTTCGCATTAAATTACAGAATTTTAGACATTTCTTCTTATTCAATTATTAATTAAGGATAAACGACAATTTTCATTGCCTTACGCTGGGCGAGTAAGTCCAGCCCTTTGTGAAGGTCCTTTAACTGCATTTTATGTGAGATTAGACCATCCAAGTCAAGCAATCTGCTTTCCAATACCTTGACTGCCGCAGGGAAAGTTGCATTGGCCAGCCAGGCGCCAAGAATTGAAATTTCTTTAAAAGTGACCTGGCTTTGGGGAAAAGTAGCAACAGCTTGTGTATTGACGCCAAAAGCCACTACCTTGCCACCTTTGCGAACAACTTTAATGGCATCTGCCAGGCCTGAGCCGGCGGCATCCACAACCACATCTGCACCAATTCCGGTATGTTTTAAAACAAATTTTTCAAAATCCTCTTTCGAAGGATCAATGACAAGATCAAAACCCATCTTGCGGCTGTAATTCAAGCGGTAATCTGACATATCCGCGATAATGACCTTGCCTGCGCCTGCTGCTTTAAACATTTGGGCGTATAGCTGCCCAATCGGACCTGCACCTATCACCGCAACTGACTCACCAGGCTGCAGCCGAACCTTGTTGGTCCCATTAACCACATCTGCCAGCATTTCAGCAAATGCGCCATGCTCTACAGGTACGTTGTCATTCATCTTAAATGCTAACTTACTGGCAATGACGTTATACTCCGCATACGCTCCATCCACATGAATGCCAATCGCCCCAATATTTTCACACAGATTAGGCAGATGGATTTGGCAATACGTACATGTCCCACAATAATCATTGGGCAGAACGACTACACGATCGCCAACTTTTACATTGGTAACCTCTTTACCAATTTCAACAATCCTACCAACATATTCATGTCCGAGGATAGTACCTGGAGTAGCAATATAACCCGGTGGTACCGCAACAATATGCACATCGGTTCCGCAAATACCCACTGCTTCAACCTTGAGTTTCACCTGGTCTGGTTTGGTTATTTGTGGAACTGGTACATCTTTTAGCGTTAACTTCCCCTTACCTTCAAAAACAGCAGCTAACATTTTTTCTGACATGTTTTCTCCTTATAATCTAGAAGGTCACCCCAGATACCAGAATTACATTGGCGTAAGGGGTACATTCGCCTGTTCGAATAATTGCGCGTGATTCAGTGCTGATTTCTTTAAATTGTTCATGCGGGACAAAAACTACTTCGGCACTCATGAAAATATTCTTGAGTGCCTGGGTTAATCCCGGATTCTTGTCCCGTAATTCTTCTGCGAGTATGATTTGCTGCACCTCTAAATCGCCTGCCACTGCTTTCACAACCGCTTCAAAACCAGGTAAACCGGGAAGAACAGCCAGATCTATCCGCCAGATATAATCGGGAATTGGTAATCCGGCATCGCAGATTGTTAGTTTGTCCATATGTCCCATACTAGATATCAACTGCGAAATTTCAAGGTTAAGTACACCACTTTTTTTCATTTTTATTCTCACAATATAAATTTAAAAATTTCATGATTACATTTACTAATCTATGATTATTTGCAGAGTTAAGACTTAGCTCAAATGCTAATACTCGCTATCCATTATTATATTAAAGAAAAATCCTCATGATTGTATCAAGTATTTTTAATGTAGAATTCGATTCTTTTTCAGTTCTGTATGTTTTTATTACCCAATATAGTAAGTCCATCATCGTATAAATTCTTTGGGGAAGTGCCGAAAAATAAAATATTCCCATATCTGGTAAGCATTAAACCATACTGGTTATAATACCCAAATTACATTTGCTTCAAGAAAAAATGCAATCATATTATTTTCACCTTAAGGATAATAAACAATTATGATTCTGACCATTTGCCCGAATCCTGCCCTGGATAAAATAATCTTCATCGACAAATGGATTTCAGGCACCCCGATGCGTACTAATAACATCAATGTCTGTGTTGGGGGAAAAGGATTAAACTCTTCTGTTGCCCTGCGTCATTTAGGTCTAGAGACCATGGCAATGGGCTTTTTTGCAGGCAATACGGGAAAAGAACTTTTTAAATTATTGGAAGAGTACAGCATTCAATTACTGCCGATTTGGGTGGATGGCGAAACCCGCATTTCTCATGTCATTGCAGAGAGGGAATCCCAAATCCATAGCCATGTCATCGCAGGCGACATAAACATCTCTGAAAACCAGAAAATGGAATTCTTTAAGAAGTATAAAGAAGTTGTTTCCAAGGCTGGCTGGGTAATATTCGGTGGTTCGTTGCCTGCATCACTGCCGGATGATTTTTATGTAGAATATATCAATTATTCAAGAAGAATCGGGGTGCCAAGCCTTATTGACTCGCAAAAGAAAAGCCTTGAATTTGGAATTAAAGCCCAACCCGAGATTGTGAAAATGAATCGTGAAGAATTTGAATGGACTTTTCATCAGAAAGCAGATTCACTCAAAATGCTTATAAACCAGGCAAGAGAATTGAGGTCATCAATGAAAATTAGAAATCTGGTGATGACATTATCCAGGGAGGGCATCATTGCTCTAACTACCGAAGGGGATTTTTTTGCCGTGGCACCTCAACAAGTGTCAATCAATGCGGCGGGAGCGGGAGATTCTGCAAGCTCTGCTCTTGTTTGGAAATTATCAGAAAATGAAAATTGGGAAACTGCATTGAGATGGGCAACGGCAGTCAGTTCAGCTTCAGTCCTCACCGAAAGGACGGCCGATTTTCATTTTCGAGATGTCAACCGGATATATCCACAAGTGAGGATTGAAAAAATTTTTAATGGTCCTTGAATTCACCTAATCTGATTTAAATAATTTCCTTTTCTGGTTTGATAAGTACTTTTAGTGCCTCACCGCCGGCTGCGGTTTCAAAACCTTTGGATACCTCATCCAATGGAAAAATTGCTGTAATTAATTTTTCAGCAGGAATTAAACCACGCTGTAGCGCCTCAAGCGCCAGCGCATGATAATCAGGGTGATAAGAAAATGAACCGATAACCTCAATTTCATTGTAATGAATGCGGTTACCGTCCAGGGAAACCATATGATTATCCTTCGGTAGACCGCCAAACAACATTACCTTGCCGCGTTTCTTTACAATTTCAACTGCCTGGGTTTGAGTTGCTGCTACAGGATTGGCGCAGATGACCACATCTGCTCCTCTTCCATTGGTAAAATCCCGAATGATCTCACCAAGGTTCTCTTCAAAAGGATTCAATATCAGTTCCGGTTCAAAGGATTCGGCCAGCTTGCGTCGAATATCGCTGGGCTCAGAAATAATCACCCGTGCGCCTCTTGCATGCGCGACAGCCGTATGAATACAGCCGATCGGTCCGGCACCCATAACAACCACCACATCATCAATGCTCGTATGGATACGGTCATGGCAAGCTAAAACCGAACTGCAGGGTTCAGATACTGCAGCATGGTCAAAAGAAAGTCCTTCAGGCATCTTATGTACTACACCCAGTGTGAGAACTTCATCTGTTAGAAGGATTTTTTCGGTAAAACCACCGGGATAACCAGGAGTGATTCCGAGGAAATGCAAAGAATCACACAGGTTATACAGCGCATGCCGGCAGTAATAACATTCTCCGCAGTGGATATCTGGCGCAATGGCGATTTTGTCACCGAGTATAAATGACCTTACCTCAGCACCAATTGAACTGACGGTTCCTGAAATCTCATGCCCTGAAACCACAGGTTCGATGGCAGGACCTTCCTTCCACCGCCGCAGGTCAGAACCGCAGACTCCGCAAGCGGCGACATTAACCACCACATCGCGTGGGCCTGGTTTAGGTTCCGGTACGTCCCTTATTTCAAATTGCTTGCTTCCGATTAAAAATGCAGATTTCATCCTATCTTCCTAATTCTTTTTTAGATTTTACAATTTTCTTCTTACCGCATCGCCTGGATAGGTTTCACCGAATTGTCGCAGGGTGTAGCCACGTGATTTAAGCATCACCACACATAATACATCACAAAAAGTGGAATTAACAAGAGAAATGTCGGTTGCGATCATCCCATAGGGATAGCCATCCGGCGGCGCAACGACCATTAATACCAAACGGATAGTTTCCCTAATTCAGAATTGGATTTTTCTGTTATGGCAAAAAACTTTTGCGCCTTTCGATTTGGCTACTTTGGCAAGGAATATGATTTCAGAGGAGCTGCCTTTCTTTGAAAGTGCAATAAGAATGTCGCTGGCTCTCACCGCACCCGAAAGCCCATGCTAGCTGTCTCTGTCATCAATTAACAACGAAGGTGTCCCGCAGATACTTAGCAAATGAGCCATTCTGTGTGTAACAGAATGAGAAGTGCCCGTACCTGTTACCAGCACATACCCTTTACATGCGAGCAATAAAACCTGGCAGCTTTCGCAAAACTTACATCTGTCTGGTCAATCAGCGATGATACATCCTCCGCCTCTTGTTTACCCACCTGTTCTGCCAATGAAATGATTTCCTTTTGATCCATACCTTTTTAATCCTCAATTAGTTCTTATGCGCATCGTTGATCTGTGATAAGCACATTGATTGGTCTGCCAATAAGCGCTGCAAGGATCACGTTTTCTTTTTGTGGCCCGCCTGTGATCCCGACCACGCAATCAATTGTTTTCAATTCCTCAAGGGTAATACCGATCACGTGGTCATCCATTTCTGATTGGATTGCTTTATCGTTTTCATAAAAATAACGCAGGCAAATATCTCCAACCGCGCCCTTTTTCATCAGCATCTCCATCTGGGTTTTTGTAAGGATCGTTCCATCCCGCATGACAACCGATTCCGGTGTTGGAACCCCAATACCAACAAATGCGATGTCAATCCTGGCAAACATTTCAAACACCTCACGAACTTGGGAATCGCTCATCACGGCTTTTTTGACCCCGATATTATCTACAATCCGGGAACGTTCAGGATGGATAATTTTAAACCAATCTGGGCAACCAATCGGCATAAGATATAAGTTGCATACGCCTCAGATTCAGGCATCCCCAAGCAGCCGATCAGTTGGACAATCTGTGATTTATGGCAATCTATCGTGTGGACTGCATCAACCATTGCTCTGAGCGGCGTTCCCCATGAAATGCCAATAATATAGGGATCATTGACCGCCCGCGCAAAGTATTCGGCCGCCGCCACGCCCACTTCCCGAGAGACCGCGATTTGTGTAGCCGGCTCGCTGACATCCACTACAATCGCCTCTTTTAAGCCATACTTATTTTCCAGGGCATCTTCCAGGTTTGTATGGATCCCTGGTTGAGGGATGATTTATATTTTTACCAAGCCCACTTCTTCAGCTTGCTTAAGCAGCCGCAATACCTTTGGGCGCAAAAGGTTCAGCCTTTCATTGATCTCTTGTTGAGTCAACATTTTTTCGTAATATAATTTGCTGACCTTTAGAAGAAGGCGATAATCGATCGTTTTATTACGCGGCAAGGTTTTCCTCCAAGTGAATTGCCAATACACAATTGCTCATCTTTGAATACTTGTGCATATTTATCGCATTAGATAATAAATCGATTGTCAATACTAAAATAATAAGGTTGATTCTACGAGATAATAATTATGCAAAAATCAAATCAAAGTATTTGGATTTTTCTGGCACTCGCTTTTGGAATTTCCTGGACAATTGGATTAGTGATTTACCTTACTGGAGGGCTTGTCAACAGCCCGGAATTAATTAAGGGATCGGGTGTAACACTTGCGCTGGTTCTTTTAGCCAGTGGGTATATGTGGGGTCCAGCACTCGCTCACATCCTTACACGCCTGATAACAAAGATGGATTGGAAAAATACTTTTTTAAAGCCAGAATTCAAAAAAGGTTGGCCCTTCTGGCTGATGGGTTGGTTTGGACCTGGCTTTTTAACACTCGCGGGTGCTGCTATTTTCTTTGTTTTTTTCCAGCACTCTTTTGATCCTCAATTAACCATGCTTACTAACCAGCTGGATTCCGCGGGAGTAACCAGGGAGATGATCGACCCGGTTCAATTCGTTCTTGGGCAAACTGCTGCTGCGTTTTTCCTGGCGCCAATTCTTAATTTACTTGCCACCTTCGGTGAAGAATTTGGCTGGCGGGCTTTTCTGGTTCCCGCTCTCACAAAATTCGGCAATAAAAAAGCTTTATTAATTTCAGGCATTATCTGGGGTGTTTGGCATTGGCCGGTTATTATGATGGGACATAATTATGGGCTTGATTACCCTGGTTTTCCCTGGCTGGGGATGTTGGCAATGGTTTGGTTCACGCTCTCAGGCGGGATTTTCTTTGGATGGCTTACACTCAAGGCTAATAGTGTTTGGCCAGCCGTATTTGCTCATGGGGCATTAAATGGCATTGCGGCCATCGGTCTGTTTTTCGTTAAAGAACCATTTTCAATGCTGCTTGGCCCAACGCCCGCGGGATTGATTGGATGCCTTCCCTTCACAATCGTGTCCATAATCATTCTCTTTACAATCAAAGAAAGCCAGCCGGCAGCTGAATAATTCATCAAGATTTCATCAAGTTATCAAGAAATTTAGCTGGACCATTCTGATCGCAAGCACCAATGACCAGATCAGCGCTGGCTTTTGCCGCGGCTGAACCATTTTCGACGACAATTCCCAAACCCGCGGCATTGAGCATTTCGATATCATTGTCATAATCACCGAAAGCCATCACCTCGCTCATTTTTATTCCAAGGCTATCAATCAGCCTTTGGATACCTGTGACTTTACTGACACCCTTTGGCAGTACCTCTAGAAGCTTGGTACTGGTGAAAATTATATCGGATTGATCGCCCAATTCCTTTTTAAATCTACTTTCAAGCTTGATAAGGTTCTGCGGGTGGTGCTGCTCGATCACAAGACACTTGTTTACTTTTGTAAAACGGCTTTCGAGCCGTTGCCATTTGCCAATTTCTACAATTCCATTTGTCACCTGACTGTAAATTGGATAGATGTCTTCATTCATTTCTTTTATGATGATTTCATTATCAATATAAAAAACCAGGTTGGAATTCTCTGCCTCACAAATTTCAACAACACGTTTTGTTATACTCAAAGGTAGAACCGATTTTTGATGGATCTTACCGTGGCGAGTCTCAATAATGCTGCCATTTGAAAGCACCAGTGGCAATTCTATCTGCAGATCATCAGCGATTTGTTTGGTAGCAGGAAGGTTTTTACCGGTAGCAAGAGTAACTTGAATGCCAAGATCACGAATTCTTAAAATCACATCCCGCGTATATGAATCCAAAATATGGCTTGGACCTACCAATGTCCCATCAATATCAAAAACAAGAAGTCTAAAATTTTTGAGATTTATACGTTTTCGAAATGGACCATCCTTGAACATCAAATTTTCTCTTTATGATTTCTATTTGAGAGCTTGACGGTTCAGAAGTTCATCAAGGAATTTTGCTGGGCCATTTTCATCGCATGATGCAACTGTTAAGTTTGCGCTTGCCTTGGCAAGATCAGATCCATTTTCTAACGAAATCCCTAAACCAGCCCCCTCAAGCATTTCGGCATCATTATTGCCATCTCCAAAGGTTATTACCTCATTCATACTGATTCCTAACATATCCGCCAATGATTGAATCGCTTTAAGTTTGGATACACCTTTTGGCATAACCTCCAGCATCCCGATCAGAGTATGGCAATATTCAACCTTTTCTTGAAATTCTTTTCTATACACTTTCTCAAGTTTATAAACTGCGTCAGGCGAAGATTGTTCAGCTACCAGACATTTATGTACATCTCCTAACCTTTCCAAGATTCTTGACCAATCTCCAATTTCAATCAATCCTGGATAAGCATATTCATTGAGAAGTTCCAGATTGTAGTTTATTTTTTTGACATATATGCCATCTTTCAGATACATAGCAAGATCCCAGCCATCACCTTCGCAGATTTCAATCACCCGCTGAACAATCTCTATTGGCAAAACATGTTTTTCCAACTCTTGCCCATCAATAGTCTGCAACATACATCCATTGGACAGGATGAGAGGGATTTTGATTCCTAAATCTTCGGCAAGCGGCTTTACTGCCGGTAAGGTTCTTCCGGTTGCCAAAGTGAAGGGTAAATGTGTGTCATGCAATTGCAGTAAAACTTTTCTTGTGTAAGGATGAATAGAACGATTGGAACACTGGAGTGTCCCGTCAATATCAAATACGATTAACTTGTAGTCTGAAAGTTTGATTTGTCCACTCATTAATACATTTCCAATTTTTTAATAATTTGGGAATTTTACCTGAGATTGATCATGCAAGGAGAATTACGGCATTTTCAGGTCAGTCAATTGCACTTGAACAACCGAACTTGTCTCACCTCGCAAGAACTCGACATCTACTGCATCACCAGGTTGGTAGTTGAATAAGGCATTCAGGAATTGTGTGTTTTCATCTAAAGAAAACTTACCTATACGCAGTATTATATCTCCAACAATTATTCCTGCTCTTGATGCCGGGGAATTTTCACCAATCCTGACCACGTAAGCGCCCCATTCTGCGGGCAGATTATAACGCCGGGCAATCGATGGATCGATGTATTGGATCTGAACTCCCAAGTAAGGCCTGGCAAAATATCCTTTCTGAATAATCTGGTCTGTGATCAATTTAACAGTGTTCGATGGTATGGCAAAACCCAAGCCTTCAGCGATAGCCGATCCCATTCCATCTCCACGAACAACCAGGGTATTAATTCCGATGACCTCACCAGCCAGATTTACCAGAGGACCGCCGGAATTGCCACTGTTTATTGCAGCATCTGTCTGTATCAGATTTTCCATTTCATAGCCATTGCCTGTATCCAAATTGCGGCCGGTGGCGCTAATCACTCCTACAGTAACGCTGTTCCGAAAGTCACCCAGGGGAGAACCAATGGCAACCACTGATTCCCCCGGTTTTAAGTTATCCGAGTCACCTAGAACAGCAACTCCTGGCATTTTCCCTTCAACTTTAAGCACCGCCAGATCTGAATAAATATCAGTGCTGACAATGCTGGCAGTTATGGTAGAGCCATCGCTAAGGATCACATTGACCTGATTCGTATTCTCAACCACATGATTATTGGTAATGATGAATCCATCAGCAGTCACAATAAAACCGCTGCCGCTCACCTGCTGATCATCTGACATCCCAAAAAAAGTTTGCTGCCCAGGAATGATGCCAACAACTTTTACAACAGAAGGTTCAGTCTTTTCCACAACATCAGTAATTGATGTTCGAATGTCAGTGGATGCAATAGAAATCTTCTCCACATGTTGAGTAGGTTCAGGTGCCTCAAGCGTAATGCTAATTGCCTCTTGAGTGTTTAATCGTTTATAAACAAAAGAACCTCCAAGTAACGCTCCCAGAACAGCGCTTCCGAAAACAATAAAAATTAAAGCTGCAAATACTAATACCTTTTTCATCATATTCTTTCCAAACCAATTTTACACATAGAAATTTATTATTTGGAGTATGAAGAATATTAAAAAAATTATCTGAGGTTTACATCTCAGATATTTCATGTAATCATTTTAATCAAGTTTTATTCAGTATCAGGGCCCAGGAGTTTAGCCAGATCTTCAACTTGAGTAGAATGCACCAGAGAAATGACCTCGTCCGCAGAACGGAATACAAAGTCCCCATGCGGAATTACCATGCCCTCGCGACGCAGGATTGCCACTACCACGCACTTATCAGGAAGCGCGACATCATCTAATTGCTTGCCAACAATTGAAGCATTTGGATCAACTTTTTCTTCAACGATGGAATATTGTCCTTTGCGTAATTTTAACAGGGTAACCATATCACCCATAGACATTTCTTCAAGGATCAAATGTCCAATCAATTCGGCCTGGTTCAGAGCAACATCAACACCCATATCCGGTGTAAAAATCCAGTCATTTTTGGGATTGTTAACTCTGGCTATCACTCGCGGAACATTAAATTCAAATCGCGCGATACTTGTCACAACCAGATTTACTTCATCACTGCCTGTTACAGCAGCAACCACATTCGCGTTATGTATCCCGGCTGATTCCAATACTACCGGATCGCTGCCGCTGCCGCAGATCACGTTCTTTTCACCCAGTTCGCGCTTTAATCTCTCCAGTTCTTCTCGCCGCATTTCAACAACAATTACTTCGTGGTTTTCTTTTAATAAGAAATCTGCTAAGTATGTCCCTACTTTCCCACCACCAATGATCATGACTTTCATGGTCTTTCCTCCAATCCTTACGCCAGCAGTTCTGCCAGGCGATCCTTATGGTCTTCAGTTACTGCCAGGTGAACAATGTCGCCATACTCAAGCAACGTCGAAGCAGTTGGCATGAAAGTTTTTCCATTGCGGGTCACAGATATTGCTGATACTTTTCCTGGAATTTCCAGGGCAGAAATAGACTTTTTCGCCAACAGATTGGTTACATCGATCTCAACTATACTGACTCCGCCACCGCCAAGTCGTGTCAGGGTATTGAGACCGGAAAAAGTTAGCAGTTCTGACATCCTCGCAGAGGAAATAGCTACCGGTGATATGGTTGGAATTCCAAGCCTTCTATAAATATCCGCCTTACGCGGATCATAGACTCGTGCAACAACCTTAGGTACCTTAAAAAATTGTTTGGAAATACGCGCAGCCACCACATTGGCTTCATCGCTTTCCATCACTGCCGCCAGCGCGTCCGCTTTTTCAATTCCTGCGTCAATCAGTACTTCCTTATCAAATCCGATCCCGGTGATCGTGTTAATTTTCAACCCTTCTCCCAGGCGCTCAAATGAATTCGGATCGCTATCAATTACCACCACATCATTTCCTCGAAGTTTTAGGTCCCTTGCCAATCCTGATCCCAACCTTCCGCAGCCGATGATGATCACTTTCATATCATCCTCCTTATACAGGATTTAATTTTCATTTTTCCCTGATTGTTTTGATTATGCACTCTTTCTCCTGATTCGCAATATCCATTTCCTGATCTCATCTGCGATTATCAGGGATGGGATCATACTTAATAAGATTAGCCAGTATTTCGGTTCAAAAGGGCCAGTGCCAATAAAATCATTTAAGACCGGCAGGTAAACAAACATGAAGATAATTATCGATTCAGTTAGGATACCGATCCAGATCATGCGATTCCTAAAAAGCGGCATCTTGAATATTGAGATAATTTCAGACCTTTGTGTGAAAAGATTCCCAATCTGTGTCATGACTACTGCTGCCAAAGCCATACCTGTTGCCGACCGATAGAGCGCGCCTTCCCCTGGCAGATCGATCCATTGGCCCCAATAACCATTCGTCCAATAGAAATAATAGAATGCGAGCATGGTCATAAAGCCCTGCACAACACCTAATATCAAGTAAGCCCGTTTTAGCATTTTTGAATCGATCACATGTTCATTGAGGTTGCGGGGCGGACGCGACATCATCCCAGGTTCAGGCGGCTCTGCCCCAAGCGCGAGCGCTGGAACAATATCTGTTCCCAGGTCAACAGACAGAACGTGCATGACATTAAGAGCGATGGGAATACGCCCGGCTGAAAATGCAAACAGGACAAAAGGAACAGCTTCTGGCGCATTTGATGTAAAGATATAGGTGGAAAATTTCTTGATATTGGCATAAACCGCGCGCCCTTCTTCCATCGCATTCACGATGGATGCAAAATTATCATCTGTGAGGATCATTGACGCGGCTTCTTTTGCGACATCACTGCCAGTCAAACCCATGGCTACACCGATATTTGCCTTTTTCAAAGCAGGCGCGTCATTAACGCCATCACCAGTAACCGCCACAATATTACCCAGATCCTGTAGCGCTGAGACAACACGCAGTTTATTTTCAGGAGCTACCCGCGCAAAAATGACCTCGCCTTTAAGGGCATCCTTCAATTCATCTTCATTAAGGTTATTTAATTCAAAACCGGTAATAATTCTGGGATTCTCGCCACGTACAATTCCAACACGGCGGGCAATGCTTTCTGCAGTAAGTCCATAGTCTCCGGTGATCATAATGATCCGAATACCAGCAGTATGGCATTTCTCTACAGCATCTGCGACTTCAGGACGCGGCGGATCCATCATGGCTATCAAACCTAGAAAGGTTAATTTTTCCTCGACAGTATCCGGAGTATATTCAATAATCGTTTCAGGCAGGTTTCTCTGCGCAACAGCCAAGACGCGCAGCCCCTCACGAGCAAACTGATCATTGACCTTCATGATTTCTTCGATCTCTTCTCTCGAAAGTGAAATCTCATTCCCCCCACTAAGAACTGTTACGCAGAGGTCCAATACCTCTTTTGGCGCACCTTTAACAAACGCTACCCGATTTTTCAAAATGGCAGCTTTATTGCTTGCGGCGATTCGATTCACTTCTTGAAGATGAATGGTTGCCATTCGTTTACGCTGGGAATCAAATGGGATCTCATGAATACGGGGATAATTACTCTCAATTGCGGCAAGATTCAGTTGGGCTTTGTTAACGATAGCGCGCAGGCAGCCTTCGGTTGGATCACCTAAAATCTGCCAGCGACCTTTTTCTCTCTCTTCAGGAGGGATAAGACGCGAGTTATTACATAAGTTCGCCGCTTTGATAAGCAGGCTCAGTTCCGCATCATCACCAGTTACTGTTTTACCATCATCCGATTTAATTTCACCACTGGGTTCATAGCCAGTTCCTGTCACTCTCAGCACACGGCCCATCTCTGTTGGAACGTTAGCTTTGCGTAGGTTTGTCGGTATCCACAAGTATCGAACGGTCATTTCATTTTGTGTCAGTGTACCGGTTTTATCCGTACAAATGACCGTTGTGCATCCCAGAGTCTCAACTGCAGATAATTTTTTAATCAGGGCATGTCTCTTGGCCATCCGCTGAGTGCCCATTGCCAGCGCCAATGTCACAGTTGGCAGCAATCCTTCAGGTACAAAAGCAACAATCATACCCATTCCAAAGATAAAGCTCTCCGCGACTGTGATTCCGGCTAATAAAACGGACATAATAAAGAAAGCTACACCCACAAGTACCGCGATAACCGTTACGATACGAGTAACATTCTTCATTTCGATCTGCAAAGGACTAAGCTCTTCTTTCATTTCCTGGGTGAGATGAGCAATTTTGCCAAATTCTGTTTTCATGCCAGTAGAGATCACCACAGCTTTACCAGTACCGGTTGCTACACTGGTACCGGCAAACACAAGATTGGGGATTTCGGTATAAGTAATGCCATCCTGGAGAACACCATCAGCAATTTTCGCAACCGGACGAGATTCGCCTGTCAGTGTGGACTGATTGGTGCGCATCACAGCTTGTTCTACCAGACGACAGTCAGCAGATATATTTTCGCCCTCTGTTAAAAGCATCAAATCACCCGGCACCAGCTCTTCGGCAAGGATCTTTTGTTCTATTCCATCTCGCAGTACTCGGGTATAGGTCGGAAGCAGTTTTTTAAGGGCATCCGTAGCCTTTTCTGCCCTGAATTCCTGCCAGAAACTGAAAAGCCCGTTGATCACGTTTACCATCCAAATTGCAATGGTCAGTTGTGGCATTTTAGCGATAATGCCTACAATTCCACCCACCCATAGCAAGATCGCCATTAAATGAGTAAAGTTTTTAAGTAGCTTAATGAGCGGGGATTTCTTTTTCGCTTCAGCCAGCTTGTTTGGCCCATATTCTTTTAATCGTGATTGAGCTTCATCAGCCGACAAACCGTTTTCACATGTTTGTAGAAATGAATAGATTTCTTTGGGTGGCAGAGAATAGATAGCTTTTCGAAAAGTATCAGAATCCAAGCCGCTTAAGTCAAACGGCTTTTCGTTTTTCATTTTTTATTTTTGCCTCTTCACAAGGTCGAGAATTCTACCACCAAGAATAATTATAAATGGTGCGCCGCCCCATTATCTTTGTTCTTGCTTGCTCTTATCGCCCATTGAATTAAAGCCAGCATACGTTCATAATGAGATCCTTTCCAGTAAATCTTGCCGCAATCAGCGCATTGTTTAAATTCATCAAAATACCGTTTTGTATTGGGTTCCAGCAGGTTGATTACAGATTCCTTGCTGATATTCTCCATAATTCCGTTACAGGAAATACATAGCTTAAAAGGCTTTAATGACGAAACCAGATCAAATCTGCGGATCACATCCAGTAATTGCTGACGAGGATCTCGAGTTGTCAGCAAATATCCGTGAGTTACCTGACTTCGTTTGAGCAAGCCTCTATCTCTTGTAAGCAAAATACGCTTATCATTATCAGAGATCTGCGAAAGCTCGTCATCGGAATAATCATTTTGATATAAAGTGTCAAATCCCAACATCCTTAAATATGCCGCCAAACGCCCCAGATGTCCATCTACAACAAATCGTGAATTTCGAAGCGGAAAAGGTCTCAAATGAAGAAGTGGCGTGATATCAAAGGTTTCGAAAACCGGGTATACAGAAATTCGATCTCCTTCTTTTGGTATAAATGCAAAATCTACAGATATGCCATTGGTTAAAATAAGATCGATCTCTGTGTGCGGGATACCCAGTGATTCGATCAAATGCTTTACTGTCTGGTTCCCTTTAAAATCCTGATAAATATCTTGATAACGATCTTTTTCAGGCAGAAGGTCATTCAATTCCCCATAAAAACGGAAAATTGCGGTTGTCATTTAGATATCAAAAATACTATATATTAAGAGAAAAGCTTGTTGCTTTTTTCCTGCTCATTTTTGATGACCCTTAACGCTTCAATCTTTTTGGGCTAATTCCCTGATCAAGTTCAATAATGCCTTTGCCGAATTTTCGGGACCGGATAATTCCATACCAGGAATCCCAAGCATCGTGCGCAAATGGCCGACATAAATATTCTGATTGAACATATCTTTGAAAAATTTTTGCGCAAGTGGCTCATGCATTTCTTTATATTGAGTTGGCCCAAAAATGTTCGCGTAATATGTTTCCACCAGGCCTTGGCTTGTTGTGGTGCCCTTGCTCATCACGGCGCCTCGCCGGAAAACGTCCAATGCAGAATGTTGGTCTTTGAATCGCTGGATGACCGGATGTTCCTGGTCAACAATTTCATAATTATTGGCATAAAGCACACAATCAAGTGGTGCACCAGTAATAATATATTCATGGCGCGTAACTGGCATTACAACCCGTGCATTGATCTGGTCAGGATTCATGATGATTGTTCGATCAATCTGGCCCAGTGCGTAGCCTGAATGCAGGTCATCCAGCCGAACAAAAGCACCCATTTCCGTGCCGAATCCAATTAAACGGCCTTCTTCATCTCGTCCCAAAGATCCCATATCATCCGCAATTATGGTTAAGTCCTCAATCTCCTCGCTTGCGATCGATCGCAGTGCCTCAAGTGACTCAGACTTTCCTGCTCCGGTATCACCGATAATCAGTGTTGAAAAAGGTTTTCGATCCCGCAGAGTGATCTGCACCAATGCACCATGAAACGGCAAGAACCCTTTTTTCATGCGGATAATATTATGCAAGGTCAGAATCATTTTTTTGAGGTAACCAAAGTAAGCAAACTCGTTCTTTAATGGAACTGAAGCGATCAGAATATCATTTTCCTTATCATCATAAAAAACAGTCTCGTTGCCATTGATTGAAAGAGATGATTCCGGAGGAGCACCATAAATATAAACTGCGTCAGGCTTGCGGTTAAGATCCTTTGGCCCAGCCAATTCAAACAAATTAGACATGGAAAATCCCAATTCAAAAAAACCCAGGGGAAAGTAAACCATCACCAGCAAAGGTCCTACTAGGGCGGGATAGCACAGCCATTCCTTGGGATTTAACTTAATGCCTTTCAATGGATTTTGATCTATTTCGGCAAAAACTCCCGTGCGTTTGTTCATTGGCGTATTAAAGATCATGGGAGGGTAGATAAGGACCTGGCTGATCACAAAGATATCTTTTAAAACATCATAAGAGCCATTGGGGTAGGCTATTTTTTTTGGAAGGGTGATGGCGCCAATTTCAGCTCCCGCGCTCACCTGGCGGTAGATCTTGGGATGGTTGCCGGTGATATTTTCTTGAATATTTCGGTATGTGCTTCTCACTAAATGCATCAGGCTCTCGACCATGTCGTTGAAGGTTCGGTAAGGTCGTTTATCCAGTCGGTCAAATACTGAATCACAGATCACAAGTCTATGAAGACGGCGCCAGTAGTTGTAAAACTGCTCCACAAACTCATTCAGCAGCATGGGATCGCGAAAAAAAACCTCTGAACCGTCAACAAGTTTTTTAACTTTTTCGGCAGGCAGTGAGTTCAAATAGTAAAACGTTTCCTTAAGCAGCTTGATCTGGTCTTCTGAGAATTCTTTTTCCGGGAAGATATCCAGAAGTTTGGATTGATGGCGTTTAAGACTGCCCAGATAAGCGTGATAAAAAGCTTCGAAGGG
Organism: uncultured Pelolinea sp.; assembly: GCA_964493155.1. Lineage (GTDB taxonomy): Bacteria > Chloroflexota > Anaerolineae > Anaerolineales > Anaerolineaceae > Pelolinea. Next base: position 25,866 of record CAZBNE010000022.1, read on the forward strand.
ATCACTGGTGAGCATTTCTTCGGATGAGTTGCACAAGCGATTGTGAACTCGCAAGATAAATTTATCCGGGAAGAAATGAAATGAACCGTTTTCCATGTCTGTCTCTTTTTTCAGGATTTAATTTTTTAACTATATCATGCAAGCGAAAAAAAGAATGAAATCTTTAATAATTTATTAATCCAATTAATTTGACTTAAAGACATAATGAAAATAAAGAATTGAAAGAGAAAGATGAAAAATAACAAAACCTTCCTATTCTTCGTTTTCTTTGTCCTTACCAGTCTGATTATTACAGCTTGCAGTCCAAAACCAGCGCTTGACCAGTCCGCGCCCCCACCTGTTGAAGATGAGGTAATAGAACCGGTAGAACAAACCACTGAAAATCCATTCAATCCATCAGCATTGGGTTCTTGCTACAATCCTTTTATTCCAGTAATCGAAGGAAAGGTGTGGAAGTACACCATAATATCTGGCAATTCCACCAGCACAATGAATACTTCCTATAAAGATGTGACTGCTTCATCTTTTACATCAGTTCAACAATTCCCGGATATCAGTACTGAAGTTCAATGGACTTGTGGACCTGATGGTTTGTTTTCCAGCCAATTTGCGAATATGAATATCGCCCAGGTACCTGACTTAAAGTTAGAAACAACTGAAGTAAAAGGTGTTTTAGTTCCAACTGAAGAAAAATGGCAGGTTGGATATGCATGGAATACAGAATATGCTATTAAGGTCAGTTTCACTTCTGGTGATACTGTCTTTGAGGGTCAGGGAAATATGACTGTCACCAACACGATCGCTGCTCTCGAATCAGTTGCGGTCCCTTCAGATACTTACAGCGATGCATTTAGAGTGGATGCGATTGGAAATATGGTGATGAATATCATGGGTACTGAAAGTACTTTGCCCCTTATGTATTCCACCTGGTACGTAAAGAATGTTGGGATGGTTAAGAGCGCATCGGCTGATTCCACACTGCCATACACCATTGAATTGGCATCGTTGGAATAATAATTGATTGCGATCTTGTACTTTCAGCAAGCATTCCTGTCAGTTTAGAATATATTCTTTTAGGATTGCTTGATAGCTCTGCTAGTCACGCATTTACCGGCAGTCACGTTGCACTTGACCCTGTTATTGGCAGTAAGTTTTCCGCCTGGGAAGGATATAAATCTGGTGGAAAACCATTGAACTTACACCCGACAAATGGATCAGCCAAACCTGGCGAATGGGTGAATTCCCGGAAGATACACCCGATTCTGTGCTCGAGATCTTATTTGAATCCAATGGAAAAGGGACTCGCATAACACCGTTCCATGCAATCATTTCTGAAAATCAGGCAGATATCTGAAAAATGCTGGGATGATTATTATTTAAAGCCAATGAAAAAGTACTATAGAGATAATAGGAACAAATAATATTTCGCAATAAAATGAACAAAATTCAAGAAGCGCATCATAAGATGCGCTTCCTTTTTTTAATGTAGGATATTTCGGCAGATTATTTCTGTAGAATTTGGGATAGGAATAATTTCGTCCTGTCGCTCTGAGGATTGTTGAATAAATTATCCGGAGTGCTTCTTTCAACAATGCGGCCGAAGTCCATAAAAATCACTTCATCCGCTGCAGCCCGCGCAAAACCCATTTCGTGCGTCACGATCAACATGGTAATCCCCTCTTTGGCAAGCAGCATCATAACGTCCAACACTTCTTTGATCATTTCAGGGTCGAGCGCACTGGTGGGTTCATCAAAAAGCATCAGTTTTGGTTTCATTGCCAAAGCCCTGGCGATCGCTG
>CAZBNE010000023.1:0-27603 GCA_964493155.1 uncultured Pelolinea sp.
GCCTATAATGAATATGAGGTTACTGCTGGCCGATGGAAAGAATTTGAAATTGAATTTGACTATGCTGATAATATTAAACAAGCGGCCGCAATGCTGTCTTTTAAAGAATATATATGCGTAGCTATTTGCTCTGATGTGATTCCACAAGACGATTTGGATATCTTGAGACAAAAACGTGCGGTACCAATTATTGTTGTGCCACCTTCATATTCGGAGGAACAGCGGTATGCATGTGTCCATTTTGGTGCTGCTCAATTATGTACAGATATTGGAATGAAAGCCATAACAAAAGCTGTCCTTACTGCCCATGATGCAGGTGTGACAGTCAGTTATGATCCAAATTATAGGGCACCGCAGTGGGATGATCCAGATGAGGCCAGGAGACGGATAGTTTCATTCTTAGAAATGACAAATCTACTCAAGGTTACAAGAGATGAAGCAGAATGGATAACTGGTCAGAGTGATCCGTTAAAAGCTTCCTTATTACTTCAACAATATGGAATAGATTTGATATTGATTTCTTGTGGAAAAAAAGGAGCTTTTTATCGTACTAATAATTTTTATGGATTAGTTTCAGGTTTTATTCGAGATGCTGTAGATACAACAGGTGCAGGAGATGCATTTTGGGGAACTATTTTAACTCTATTAAGTAAAGATATCAATAAAACGATTGATAAATATGAACAAAAAGAACTGGAAAATATCATCAAGTATGGTAATGCAGCGGGGGCTTTGTGTGTGGGAGCAAAAGGAGCCATCACTTATAAAATTGATATGAAGCAATTAGATCAGATCGTTAGGATCAACCAATAAGAATATTTTAATTCTTGTTATCATACGATTCATAATTACAATTCCAAGAAAGAATTCACAGAATATTATTTTTAAATCTCTTTTAAAAATCAAATATGTTTTGTTATGACCCAATAATAAAAACATTTTTGAATAGAAAAAAAAGGGGGGAATATTGTATAGAATGTCATCATTGGTAAATAAAAGATTTGAACAATTTCAAAAAACCATTAGAAAACAATCTTGAGTTTATTTTAGAAAACGAGTATTAAGTAAATCCATCACAAAACCACATTTGTTCTAAATAATTAAGTAAAATACTCTATCCAACAAGCAAGCTTTTTTACACTTCATTCATATACAATAATCCTCTCAATTAAGGTTAACACAAGTAATTGTAAGAATTATCTGATAAACCTAACATTATTTAGTTGCTTTTCCTGTTTCGGGTGGAAAGCGGGTGTAACCGCCATGATACGGGGTGGATACAATGGACAGAATAGACAAAATGACACTTATTTTGTGCATTGTGTGGACACAATAGAATCTGTACACTGTGTACAGACTTGAAACCAACTCTTAATCCCCTAAAGGGGACAAGTGTCAGTAGGTTCAGGGTTTCCCCTGCGAGGATTTCGCGATTCCCTGGTGCATCATGTTTTCTTAATCTGCTTCTATGATCTTAGCCCAGGTATCCCGCAGTCCAACCGTCCGGTTGAAGATCAGTTAGCCCGGCTTTGAGAGCATGTCGACGCAAGTATACCCGTTGCGTTCGAATTGGAATTTATCGTCTGGCTGTGCATCCTTCGAACTTGTCTTAAGGACACAATTTGTCAGGACTTGCCGCGAGTATGAATTGAGGTCAATAAAAAATAATTGCCGCTAGCTTCCGGGTCGGAATTGTTGAACAGGCGGTCATCAAGGCGAACTTCAGCGGCCATCCCATAAGCAGCTGTAACCCAATGGATCTTTATTAATCCCACAAGCCATAAGTATAGCTGAATACTAGATATTACCAACTTGCCTGACTTTCTCGTAAAGCGCATCAAAATTAAGATAAAGCGCTAAGTTGTATGGGTTGGTCCGCCAAGTTAATATCTCTTCGTCAAACATTCAGGTAGCCCAGTTGATCTGGACGGAGCTGATCTATTAGCTGCAACAGCTTTTCGTTTATGATTACTACCATGCGGATAGACATACCCAAAACGCCTGCAACATTCCACATGCATATCTCAGTTAGGTTGAGTAATAAAGCGCGTTGGCTACGCAAACTTTTTTCCTTTGAATGTAGATAGAGACTGCCTTCGCATACTTGTAAGACCTCGATGGACACTTCGACTAATCCGGGTTTTGACCACCTTGATTTGTAGCCAATGGTGTGTCTTTGTCTTTCCTCGCTACACTCATCGGATCTGGCTCCCAGAATATTCTCTCGATCTACACGCATGATTTCGTTCACCATCACGCAGATCAGGCCAAGTAATCCATCCAGTATCTGTATGGTCAGTTGTTCCGAATATTCTCTTAGTAAAGTTCAACCATCCATGTGGATCACGGCACTCATCCTTGCTTAGGTTTAATGGAAACAATGAAAGGATACTGTTATCTGCATTATTTGAATTAATTAAAGGAATGCTGCCACATATAATTATTTGATTCTGTTCATTCAATAATATAATGCTTTGATCGCATAGAAATATATTTATCGAGAGGAATATTATGGCAACTTATGAAAGCTTGGGAGTAAAGCGGATTGTGAATGCATCAGCAAACAATTCAAAAGCCGGAAGTTCCTGCTTAAGCCCGCAGGTTTCTGAAGCGATGCGCCAAGCTGCTGAAAGTTTTGTAGATATGGATGAACTGCATTTGAAATGCGGAGCATATATCGCAAGTATCACTGGTGCTGAAGATGCACTGATTACAACAGGAGCCTGCGGTGGGCTGCTACTGGCAGTATCTGCATGTGTAACAGGATCAAATATCGCAAAAATGCTTACATTACCCTATAGTGCTGCTGGTTATGAAGTGATTGTACAGAAAGGGCATCGAAGTGGATATGATCAAGCAGTATCTACAGTGGGTGTAAACATGGTTGAGGTGGGATTGCCTTTTCGAACTCTCCCGCAACAAATTGAAGATGCAATTAATGAACACACTGTGGCAATTTTGTTCACCATAGGTGAGTTTATTTGTCCAAGGGGAGAAGTTTCTCTATCTGAAGTCATACGAATCGGAAAAAAACATAACATCCCCGTCATTCTGGACGGTTCGCTGATCATTTTCCCATTTGAACGACTGCAGAATTATATTAATTTAGGAGTCGATTTGCTGGTTACAAGCGGGGGAAAGCATGTTGGCGGACCACCAGGCACTGGATTTTTATGCGGCAATCAAAAATTGGTTGAAGCCTGCCGTATGCAAGCCGGACCTGCATTTGGAATTGGGCGACCTCTAAAGGTGGGAAAAGAGGAGATGATGGGGCTGATTACTGCACTTGAGATTTATCTGCAGACTGATCAAACTAAGGTTATCAGGGAATGGAAACAGAAAGTTGAAATCATTCACAACGGCTTGCAGAATCTGCCATATCTTACAACCACCCAAACGTTTTTAGATGAGGTAGACAGACCTGTGCCAAGAGTATGCGTCAAGTTGGATGAAGAAAAATTAGGTATCAGTGCGTTTAAAGTTGCTGAACTTCTACGAAAAAATCCACCTCATATATGGGTGCAGGAATTTAATTTGTCTGATGGGATATTGTGGATTAACCCTGTTTGCCTGGCAGATGGTGATGAATTAAAAATCATTGATGGAATAAAAACACTTTGGAAAGAAATAGAAAAATACAAATAAGCATCTCATTATTAAGAGATGCTTATTTACTTATTTAACAATTACCCTACAGGCTGTAATTAGGATGTTGCCTTACGAAGAGTAGTAATTAATTTACGAAATTCTTCATTCGGCAGTTCGAAGGCTTTTTCAAGGGCAAGTGTGCCTAATAAAACTCCATCAGCACCAAATGACAGGCATTTCCGGATATCTTCAGATGTCTTTATCCCATAAGCAGCAATAATTCGAGTATTGATTCCGCATTGGCGTAAGTAATTAATTTTTTCTTTATAACTATCATGTACACCAATGCGCTCTCCTTTTTCATTTACCGGCGTTTGAGCAATGAAAAATCCGCGAGCATTTTCTTTGATATCCTGAATCTGGTCATTGTTGAAGGGGTGGGGTACAAACCGAATAGGGATTACACCGGTTCCCTCAAGGGTCTTATCAAAATCACTTAAGAATTGGGCTTCCTGATAGATGTAATCAGCAACCAAAACCGCATCCATTTCAGAATCTTTAAGCGCCTGTCCAAAACGCTTCATTCCAATCTGCATGACCGTATCATAGTAGATCATAATTTCAAAGGCCGTGTCCGGGTGGTTAATTCGGATATGACTTAGATAATTTAAGTAATCATCCATGTTATTTGACCATTGCAGTGCACGTTGCATGGAGGCTTTCATCACCGATGAATCAAGAAATGGATTATTGTATGGAATCCCTAGTTCGATAACATCCACTCCGGAATCAACAGCAATATCCACAAGGCGATCGGTGGTTTCTGTATTTGGATCGCCAATCATTAATACAATTGAGAAACTCTTCCCACCTTTTTCTTCCAACTCTCGGTTTTTTTCAAGTATTCGATTTTTCATATTCTGACTTTCTAATCATAGTATTGTGATGGTGATAATTTCAACTTCTTGAACTGGTTCATATCATGTCCATAAATCAATTTGGCATTATATCGTTTTTGAATCCAGCGGATTTTGTTAATGCTATTTTTCATTTCGAGCGAATCATGAAAAGAAGCTGAAAGTTGTGTTTCTGGATAAATATTTGCTTCCCAATTTACAGAATCGGATGTGTAGAGTACTGTGCCAGTGTTTTGTAAATGTACCAATACTCCTAGGGTACCGGCCGTATGACCAGGAAGCCATAGCAGCTCAAGATCTTGGGAAAGCTCAGTAGATTCGAGCAGTGGATCAAAATGAATCCCCTCCAATCCATAGAAATCCGGTCGCATATAGCCGTTCACCAACTCGCCTTTCCCGATAAAAGTATCATAAAGGGCTTGTTTGATTTCTTCGGCATGTACAATCACAGATTGCCCGGCATGTGTTCCTGAAAAATAACATAAACCGCCGGCATGATCCAGATGAAGGTGCGTTAGAATTATATGGTCGATGTCATTAACGGTTAGGCCTAATTCTCCTAAGCGAGCATCCAACATATCTTCTTTTGTTCGTATGAGGGGAAGTTTTTTCATTGTTTCCTCAGGCCAATAACCTTCCATTGCTTGAGGATGACTGCCAGTGTCAATTAAAATATTACCCAATTCTGGATGCATGATCAGTAGACAAACCGAAGGAACACGATGCCATTCTGCTTTCTTGTATTTGTCATCGCTATCTGCTTGATTATGAAGCAGCAAATTTAGAGCAATATCATTCTCAATAAAGCCCAAAGAAATTACATATAATCTTGTTGAACCTTTTTTTTCCACAAAACCTCCTGATCGATAATTATGAATTTTGTCTAGGTAAAGGTAACTCGAGCAATAAGTTCTGCCGCTGCCACCATTGATCCTGTAATGCAAGATATATGTTTTTATACAGGCTATAAACCTGGTCATATTGGGCTTTATTAACCAAATTCGGTTCATAAGAACGGGATACCCGGAAGGTACGCTCACGCGCCTCAGAAAAATCCTTATATACACCAGTTCTCAATCCAGCCAATACAGCCACACCCTTGCCGCCAAATTCTTCACCTTCAGGGACAATCATCCGTCTGCCGGTGCAATCGGCGAACATCTGGCACCAAAACGGAGAGCGGGCACCACCACCTGTTACTATTACCTCTTGAGTCTCTATCGGAATTGAGTCATATAATTCCCGCATTGCAAAAGCTAAACCTTCATACACTGCACGAAGAAGGTTTTTTCTTGTATGGGTGATTTCAATTCCAAAGAATTGTGCCCGTGCTGCCGCATTTCTAAATGGAGCAGCTACGCCAGTTGTGTTGATATAAGGATGGTAAATCACGCCACCCGAACCAATTGGAACAGTTGAAGCCAATTGTTCCAGTTTTTGATAAATAGATTTATTTTCCTGCTGGGCTATTGCTTTTTCATCCTGGAAAAAATTATTTATAAACCATTCCAAATTAATGGTTCCGGATGTGTTGGTCAATGATCGGAGCCATAAATTTCTACCCAGAAGAAACATAAAGCCAATTCCGGATGGCTCAAAACATGCATAATCCATTACGACATTGTTAAGAGATGAAGTTCCAACAATACTGCAGGCATCTCCCACCCGCGTTGCACCAGCTCCCATCATAGAAGCCTGCACATCTGCCAGACCAGTTACTACTGGTGTTCCTTCTTTTAGTCCGGTTTCTAATGCTGCCTGCCTGGTGACTGTGCCGGCCACCGCCTGAGAATCAATTACCTCTGGAAAAAGATGATGTAAAGAATCAATTCCACATAATCTGAATAGATCCTCGCTATAGCCTCTTGTACGTACATCGCAGGGCATTTGTGATAAATCGGATTCATCACAATGGATATCACCGGTAAGTTTAAACCGAATCCAGTCCTTTCCGCAGAAAAGAAACTTTGCCTTCTTAAGTGTTGATGGCTCATTTTCCAAAAGCCAGCGTAGAGATGGAAGGGTCATACCCGGGAAAATGGCATTTGCGGAAATATCAAAGATTTGCTGCATCACCCCTTGCTTTTCCCAGTTTTCAAGAATTGAAGCTGCACGACCATCATTCCAGAGAATGGCATTGCGAAAGGGTTTTTTTTGATCGTCCAACAGCCAGACACCTGCAACACAAGAACATATACTTAATGCTTTAATCTCTTCAGGTGGAATGCTATGATCCTTGATCAATTCCTTTATTGTAAGGCATACAGCTTTCCACACATCGTTCATGTCAATTTCAGAAGAGCTCAGCACAGGATGCTGAACAGCTGTGGGGCAGCGGGCAATAGCTATCTCATTTCCTTGAAAATCGATCACAACACTCTTAGATACTGTTGTGCCAACATCTATTCCCAAGAGATAAGAGCCAGTTCCCATTATTTACCTCCTTGAAAATCTTTGGTTGCTCTGTTTTTAGGAATTCTTGTTTCTTGTTTGAGCATAAATCGCAATCGCCAGGATTACACCCTGAACCATGAGCTGATTGCTGTAAGGGAGACCCATAAAACGTAAAAGACTAATCAATATGGCCAAAAAAATAGCGCCACCCATACCTCCAACAATTGAACCTATTCCTCCTGCGAAAGCAGTTCCGCCAACGACAGCAGCTGCAACCGAGTTGAAATTATAACCATCACCGATTGATAAACTGCCTGTTCCAATATAGCCTGCAAGAATCAGTCCTGTTACAGCAGCTAATATGCTGGAAAAGAGATAAACACAAATAATGATATTGTCTGTGTTCAATCCACTTAGATAAGCAGCTTTTTTATTGCCACCAACAGCATAAATGTACCTGCCGAAAGGGGTTCGATTAACAATCACATAAACCAGGAAAAAGAATCCTATCAGAAAAAAAACCTGTGTTGGGATAGGACCAACAAAGCCTTCACCCACAAACTGAAGGGAAGCTGGAATGTCACCCTTGGGAGCCCCTCCGGTGTATAAATAGGCAAAACCTTGTAAAATACTGAACATCCCTAATGTACATACTAGAGGCGGGATTTTAACTTTCGTTATTAGCAAACCATTGATCAATCCAACTGTGGCGCCGATACCAAGTGTAAGAAAAATGACCGGAACTAACATGGTGCTATGACCTTTTAATAGACCTGCAGCTAACACATCTACCAAAGTGATAACCATCCCGTTTGAGAGATCAATTCCTCCCGTAAGAATGACCATCGTTTGCCCTAAAGTTAAAATACCCAAACCTGATGCTTGGCGTATCATATTTAATAAATGTGATACCTTCCAAAAGCTCGCCGATATGAGTCGACCAATTATCAATAACATACCAACTAAGACCCAGATCATGATGCTTGGATTGGTAAATATTCCTTTAAGTTTATTTAAGACAGATTCTTTTAATGTAAATGATTTTGATTTATTCATAAGTTCTCCAAAATGTTCAGAGGTCGATCATTTTTTATTATTCCCTTTTTGCCAGAGATCAAGCGCTAAAGCAATTATGAGCATTAGTCCTTTAATGATCCACTGAATATATGGGCTGATATTATTGAGGTTCAATGTAGAACTTAAAGTGCCAATGAAAAAAGAGCCTGATAGGCTTCCAATCAATCCACCAACACCACCAAACAAACTTGTGCCGCCTAGTACAGAAGCGGTTATGGTATCCGTGGCAATTGGGTCACCAACCAATGGATCACCTGATCCCATCCGAGAAGCGATAAATAAACCTGCCAGAGCGGCTAAAAAGCCGGAAATTGTATAGACTGCCAATTTGATATGTTTTGTGGGTATTCCAGATAATCGTGCTGCGATTTCATTACCGCCCACTGCATAGATTGACAAACCAAAGGGAGTCTTCTTAAGAATAAACCATCCCAGAGTATAAAGAAACAACACATACAACAAGGCGGCAGGAATTGGGCCTATACTTGCCCTGGAAACCTTAAGAAATTGTTCTGTAACTAATCCTCCAGGTTGATACATTATGGCTAGGGTAATACCTTTAACTGCTACGCTCATGGCAAGCGTTAGAATAAAAGGATTTAAATTGAGGTAAGACACACCTAAACCGTTCAGGAAACCAATTATTGTTCCTGCAAAAATACATAATAAGACAATTGCCACCATCATTTCAGGATTTTGTTTCATTAATAGGGCGGCTATTGTATTGGTAAGGCTAATCACTGATCCCAAAGACAAATCTATACCAGCAGTCAAAAGTACCATCGTCTGTCCGATGGATGCTATTGCCCACGGGGTGGTAGAAATAATGATATTGTTAAAATTTCTGATAGATGAAAAGGTTGGCTGTGAAATGATACCAATTATTATCAAGAAAAAAAGTGCATAATAGACAGGGCCGATTTTCACCAGGTTATGAAAGATATTCCTGGGTTTATTCTCTGAAGAAATTCGAGATGCTTTGTTCATAATTCACCTCATCAAATCAAATTTATTTTTTCACGTCTCTGGTTGCAGCTGCCATAATTTTTTCTTCTGTCGCATCTCTGGAAGAGAATTCATCCACGATCTTTCCCGAGGTCATGACTAAGATCCGGTCACTCATACCAAGTAATTCAGGCAACTCACATGATGACATCAAGATGGCAACCCCGCTTTTTGCCAAATCGCGCAATAAAAAGTGAATTTCTCGTTTGGAATTAACATCAATCCCGCGGGTAGGTTCAGCAACAATCAAGATCTCGGGGGAGGTACCCAACCATTTACTTAAAACGACTTTTTGCTGATTACCCCCTGAAAGAAAGTTTGCTATTTGAAAAGGAGAGGATACTTTGATTGATAATTTTCTAATAAAATCCCCAACAAATTTATTTTCTGCTTTAAAATTGATAAATATCCCGGCTTTATTCCTTTTTTTGATGCTGGGCAAAGAAATATTCTCATAGACAGAACGTACCAGAACTAATCCATCCTGTTTTCGATCATCCGAAATATAGCCTATTCCTGCTGCTTTAGCATCAATCGGAGATTTAATATCAATCTCATGATTTTTTCTATAAATCTTGCCCTTATCGCGCTTCAATAATCCAATTATTACTCTTACTAGTTCTCCCTGGCCCTGTCCCTCCAATCCTGCCAATCCAAGGATCTCGCCCTTTTTTAAGCTTAAATTTACCCCACAAACACGATCTTTGAACCAAAGATCTTTTATCTCAAGGACAGCTTCCTGGTTCCCACTCCCTTTTTCTGGAAAATAATCATCGATCTTACGACCTATCATCATACGGACAAGTTCTTCCCGGCTGATATCATTAATCTGTTTTGTTCCAACAACCTTCCCGTCTTTTAGGACTGTCACGCTATCCGCGATTTCAAATATTTCTTTCAAGCGGTGAGATATATATAGTATGGTGATACCTTGTTTTTTAAGCACTCGAATGACTTTAAATAAGTTATCTATTTCAATCTCATTTAATGCCGCTGTGGGTTCATCCATGATCAATATGCGTAGGTGCCTGGCGATAATTTTCGCGATTTCAACTATCTGCTGTTGAGCCACAGTCAAGTTTGCCACTTTTTCATACGTGTTTAATGTCAAACCCAGTTTTTCAATTGCTTCTGCAGCGGTTTGATGCATCTTTTCATAATCAATTTGGAAACCTTTTTTCGGGACATGCCCTAACATAATATTTTCGCCAACCGTTAATGATGGAATCAGATTAAACTCTTGGTAAATCGTACCTATCCCTTGTTCAAGCGCATGGATGGGATCGTTATATTGACTCTTGACCCCATCAAATATGATTTCTCCTCGATCTGCCTGATATGCACCTGATAGAATCTTAATAAGAGTGGACTTACCAGCCCCATTTTCACCTACTAATGCGCGAATTTCGCCCTTCTTAACAGTTAAAGTAACATTGTCTAATGCGCATACGCCGGGGAATTCTTTCGAAATTTCTTTAAGGGTTAAATATTCATTTTCCATCATTTTCACCTTGAATAAAATTGAAGGGTGGGAATTATTCCCTCCCACCCTTCAATTTTAACATCTAAGAAAGTATTACCTTACTGACCGCACTTGTAAAGTTCGCTTACTGCTTCTGGGCTCATCTGAGTATTGGACCACAGGTCATCCGGGCAGTCCATACGGACAAACTCATCAAGGTTATCATTTGTAATCACCGGTAGCGGAAGTTCATGCCATTTCTCAATGGATTCACCTTCCAGGCACATAAGACCCTGGCGGAGCGCTTCAGAACTCTGCCAAGTAGCTTCGTCTGGGCCAACGCTTGAAAAATCAGCACCCGCATCCAACTGTTGTTTCCAGTATTTAAGGAAACCATTGTTGCCTTCTGAAGCAACCGGCACTATATCTCGACCAGCAGCTGTAAGAGCTTCAAGTGCACCGAGTGACATACCGCCTCCCTGAGAAACAATCCCATCGATTTCAGGATAAGCGGCGATGAAATCTTCCATGACCTGTTTTGCTGTAGCGTAATCCCAATCAGCGGGTTGTGATGCAAGGACTTCAATATCTGGAGCTAAAGCGTCCAACGCGCCACGTAAGCGGAGATCGCTGGTGCTTGTGCCGGCTACACCTTCCAAAGCAACAACTTTGCCCTTGCCACCAAGTTGTTCGTTCAACCAATAACCGCCAATCCAACCGAATTTGTATTCATCAATCCAGATAATCGATTGGAAATTTTCTCCAGACAATTCGTTGTTCCAAATAATCACCGGAATCCCTGCTGCAACTGCATCGTCAACAGCGGTTTTAATTCCATCTGCTGATACAGGAGCAACAAGCAACAAATCGACATCTCGGGTAATCAGGTCGCCAATATCAGATATTTGTTTAGCAACGTTTCCATCTGCATTCAGGATGATTAATTCTTCGATACGGGGATCCTGATCAGCAGCGTATTGAAGTTCGGCCATCATCTGAACACGCCAAGTATTCTGCAAACCGTAATTGCTAACGCCGATTGTCCATGGCGGATCTGCTTTGAATCCTGAGCAATCTGAAACCTCATCACTCCATCTTTCGGGTTTTAACCCCTTCGGATTTTCCAGGTTGTACTCTTCTTCTGCGGCTGCTGGCGCTTCTTCTGCGGCTGCTGGCGCTTCTTCTGCAACTGCTGGCGCTTCTTCAACGACAGCAGGCTGTGCACATGCACTTAACAACGCCATTACAAAAAGAAACGTGATTGAAAGCTTTAAAAATCTTTTGATTTTCATGAAACTTCTCCTTATTTTTTATTTGTTATCCTTACAGGTTTAAAAATATGGATTCTACCTTTCTATAGAAACCTCCTTTCCATGTGCGAAGCAATCATCAAAAACGGAAATATTCGTCATTATTAATAATTGTTAAACTCTTTTTCACCTAATTAATGAGATGATTTTTTCAATAGCGCTTGCGCTTTCCATTATCTTCTTGATAATCAATTGACTGCGTTCATCAGAAAATCGGCTTGTCGGAACTGACATGCTTATTGCCGCGACAGGAATGCCTTCGAAACCACATATGGGTGCGGCCACACAGGAAACATATGATTTATACTCCTCGTGATCTACGGCAAATCCCATCTGATTGATGTTTTGAAGTTCTGCCAACAAATCATCAATATCCACGATAGTATGTTCAGTGAATTTTCTTAGTTCATATTCATTTAAAATTGTACAAATTTTTTCTGTGTCAAATTTTGAAAGAATAGCTTTGCCTAGAGCAGTACAGTGAACTGGGACTCGTTCGCCAATACTTGATACTAACCTTAATGAATGGGAAGAGTCAATTTTGTCAAGATAAATGATTCGCTTGCAGTTGTGATCTAAAGCGCCAATTATCACAGTTTCATTAAATTCCTCAATCAATGATTTCATATAGGGATGCGCAACATGAAGTAGATCAATGCTGCTTAGACAAGCCTTGGACAGGCCGAGTATCTGATAGCCTAACAGGTATTTTCCATTAGAGTATGATTCTCTAATATATTGTCTGTCTAGCAATACACCCAAGATACGGTGAGTTGAACTCTTGGGAAGTTCGATCTTTTTAGATATTTCCGCTAGTGTAAGACCTGATGGATATTCCCCTAAGAGTTCTAGGATATCCATTACTCGCATGATTGTCTTAACTCCCCTCATGATATTCGAATTGCGATTATTATTCATAATTTATTTGAAATAACCTGAATGCATAAATTGAAAAACTTCTCATTTTGGAACATCATTCTAAAATGATATAATATATCAAAATAAAATTAAAGTCAATATCAACTTCAAGAATAGGAGATTGAAATGGTAAAACTTGTTGATTTATCCCAAGATTTGTATCACGGAGTACCAAATTTTGCATGTGATCCGCAAACGGCTATCTTTACACATTTAACCATTCCTGACAGGGGTTATAACAATGCAGTCATCGTTACAGGAACTCATCAAGGTACGCATCTAGATGCTCCTTATCATTTTTATGATGATGGTAAAACTGTTGACCAATTGGATCTGCGCAAAGGATTCGGGCCTGCCTGGGTCTTAGATTTTACCCATAAAAAACCCCGGGAAGAAATAACAGTAAAAGATTTACAGGCATATGGAGATAAAGTGAGTAAAGGATGCCGGTTAATTTTCCACACAGGATGGGATAAAGTCTTTCCAGAAAAACGGTATCTATCCGATCAACCCTATTTGGGAGTTGATGCGTGCAAATATATTGCTGATAGAGGTGTAATTTGTATAGCAATTGATGCGCCAACTATTTATCCGGATGATTACAAACCGGTGCATTATGCACTTCTAAATGAGAAAGCGGAAGTTTTAATCATTGAATCACTGATGGGTTTAGATCGCCTGGAAAATGAGCAAGTTATTCTTATCGCATTCCCTTTAAAAATTGTAAAAAGAGATGGTGCGCCAGTACGGGCAATGGCTATCGATGGAGATATTGAACCTCTGCTGCAAATGTTTAATGAAATGAAGTACCAAATTGCCACTTAATCTAAGGATAAGATAAAGCATTCTTTTGATAACAATTATATAGTTGGCAAAGATTGATTTAATTATCAGTCTTGATTATTTTCGGATAAGGAAAGATTTTCTCAGATCAAACCTAAGATAGTAAAGACATCATTTGATCCTGTCTTTTGTATCCTCCCGGTAATTGCCTTATTGTAAAGAGGGCATAGGACTTTCACTGAATTTTTTTTGAGCTTTTTACTAAATAATAAACTTGACCTGATTTTTCAGAAATCATTATGTGCATTTGCTATTCTGAGTCAGATTGGCGATTTCTGACTTTCAAGGTTGAATTCATGGACTATTAGTGTTACATATAAAAAAACTCGATATTTGTTTAGAGTGATTTCACTTGCCTGTTGAGAAAAAAATTATCGGTTCTATGGGGCTGACCAAAAAGCCAGGAAAAGAGTAAAGATTTTTAATCAAATAGAAAACATCGAGCACTTTAAAAAAAAAGAAAAATGGCGGTCTAACAGCCGCCATTTTGATCATAATAAAAAATACCAACTTGGGTACTATCTGTAAATGTTATCGTAAATTTTGCGTGTGGAAAAATAGATTTCAGAATAATTACGATAATTTTGTTTATAAATCTCATAATTCATTTGATTCGGATAATATGTCTTATCAATTTGCACAAGAGTAACAAGATCGCTAATTTTAGGGACAATGCCTTCTGAGATGAGAACCCAAAACGCTGCACCAACAGCTGATGTTTCTCCGATAGATGGAATCTTCATAGGTTGATTGAAAATATCAGATAACACCTGAACCCAAAATGAAGATTTGGTGAACCCACCCGAAGTGCAAATTTCAAATCTTTCCTTGCCGGAAAGATCCTGAACTGCATTTAACACACTCAATAAACGAAAACCGATTCCTTCAATGATCGAACGGGCTAAATGTGTGTGATTGTGTTGTAAGGTAAGACCAAAAAAAATTGCGCGCATATTTGGATTCCAATATGGGCTTCGTTCTTTAACAAAGAATGGCAGGCAAATAACTCCATCAGATCCAGGAGGTGCCTGTTCAGCCCAATTCATTATTTGCTCGAATGAAATCTGGCGTCGTGATTGAACTATATGAGACAATGTTTCACACAGCCAAGAGATAGCTAATCCACCATTGTTAATTGCACCACCCGTAAGCCAATTGTCCGGATCAATGGCATAACACCAAAGACGCTCTTCCTGATCAAGGAGCGGCTTTTTTGTAATAGTCCGAATTGCGCCGCTTGAACCTATCATACAGGTCAATTTTTCAGGTGTCACAGAGGCAGCCCCCAGACTGGAATTTACTGCATCTGCGCTTCCAAGAGAAATCGGTATATTTTTCGGTAGTCCGACTTGTTTAGCAATATCACTGCGCAGTACCCCGATTCTTTCAGCTGGTGAGGCTAAAACTGAAAGCTGGTTCTTCTTGATACCTGCAAATGATAGCGAGTTTTTTTCCCAATCTAAGGTGTGAATGTTTAACAAACCCGATCCGGATGCAGTTGCATAATCTACAATAAATTCACCACATAACTTCCATGTAATATATTCCTTAGCAGAAATAAATCTTGCCGAATTATTAAATTGGTCAGGAGTGTTTTGTTGCATCCACTTTATTTTTGAAATAGGGTACATGGGGTGGTTGGGACAACCACTATTCATGTAATGATCATGGGGATTTGTTATAGCTGCTAACAGCTCGGTTTGTTGGAAGGAACGAGAATCTGCCCATGTAATCACATTACTTATTGGCTTATCATTCTGATCAAGAGATAAAACACTATGTAATGCGCCGCCAATACTCATACCAATACATTCATTCATTGATCTATTAGTTGGAAAATTGTTGATCGCTGACTTCAACGATTTGATAACAGCCCGATATAGAATATCTGGAGGTTGTTCAATCCAAGAAAAATTTTTTCCAGGAAAAACATAATTGGCTGATCCAAAAGATAAAGGTTTTCCATTTTGATCAATGATAATTGTCTTACAACTACTTGTACCTAAATCAATTCCAATTGCATACCCAAGATGGCTTGTCATTTTTGAAACCCTATTTTTTTATTGACAATTATATAGTTATCTTGTATATTATTGTGGAACATCATTCCAAAATCAATAGCTTAAAAATTAAAATTAGATTTTGATTTCTTTTTATCTAATGATTGTTAGACAATAATAAGAGAGAGAATAATTAGGTGTTTCAATGTCAAATCTTTTTTCTTTGGATCAAGTGCAATTCGATATACTGGTTGCTGGTGGTGGTCCCGCAGGTAGTGCAGCAGCTATAACTGCTGCTCGTGCCGGAGCTAAAGTTCTATTGGTTGAAAAAAATGGTTTTTTAGGCGGGAACTTAACCGCCGCAGGAATAGATACGATCTATGGTCTTTACACTATTGGAGAGAAAATTGAAAAAATCATCGGCGGAATCTCGGATGAGATTATTGATCGTCTGAAATTGCTAAATGCCTGCTATGAAAGGAGGAACACATATGGAGCTGGTACAGGTTTGACTTTCGATGTGGAGAGTATGAAATTGGTGCTCGAGCAAATGGTTATAGAATCTGGCTGTACTCTTCTTTTTCACTCCATTATCCCTGAACCAATTTTTAAAGGGGAGAATATCAACGGAGCTGTTTTATCCTTAAAAAGTGGTATTCATCATGTAGAAGCAAATGTTGTTATTGATACAAGTGGTGATGCTGACTTAATAGCCAAGGCAGGCGGAGCATTTGAAAAAGCTTTGGATACGGGGCAGGTTCAATCATGTACAACAGTATTCTTTATGGCTGGTGTGGATATACAAATGGCTAAGGCTTTTGGGAAAAAAGCAATATGGGAGGCGATGCGAGCAGCTAATCAAACAGGTAAGTACCATTTGCCCAGAGAAGAGGGATCATTTCACGCTACTCCTAATCCTAACATGATTGAAGCTAATATGACGCGTATTGTAAATGTAGATACGACAGATATACAATCAATAACCGCTGCCGAGCTGGAAGGTCGACGCCAGGTTCAGCAGTATACGCGATTTCTTATTGAATGTATTCCAGGTTTTGAAA
This sequence comes from uncultured Pelolinea sp., assembly GCA_964493155.1. Taxonomy (GTDB): domain Bacteria; phylum Chloroflexota; class Anaerolineae; order Anaerolineales; family Anaerolineaceae; genus Pelolinea. The sequence goes on from CAZBNE010000023.1 coordinate 16,576, forward strand.
AAGCATACTTGGTAAAAACAGGTTGTCAACTTGGAATGCGTGAGGGACGGAGAATAATTGGCGATTACATATTGACCAAAGATGATGTTCTTGAAGGACGAAAATTTTCGGACTCAATTACACGGTGCGGGCAACCAATTGAAGACCATCATACGGGGGCTGACACTAATTGGATTTACGTGAAAGAAAATGGGTATTATGATATTCCCTATCGTTGTTTAATTCCAAAAGGTCTTAACAATACACTTACTGCTGGAAGGAGTTTAGCAGCAACACATGATGCTCATGCATCTGCCCGATCATCAGGTACTGCTTTTAGTATGGGGCAGGCTGCTGGATTAGGGGCAGTTTTAGCACTTGAACAAAAAAATCGAGTGAGAGATATTGATTTGACCATCTTACGTCAAAACTTGATGAAAATTGGAGCTATTATTTAAAATTTGCGAGGAAACAATGAAATTTATTCAAACAATAACAGGAAGAATCAAACCAGAAGAAATGGGGGTGACCTATTGCCATGACCATATTATGTTTATGCCCCCTCCTCATATTAGTGAAAAGGATCTGACATTACGATTGGATGATGTTGAAAAATCCTTAAAGGAAATGCAGATCTTCAAGATTGCTGGAGGAAGTTGTGTAATCGAGATGAGCACAATTGATGCAGGGCGATCTCCTGATGAAATGAGAACGATTTCTGAACAGAGTGGAATTAAGATAGTTGCTGCCACCGGTTTCAATAAAAATATTTTTTGTGAAAGCATTATTAAAGACCAGTCGATTGATCAAATTGCATCAAATATGATTAATGATCTCATCGAGGGAATGGATGGCGGCTCAATTAAAGCAGGAGTAATCAAAGCATCCAGCAGCAAAGACATATTTACTGAATCGGAAGAAAAGGTATTTAAGGCTGCCGCAATAGCCTATAAGGAAACTGGCGCTCCCGTATCAACCCATACCGAAGCCGGTACGCTGGCTCTTGAGCAGATAAAGAAACTAACCAAAGACGGTGTAAATACTAATAATATTGTAATAGGTCATCTCGATAGAAAATTGGAATGGGATTATTTAAAAGAAGTCGCCGATACTGGTGTTTTTATGAGTTTTGATCAGCTGAGCAAAGAGAAATATTATCCAGACGCTTTACGTGTCGAGATGATAAAAAAATTGATCGAGAATGGATATGGTGATCAAATCATGCTGGCCGGAGATCTTGCGCGGAAATCCTATCTGCCCAGTTATGGATTTGGTTATGGACCTGGTTACACTTATATACTTTGGCGTTTTGTTCCCTGGATGTTAGAGGAAGGAATCTCAAGGGAATCGATTGAGAAAATGTTAGTTAGTAATCCAGCGAAAGCATTTGTTTGGAAAGAATAGAAACAGAATGGACCAGGAATCTCTTTTATTAGGAATTGATGTTGGGACATCATCGATAAAATGCGTTGTATTTGATTACAACGGTCATGAGGTTGCTATATCTAACCAATCCCCCCTTATCATTTCTAATAGACCCGGTTATTCAGAGATTTCTATGCTTGATCTTTGGCAACAGGTTTTTTCTGTGATGCAAAATTCTATTTCACAAGTTAAATCTCAAAAAGAGAATATTCTTGGGATCGGAATTTCAGGTACTGCCTGCGGAAGTTGGCTGCTGGATGAAAATAAAGAACCCGTAGGAAATGCAATTCTTTGGAATGATGGGCGTGCGGCTGATATTGTTGGAACCTGGCAAAAAGAAGGAGTTTTAGATGAAATTTTCAAGATAAGTGGAAATTCAATTTTTCCAGGATACCCAGTTGCAGTCTTTAGGTGGCTGAGAGACAACGAACCAGAGAAACTAAGAAGTGCTCGATATAACTTATTTTGCAAAGATTGGATTCGTTATAAACTCACAGGTGAGATAGCTGTTGAACATTCGGATATGGGCTATTTTCCCTACGATATGAACAACAAATCTGTCTCGAATTCTTTGTTGACACTCTGTGGCATCCAGGATTTTAGCAATTTGATCCCGAAAATAATTGAGCCTGGATCTATTGCAGGTTATCTGAAAAAAAATATTTCTGATGAGCTAGGTTTGAGGGAGAATATCCCTGTGGTTGCTGGTATGGTGGATGTGGCTGCAACAACACTTGGAGGAGGGGCATTTATGCCTGGCCAAGCCTGCTCTATCGTAGGCACCAGTTTTTTAAATACACTTATTAGCACGCAACCTTCCTTTGAACCATTTGGCATTGGTGTTCAAACATCAACAATTGATCACACATTTATTCGCTCGGTGGTTAATACTTCTGGAACTATCAATCTTCAGTGGTTTTTGGACAATTTTTGTGAGCATGAAAAATTATTTGAGAAATCGATATTTAATTGGGCTGAGAGGACTGTCTCGGAAATTCCTATTGGCTCGGAAGGTGTATTATTCCACCCCTACATAAATACAACGGGAGTAATATCTCCGTTTGTCAATCCGACTGCCAGGGGACAATTTTTTGGGATAAGTACCAATCATAATAAAAGCCATTTTCTTAGATCAATATATGAAGGAACAGCATTATCTATGCTGGATTGTTATCAGCATATACCTGAGAAAATCAGCGAAGTTTATTTATCAGGAGGTGGTGCTAGAAGTTCATTCTGGTGTCAGATGTTCGCTGATTGTACTGGCAAAGATATTTTAGTGATTCAAGGAACAGAATTAGGTGCAAGAGGCGTGGGAATTTTGGCTGGATGTGCAACGGGAGTCTATGAGAATATTCAAGCCGCAGCCAAGGCCATTTTCAAGGTTGCCAGTCACTATCAACCCTCAATGGAGAACCACATCAAATACTTACAATTATATGAATTGTATAAATCTATTTATGAACACGTTGCACAAGATTGGTGGAAGAGGCATGAAATTTTTAAAAGTTTTAACGTTTTAAATTGAATAATCGCTTTCGAAAAAATTATTGATATTTCATTTAGGTTTTCTTAACCCAATTAGAGCATTTCAAAAAAACAGGATAAGATTTTTTTAACAATATTAATTATGAATCTGAAAGGAACTATTATGAGTAAATACCACCGTTTGGAAACATTAAATACTATCGAAGAAGTAGGCTTGGTTCCTCTTTTTTATCATAAAGATCCCGATGTTGCCTGCAAGATTATTGACGCATGCCTGGAAGGGGGAGCAAGATGTATTGAATTTACTAATAGGGGAGATGGAGCACATATTGTTTTTGAGAAAATCATTTCTCATTTTGAAGACCACCCTAAACTAATACTTGGTTCTGGTTCCATTATGGATGCAGGCACAGCATCACTTTTTATTCAACTTGGTTCTAACTTTATTGTCAGTCCTATATTAAACGAAGAGGTGGCTTATACATGCAACCTGAGAAAGTTACCATATTTCCCGGGTTGTGGAACTGTCAATGAGATTTCCCGTGCTGAAAAATTAGGCGTTGAGATATGTAAATACTTTCCCGGCGGAATAGGCGGACCATCATTCATTAAAAACATCTCAGGCCCAATGCCCTGGACCAGCATAATGCCAACAGGGGGAGTATCTTTAGATGAAAAGAATATTACTGATTGGATAACAGCTGGTGCGGTTGCATTGGGGATAGGGAGTAACCTCATTGTAAAAGAAGCTGTCCGCGAAGGCGATTACTTATCCATCACAAAAAATGTCCAGACTGCAATTAATTGGATACAAACAGCAAGGGAAACGCTTTTGAAACAATAGAATACAGAATTTTTTTTATTTTCAAAAGAAAGCCAATATGAGACAAATATTATGATAGGAATGGGATCGGCCACGAGCAGTCTTCATCCAGATACTGTAATTGAATTAACTCATCAGGGACTATCTCAAATATTTAAAGGCCGAAAAAAAGTTTTGTGCATCATCCCTGACTCAACCAGGAGTTCACCTATTGGCCAACTTTTTCCGACAATTGTTGAAATCGCAAAATTTCAGAATTGTCATATTGATTTCCTTATTGCTTTGGGAACTCATCCGCCCCTTTCGGACAGGGAAATATCCAACTTAGTGGGGGTTGACCTCCAAGATTTGAATAGCAAGTATAAAACTACTAGAATATTCAACCATGATTGGAAAGATAAATCACAACTTTCCTTAGTTGGGCATATTTCAAAATCTGATACATTTGACCTTACAAGTGGATTGTTGTGTATCGAAATACCAGTGATAGTTAACCGGTTGATCAACGATTATGATTTGGTTCTTATCTGTGGTCCTGTTTTTCCCCATGAAGTGGCTGGCTTCTCAGGAGGAGAAAAATACCTATTCCCAGGTGTCTCTGGAGAAGAGATAATCCATATTACACATTGGATCGGGGCTTTGGCAACAAATTTAGACACAATTGGAAAAATTGAAACCCCTGTCAGAAGAATTCTTAATAAAGCCGTTCAATATATTAATACAGATATTGCTTCAATTTCTTTCTGCATGGTACAGAAACAAGTATATGGAATCTATATTGGAGGACTTCGCGAAACGTGGTTAGAAGCAGTAAATTTATCCGCCAAGGTCAATATAAAATACTTACCAAAGCAATACCATCGTGTACTGTCTGCTCCATCTCATTTATATAGTGAATTGTGGACAGCTGCCAAAGCAATGTATAAACTTGAACCAATTGTTTCTGTGGGTGGAGAGCTGATACTTTATGCACCTGAATTATCTGAAATCAGCAAAACACATTGTCAATACATCAAGCAGGTAGGTTACCATGTGGTTGATTTCTTTAATAAAAATTGGGAGAAATATGAAAAATTTCCTTGGGCGGTATTAGCTCATGCTACCCATCTAAAAGGGAAAGGTACTTATGAAAATCATCAAGAGAATCCCCGTATTTGTGTTAGCTTGGCTACAAAGATTCCAGAAGCGGTATGTAAGCAGATCAATATTGGTTACATTAATCCATCCGAAATCGTATTGGACGATTGGTCATGTGATGTTGGCTCGGATAGGTTGTTGATAAGAAATGCCGGTGAAGTTCTTTATAAACCTGTTCAATAAGTTCGGTTAAAAAAAGAGAAATATTTTGTGAGATATGATATTTCTCACAAAATATTTAAAAAAAGATCTCCGAATCAAAAATATTTATAAGGAGATGTTCTTAACATAATGAATCCCATAATTCAATCAATTCCTCGATCAGGTATTCGTATTATTCTTGATGAAGCTAATAAACTGGAGGACGTTCTTCATTTAGAAATTGGACAACCAGATTTTCAAACACCTGAGCATATCATCGCTGCCGCACACCAAGCGGCTATTGATGGATTTACTGGTTATACCCCAAATTCTGGCTTACCCACACTAAGGCAAGCGTTTGCTGATCGGTTGGAAAAGGATTATGGGATAAACGTATCTATTGAGCAGATAGTAGTATCTGTTGGAGCGATGGGGGGATTATTTAATGCCTTTGGAACTGTGGTTGCGTTTGGAGATGAGGTCTTAATACCGGATCCTGGGTATCCAAATTATTCAATGGCGTTAAAATTTTTGGGAATAAAACCAATTTCCTACAATTTAGAAAGGTCAGAAAATAGTTTTACTCTTGATATTAATAAGTTGAGATCTTCAATAACCAGAAGAACAAGAGCAATTGTCCTAAATAGTCCTTCGAATCCAACAGGTCTTGTAGCAAGTAAAGAAACCATAAGAGAAATAATTAATTTAGCGAATGAGAATGATCTTTACATAATTTCAGATGAGGCTTATGACCATATACTTTTTAATGGAACCCATCATAGTCCATTAATATTCGATTCTGAGAAACGAGTTATTTCCATTTTCAGCTGTTCGAAAACGTATGCAATGACTGGTTGGCGTATTGGATTTGTTGTTGCACCTCTTGAATATTGTTCATTAATTTCAAAAATGCAGGAAGCATATATAGCATGTGCAAGCAGCATTTCGCAAAAAGCAGCCGAAGCGGCATTAATTGGACCACAGACATGTGTCCAAATAATGAATAATACTTACAAGAAACGTAGAGATATAGCAATTCAACTATTAAGGGATCATAATATTGATGTGATTATCCCAAGCGGTGCTTTTTACTTGATGTTGAAATTACCAGAAAACCTTCAACAGAACTCGATGAACTTTGCTTTAACCTTATTAAGGGAAGCTAAGGTTGCAGTTGCTCCAGGAAGTACTTTTGGCGTTAACGGTGAGAGGTATATTAGACTGGCATTATGTACAGATGAAAAAATCATATGTGAAGGAATTAAGAGAATAATCCAAGTGTTTTCAACAACTAAGTGAAAATTGACTGGACATGATTCGAAGGTTATCAAATAATTTGTTTTTTTTAAATAGCCATGATTTTTCCCAAAAATCATATTTTAGGAGAAGCACATGAAGGTTGTCACATTAGGTGAGGTTATGTTAAGGCTTGCTTCACAAAGATATGAAAAACTCATGCAATCCCAAATTTTGGAAGCTAGCTTTGGGGGAGGGGAAGCAAATGTTGCAGTTTCTTTAGCTCAATTTGGTGTGGATGTATCATTTGTCAGCATACTCCCTCAAAATGAAATTGGACAAGCCTGTTTAATGGAGTTGAGAAAATTTGGGGTGGATGTATCCCAGATTAAATTTAGCAAAGGACGGATGGGTATATATTTCTTGGAGGGCGGGGCAAATCAAAAATCATCAAGTGTTATATATGATCGGGATGGATCAGCATTATCAATTGCGGAACCCGATTCATTTCAATGGAATGACATATTTGAACATGCCGATTGGTTTCACATCACAGGAATTACGCCCGCGATCAGTCAAAATGCAGCTGATTTTTCTATTCAGGCGGTAAAGACCGCAAAAAGCAAGGGCTTGACAATTTCATGCGACCTGAATTATCGATCCAGACTATGGAATTATGGCAAGGAAGCTCGAGAAATAATGGGAGAATTGGTCAAATATACAGATATCTGCATTGCTAATGAAGAAGATATTCAAAAAGCATTGGGGATAAAGGGCAAAGATATTTCTGTTGAATCAGGTCATATTGATAAAGAAAAATATTTTTCTCTTGCATGTGAGTTAATGGATCTATATAGAAATGTCAGGATGATTGCCATAACATTAAGAGAAAGTATTAGTGCTGACCATAATAAATGGTCAGCGTGTCTCTATAATGGAAAAGATTTTTGGCATTCCACTGAATATGATATTTGTGATATTGTTGATCGTGTTGGAGGCGGAGATAGTTTTTCGGCTGGATTAATTTATGGTTTAAATACCTACGATGATCCCAAAATGGCGCTTGAATTCGCAGTTGCCGCTAGTTGCCTCAAACATTCGATCAAAGGTGATTTTAACCGGGTTCGGATTGCTGATGTAGAGGCGATTGTTGAAGGAAATGTCTCTGGCAGAATAAAAAGATAGTTTTATTATCTAACCAGGTGAATCTATATCATAATAATGTAAAACAATGAATTGAATGATTAGAAAAACATTCAATTCTAACTATATTTCTGCTTTATCATCCAGGTAATGGCTGGTTGGTTGATCTGACTGTCAATGGTCTGTGCGTTTCATAGACGCACGGTGATTATGCTACTTCATATTTTGATTTACCCTGAACTTACATCTTGACCAAGATGGATAGCATCACTCTTTTACCATAAATGCCCTTTTACATTGGGTGTGATTAGAAACCTCCCTCAATCACATACGAAACATAGAAGATCACTTCGCCTACCCGGGTATTAACCAGGTAGAATTTGTGGCTATTGGCTTGTCCTTGTCTCCCCTCATTTTGCTTAAAGGATCTAGCTCTCAGATATCATTCACCTCCTCGATATGTATTACTTCTTTCACCATGACTCGGATTAGATTTAGTTAACTGTCTACTCTCTGTTTAGTCAGCTGTCTCAGTTATTCTGAAGAAAATGTACAATCACTCTTGTTTATTATGATCTAATCCATTGTGAAATTTAATCCACTATTGAAAAGATAGTGTGATCTACATTTTTTAAAAAGAAGGGATGATAAACTTATTCATAAACATATCTGAAATTAAATCATTAACTTACTATTCATTTATTAGGAAGAAAACTATGACACCCAAAGATAGATTCTTGAATGCTTTACATGGTCATCAAACAGATAGAGTGCCAATTTGGGATTTTGTAAATAATCCACAATTATATAAAGATGTTCTCGATAAAGACATTTTTTTTATGAATGGTCAAGATGCCACATTACTAAATCGAGAATTGGGTCTAGATGGTGTTTTTATTCCAACTGGCGGTTATAATGCATTTTTGGATCCACACTGGAATTGGTTAGACAAAAGTCATTTTATAGATGAATGGGGGACTACTTACGCCTATAAAGAGAATTCTTGGCCGTTGGCATTCCCAATTGATTATTCAATAAAAACCGATCAAGATTGGAAAGAACTGAAGATACCAGATCCACTAGCAGATTGGAGATTTGAGAATGCTATTCAGGCTATGAATGAAATGAAAAATAAGCCTGATGATGATATTGCTATTATTGGAGGTATCAGGGGACCGTTTTCGACTGCATGTATGATACTGGGATTAGAACAATTGTCCTTTATGGTATTTGATAATCCATTATTGCTTCAAAAAATATTTGAAACAGTTTGCAGGTTTTGGATAAATGTAAGTATGACACTTATTGATATTGGTGTTGATGCAATTCTGATTGTTGATGATATGGGTGCAAACAACTCTACAATAATTTCACCTAAGCATATGAAAGAAATGGTTTTACCTTTTTTCAAAGATGAAGTTCAGGCAATAAAGAGAAATGGTATGCCAGTCTTTCTTCATAGTTGTGGAAATATTAACTCTATTCTGCCAGATATTGTGGAAACTGGGATCCTCGGATTAAATAATATTCAACAAGCCTCTGGAATGAATATTAAGAAAATAAAAGATGATTATGGAAATCAAATGTGCTTAATTGGTAATGTCGATTCTAGTGGAGTAATGTCATTCGGAAAACCTGAAGAAGTTGAGGAAGCTGTAAAACAATGTATTAAAGTTGCATCGATTGGAGGAGGACATATTTTAGCCACAGATCATTCATTTCACAAAGGTATTCCCTTAGAAAATGTATATGCATTCATAAATGCTGGAAAAAAATATGGTTTATACAAATAAATAACTATTGAAATAAATTACTTATTTATAAAACAAATATAAATAATATAACGTTGAGTAATGACTAACTTACTTGACAGGTTAATTACTTTATTTTGAAATCAAGCCAAACCATCCAATATTGCGATTGACATAAGGTCAGAATAAGCACGTGAATTTTTATAAAATATTTTAAAAAATCACTTTATGGATAATTAGTCTTTTTAAAATAGGATGTAGAATAAGCCCATCTATATAGAAAAAAGTTGAACTGGAGTAAGTTTGTTCAGTTGATTTAGTGAATTAAAAAGCCGATTACATTGATAAGTATTGCATATCTATCGATTGTGGCATACTAGTTTGCTCATGAAGACAAAAATTCGCAGAAAGAAAAAAACAATCAATAATTTTTTTGATATGCTAGCTATAATTACAAATCTTTATGGTTTTGTTAATTAGTTTACAAACAAGATAGTTAAGTAAAATAAAAAAATATTATTCGATTTATAAATATGACCTTAAAACCTTTAATTGATTGCAGGATATTAGTTACACCCACCTCATATGGAAAATATGATGCTTTGCTAAAATCAGAACTTGAATCAAGGGTTAAAGAGGTCATTTATAACGATACGGGTAAGCCATTATCCTCAGATCAAGTAGCTAGGCTAATTCCTGGTATAGATGGATATATTGCAGGTTTGGATCAAATTGATCATGTTGCATTAGAAAACGCGAAAGACCTAAAGGTGATTTCCAGATATGGTGTTGGTATTGATCAGATTGACATTAAAAAAGCTAAGGAAATGAGAATTGTTGTCACTAATACTCCAGGAGCAAATTCCCAATCAGTCGCTGAATTGACTGTCGGTTTAATACTCTCACTAGCCCGCCAAATTCCTTTAGGGAATGAAGGAATACGAAAAGGAAAATGGCCTCGACTTCAAGGCTATTCACTAAAGGGAAAAATTGTAGGTGTTGTAGGATTTGGCGCAATTGGAGAACTTGTAACGAAGTTCCTGCAGCCATTTGGTTGCCAAATCTTGGTTTACGATCCGCATGTAAGCAAAGAATCTATTGAGGCGAAAAGTGCAATTGCCGTGGATATGCAAACGATAAAAAAAGAATCAGATTTTATCAGTCTGCATATTCCTTTAGTAAAAGAGACTAAGAATCTGATCGATAAATGCTTTATGATGGAAATGAAAACTGGAGCTTTCATCATTAATACATCGAGAGGGGGGATTATCAACGAAGATGATCTATATGATGTTTTGATTAAGGAGCATTTGGGAGGGGCTGCGTTGGATGTTTATACAGATGAACCTCCGTTATTCGAAAAACCATTGTTTTCATTACCTCAAATTATCTTCACTCCCCATGCAGGTGCACACACAGATGATGCGATGAACAGAATGGGCTGGTGTGCATTCGATGACTGTTTACGAGTACTTAAAGGTGAGACACCTTTGTTCAGGGTAATCTGAATTTATTAAAAAAAATATCTAATATAAAAATAAAAAACAAGATAAAGCAGATTGGTTTGCTAAAGGTGAATATTTTTCAATTCCGATTCATTCAGTAGTTGAAAAGTTAGAAGAAATATGTGATAGTCTAACAAATCCTACTTTGGTTTAACCAAAATTTAAGAAAAGCGTTTCTCCGGTGCGTCACAAGAATACAGTAGATATGCGGTATTTTTGTTTATATACCTCCATCAAAGGGGATCATATATTTGGTCAAACGGAATTTATTTAATCGGGGTGCCTGGTAATATTTCACTCGAAAAAAGAATTGATCATAAGACCATTGAACAAATAAGAACAATAAACAATGTTTCCATAGTAAAAACAATTCCTGCGATCCTTGCTGTTGTAGTTCATA
>CAZBNE010000024.1:0-12750 GCA_964493155.1 uncultured Pelolinea sp.
CACCAGACCACCGATGCCCAAGATATGGTCAAGGTGACCATGTGTTACCAACATGCGGTTTAGTTTTCGAAAACCCAGGCCGGATTGAAGAATCTGCCGTTGAGTTCCCTCGCCGCAATCCACCAGGAAGCGATGTTCGTTGTGCTTGATGATCTGAGCGGGGAGCCCGCGCTGGACAGAGGGTGCTGAAGCGGATGTGCCTAAAAAAACCAATTCAAACAATTGGGATAATTCCTTTCAAAGTGAGTGATTTATTTTACCTTAAGGGCTGTTTTTTTCACTTTATTTATTCAAACTGCTTTAAAATTACTGTATAGTAATAAATGAGTAGCTTCTCTTCGGCACTGATGTGCTGGCAGGGAATACAGCAACTGGCATTTATCTTGCATCAAGGTTTAGGAATATTTATGAATTATTTTGATGATGAGGAGTAAAGATGGAAATTTCTGCTGTGCAGATTGAAAAACCGGAAGAAGTCAACTTTATCTTCGGTCAGTCACACTTCATAAAAACTGTGGAAGATCTGCATGAGGTTTTGGTCAGCACAGTGCCGGGAATTAAATTCGGACTGGCTTTCTGTGAAGCATCAGGAAAATGCCTTGTACGTTGGTCCGGGACCGATGAGGCAATGGTCGAACTGGCAAAAAAGAACGCTTTGGCAGTTGGCGCCGGGCACAGTTTTTTCATCTTCCTGGCTGAAGGCTTTTTCCCGATCAATGTTCTTAATTCAGTGAAACATGCTTCTGAAGTTTGCAGGATATTTTGCGCGACAGCCAATCCAACCTCGGTGATCATAGCCGACCTGGGCGGGAGCCGCGCAGTCTTGGGCGTCGCTGATGGAGAAAAACCCAAAGGCATCGAAAATGATGAAGATATTGCCTGGCGAAAAAATTTTCTACGCCAGATCGGATATAAAAGTTAATTAAAGAAAGTATAGGAGAAGAAATCATGAAAAAAGCAATTACCCTGGTTATTATTTTGGCGGCAGTCTTGATCGCAGGTTGTTCTGTCGTGGAGCGCTTCAAAGTGGCTGAAAAACAATACCTTGAAACGCGTGTGGCTGAGTTGATGGAAGAAATGCCTGCTGAAGAAGCAGTGGCTGTTGAACCTGCCGCAACTGAGGAAGTAAAAGCAATTGAGACGGAAGTTGCATCCGAAGAGACTGTTGAAGCAACAACTGAAGCAACTGTTGCAGAAACTGTTGAACCTGCTGAAGAGCCTGAAGCAGAAGAAACACCGGTGGCAACCAAAGAACCTGAAGTTGAGCCAACCGTGGTTTCTTTTGATCCTGCTGTTTATCTTGGCTCACCTGATTGGGTGCACGAAATGGATGTGGCAGACTGGGATGTCAGCGCCAGTGAATATAACATTGCGACATTTGCGAACGGTGCGATGACTCTAAAGGCTATTCATGATGAACCCGGATGGCGCTTTGCTCCAACCGCAGAAGAACTGGGCGACGCGTATATGGAAGCGACCTTTGAGGTCGGTGCCTGTGCGGGAATTGATAGCTACGGATTGATATTCCGCACACCACGCAGTTCAGGTTTTAATGCGGGATACTTCTTTGCGGTTACTTGCGATGGGCAATATTCTTTGCGGCTTTGGGACGGTACCAAGAGCGTTTTGCTGGATAAATTGACGGCAAGTGACCTGATCAATAAAGGTAAGGACAAGGCAAACCGTTTGGGTGTGGCTGCGGTCGGTGATACCCTGACCCTGTTTATTAATGGCGCCAAGGTCAATGAAATCAAAGATGAAAAATATGAAACGGGTTACTTTGGGATTTTCAGTGATCGTGATAAAACCAAAGACCTGACCGTGAAAATTGACCAGGTTCGCTATTGGGCTGAACCGGTAATAAAATAGAAAAATGAATATTTTGGGCGGGAGTACACACTCCCGCCCATTTTTTTTATTTAATACTTTTTACCACTTCAATGCCATTTAAAGCCATATGATGCAGAAAAGTTTTGTGAAGCAGGTCGCCGTCATGGGGTGTGGCGCCCACTTCCTCTGCTGTTTTGATCGGAAGGTCATAGGTCTGTACGCAATTCTCCGGAACGATCACACGCCACGCATGACCAAAGGCGTTGGCGCGTGACCTCAGGAAGATCGCAAGCTGATATACACAGATGTCCGTGCAGTTCCCTGCGACAATAAAAGTAGAGATCTGCTGATGCTGTTCCAGCCAGGCGAGCAAGCCTGTATTCTGTGAAGAATCCACCGAATTCTTGGCAAATACGGTGATCTCATTAAAAAAAGGCAGAGCTTGGATTTCCGCTACGGTTTCAGCTTCTTCAGATCCGCATATCGCATGTGGAGCATAGGATGCGAATTCTTTCGCTTCAGGGGTGTGGCAATCCTGCAGCAGAAGGATATCACGCAGTCCAAGATCCCAACCAGAGCGCATCAAAGCGGTGATTGCAGGGATGATCGCTTCAATTCTGCTGCTGGCCAGGTTGCCCTGCCGGCAGAATCCGTTGATCATGTCTACCGAGAATATTGCAGATTTGCCAGGATCTCGAAAAACCTCACCCATGATTAATTTAGGCAATTTTGAAATCCAGGTGTCAATACAATCTAAGAAGTTCCCTTCTGATTTGCTCAATGGTTTTTTCCTTTCGATAATCAAGAATTATCCTGCTTTAGTCAGTCTTCATCATTGTAAATGATTTATGAAAAATGGGTAAAGAATCCGCATGTGTTAAAATTGGCGATTATGCTCCCTACCGATTCTTTCACCAGTATTTTTATTTTCTCTTTCGGCATGGCAATCGGCGCTGTTCTTTCTCCGGGGCCGGTGACCACCACCATCATCAGCCAATCACCGCGCCTGGGTTGGATCACAGGCCCTCTGGTTTCAGTCGGACATGCGCTCATAGAATTGCTCATGGTTTTGCTGATCACTTTTGGGCTTTCAGGTATTCTGGGGGCGCCAGCTATGCAAATTGCCATCGCGATTTTGGGAGGCTTGCTGCTGTTGTGGATGGGCGGTAACATGTTATATGGGGCGTTGAAAGGAAAACTGCGGTTGCCGCAAAGAAGCGAGGCGGGTGAAAAACTGGATTATGGAAAAATGCTCGGCATAGGTATCATGACTTCGCTGACAAATCCATTTTGGTATGCTTGGTGGATGACCGCGGCTGCTGTCTACCTGCTGCAGGCCAGGGCAGTCGGGCTGTGGCCGGTAATGGGCTTTTATCTGGGGCATGTCAGCGCGGATTTTGTTTGGAATACATCCCTTTCCACAGCCATAAGCGGTGGAAAGAAATTCATGACCAACAAAGTATATTCAGGGCTGATCAGCGCCTGCAGCCTGTTCCTCATCTATCTGGCGATTAAATTCCTGATGACGGGCATCAAAGGTATCACAGGTTGAATGGCGTGAAGAACACGATCTTTTTTGGAGAAAATTTAGAGTTTCTGAAAACAATTCCTGCAGGCACAATTCAACTGATCTATATTGATCCCCCTTTTAATACTGGCCGTGAACAGGCGCGTACGCGCATCCGCACTGTTGGTTCTGATAAAGGCGACCGGGTCGGATTCAAGGGTCGCCGCTATGAGACGCAGATTCTAGGAGAGAGCGGCTATGCGGATAAATTCGATGATTTCATTGCCTTCATTACGCCGCGTCTGAAAGAAGCCTTTCGGTTATTAACACCAAACGGAAGTTTATATTTTCATATTGATTACCGCGAAGTGCACTACTGCAAGGTCCTGTTGGATGAGATCTTCGGGCGTGAATGTTTTATCAACGAGATCATCTGGGCTTACGACTATGGCGCACGCACGCGCAAACGCTGGCCGGCCAAGCACGACAATATCCTGTGGTACGCCAAAGATCCAAAGAATTACATATTTAATTACGAAGAGATTGAACGCATCCCTTATATGGCTCCCGGTTTGGTTGGAGAGGAAAAAGCCAGGCGCGGTAAACTTCCCACTGATACCTGGTGGCATACCATTGTGGGCACCAACAGCAAGGAAAAGACAGGGTATCCAACCCAAAAGCCTGTTGGGATCATCCGGCGCATTGTGCAGGCTTCATCCAACCTAGGTGATACGGTACTGGACTTCTTTGCCGGATCAGGTACCACCGGTGCGGTCTGCCTGGAAATGGACAGGCGCTTCATACTGGTAGACAACAATCCCCAGGCGATCGAGGTCATGAAAAAGCGTTTCGATACTGTAAAGAATATCAAGTGGCTTTAAATCAAAAGACTTTTTATTTTAAGAAAATCAATTACCCAATCATTGACTGGGCCTGTCGAAGTCAACGATTTAAAAAAAGGACAGGCTATGCCATATCCTCACTTTCAGGCGGATCTTGTAATCAGGATTGATCAATTCGAATAAGTGTTAATCCAATCGAATTAGTGTTCATCAATTTGAACCTGTGCTCATCTGTGGTTTCGCATTATCCGGCGATTTCAGCAAAACGGCCGTTAGTTAATTTCACCACATCAACCGGGCTCAGCCTCACTTGCAGCCCGCGCTGGCCGGCTGACACCAGGATGCTCTCTTTATCCTGCGCGGAGGAATCTACCAGTACCTGAAAGCCCTTATTGATCAGCGCTAACGGTGAAATGCCGCCCGCGAGCAGGCCAGTCAAACTTTCCGCTTCATTAAGGGTGGTGATGAAAACCTTCTTTTCATTTAAAACCGAAGCCAATTTTTTTGTATCCACTTCCAGCGGACCCGGCACCAAGGCCAGAATGGGCTTGCCTGCTTTGGCGCGTTTTGCGACGATGGACTTGTAAACATCGTCCGGGGGGATCTTCAGGATATCCGCTACTTCCAGGGCGCTCAATTTCTCAACCGGCACTTCATACGCCTGAAAGCGGATCTTTCGCGCTTCCAGCATGCGTGTAACATTGTTGGAAAGCATGCGCGAATCCTACATCGAGCTGGCGGCTGCAGCAGCTGCCGCAGCAGAGGCGTCCATCGAGTTCAGCACAACCAGATAAAAACCCAGGTTGACCAGCATGGAAAATTCCTGGTTGGTAATGCGGCTGGATTCAACAATGGCTTCAGACTGGATGGTAAACAGGTCGGAAAGTTTGAATTCTTCCGCATCTTGTACAAAGGTCATGATGGGCGCCCCTCTTTTGTCCGTGAAGCGCCATTTGGTATGCCAGTTGTTGAGCGGCTCCCAGCGGTAAGGCCGCCCATCGGGTGTATGCAGCATTCCACCGCCGAATACCTTGGGATCAAACAAGGCGTAATCGCTGTCAGAATTGGGCATGCGCACCGTGATATGTGGAGTCAGAAAACCGACGCGCTTAAATGACCATTCCTGGATCGGATCTTTGGATATCGCGAGTGTGCCCCACATGCTTCTGAATTCAAGCGTCCCAAATGGCTTTTCATCGCGCTGCAATTCAAAGATCCTGCTGGTGGCTTTCGGCTGCGTCCAGAAAAAGATATCCCCTTGTTTGGTTAGAAAACCTTCCATTCCTCCTCCTTTGAAGACCGCCCTCTATCCGTATAGTTGCTGGTGTACCAGGCTGAGCGCACGCACCTGTTCGGCTGCGTGGTATGAGGATCTGACCAGCGGGTGGCTTTCAACCCAGCGGAATCCGATCTCAAGCCCGTAGCGCTTGAGTTCTGCGAATTCTTCCAGAGTGTAATAATTTTTAATTTTCAGGTGGCTGCGGCTGGGCTGCAGATATTGACCGATAGTGAGGATATCGACCTGCCATTCACGCAGCAGGCGCATGACTTCTCTGGTTTCATCCAGATTTTCACCGAGCCCGACCATGATGCCGGATTTTGTCAGCACTTCAGGATTCATTTCTTTTGCTCCGCTCAGGACGGCATTTGACCATTCCAGCCTGTCTGCCGGCTGAACACTGGAGAACAGGCGCGGGATCGTTTCGAGGTTGTGGTTGAGGATCTCGGGGCGTTCAGCCATGACCAGCTTTAGAGCTTCAGTATCGCCGCGAAAATCCGGAATGAGCACTTCGATTGAGCAGCCGGGATGTACCTCGCGGATGCGCCGGATGACCTGCGCGAAGATTCTCGCTCCACCCAGATTGTCGTCATCACGATCAACGCTGGTGATAACGGCGTGTTTAAGGTCCATGGCTTTCACGGCCTGCGCGACGCGTTCTGGTTCATCAAGGTCGATTGGCAGCGGTTTGCCGTGTTTGATGTCGCAGAAACCGCAGCGCCGAGTGCAGATGTCGCCGAGAATGAGAAACGTAGCTGTGCCGGAGCCCCAGCATTCACCCATGTTGGGGCAGTTGGCTTCTTCGCAGACAGTGTGCAGCGCCTTGCTGCGCATCATGCCTTTAAGCTGCTCGTAGGTTTCACCTGACGGCGCACGCACTTTAATGTACGTTGGCCGGCGGATGGGGGTTGTGTCTATGATTTGCGGATTCACCCGCTCGCGGGAAGGATTTTTACTCATAAGGTCTCCGACCGAGATTATACCCTTGCGAAATGCTGGTGTCCAGAATTTGGATAAGATTTATCTAATTAAATTAAAGGGATTCGACTTCGTTTTCTATGGTTAAATTACATCATGCTAATGCTTGTTTCAACTCCGATCGGTAATCTGGGTGACATTACACTGAGAGCGTTGGAGGCTCTGCGTTCTGCGGACCTGGTGGTCAGCGAGGATACCCGCAAGACGGGCATCATGCTGAAACATTTTGGCATCAGTAAGCCGCAGCTTTCATTTTTTGAAGGTAACGAGGGCAAGCACCTTCCTAAGGTAATGGCTGCCCTGGAGACGGGTAAACAGGTGGCGCTGGTCAGCAATGCCGGCACACCGGGGATTTCCGATCCCGGTTTTACGCTGGTGCGCGCGGCGTTGGATGCGGATATCGAAGTCTCGGCGGTGCCAGGTCCGACAGCGTTGGTGATGGCATTGGTTCTTTCGGGATTGCCGGTGCACAGCTTTACCTTCCGCGGTTTTCCGCCGCGCAAACCCGGCGCACGCAGGCGATTTTTGGAAGTTGATCAGGAATCACCGCATACTTTGATCTTTTATGAAAGCCCTCATCGGCTGTTGGCTTTCCTGAAAGACGCGCTTGATGTTTATGGTGACCGTCAGGCTGCCATCGCCAATGACCTGACCAAGAAATTCGAATCGGTTATCAGAGGCAATCTTGCCGATTTGATATCCAGGCTGCCGGTGGAAAAATTGCTTGGGGAATATACAGTTGTCATCCATGGGAAATAGATTCAACTTCTGATTTTCACTCCCTCCTCGAATCACTTCAGCTTCCGACACGGGATTAGTTCTCATAGACCTACTTGAAATGCCTGATATCCATTTGTATAATGAAAATAGAGTTAACAGAAAGAACAGTAGAAAAGGAGATGCGGAATGGCAAAGACCAGACAGCGTTTCATTTTTATTGCTTTGTTACTTGTGATCTCAATTGCCTGCGGTGTCACATTCGATACCGGTGGAGATCATTCCGATGCTGCAGCCGAGGTGGAACAGACGCTTCAGGCATTGTACGCACAATACACACTGGAAGCCTTGGCTGCTGCAAATGCCAATCCGCCTGCTTTTGAACAGGCACCCGCAGCCACAATGGAGATACCCACTTCTACAGCTATCCCGCATACTATCATTCCGGGCAACCCGGGTTCGCCTGATCAGGAAAAAGACGAGATCGATACATCCAATACTGCCGCTCAAAAGATCGCGCTGGGCGACTCTTTCCGCCTGGGAAATTTTGAGCGGCTTTTTACTAGAGATGTGATGGACTACAAAAAGGAAAACGACCTCCTTTTTATTGAACTGGCTGAGGATGATGACTTCTTTATCTTTTCCATCGAGCTGGTTGGTCCGGACGATGATGGTTTTCTTTCGGCGCATTACGGAATTGAATTTGATAACGATCGCGATGGCCGCGGTGACGTTCTGCTTTGGGCCAAGGGAGGCAATCACCCGGATTGGACGATCGATGATGTCATGGTCCTGCGCGACAGCAATGACGATGTCGGCGGCTCACGCCCGGTGCTGCCGGATAATGACAATGGAGACGGCTATGATGAAGTGCTGTTCTCACCTGAGGTTTTGAATGACCCGGATTCTGCCTGGCAGCGGACCAGCGGGAACGTTATCCAGCTGGCGATCAAAAAAGGCATGGCGGGCGGTACGCGCTTTTTCTGGAAGGCCTGGGCAGACAGCGGACTGGCTGATCCGGCCAAATTCGATTACAACGATTCCATGAGCGAAGAACAGGCTGGCGCACCCAACGAGAACAGTAAACTATACCCTATCGGCGATCTAAACCTGATGGACAGTACTTGCTGGGTGGCTTATAAATACGAAGCCAGCGGTAGGGAACTGGGTGGTTGTTATCAATTACAACCCACAGCTGTACCGCCAACAGCAAAACCGCCAACAAAAGTTCCATGTTCAGGAAGTTGTAATACAGGTACATCACAAAAATGCTGTACTTGTCCAGGATGGATTTGGACAAGTGGTGGATGCAGACTCAAACCACCAGCTTAATTAGCAATAAAAAAACAGAGGAAGTTTATATAGTCCTCTGTTTTCTTAAGGTAATTAGTATTAAGTTACAAATGATTTGACAAAGCTGTAAAGCACGGTAAAGAATTTGTCCAGCATAAAGTAGCAAAGCACTTCAAAGCCATGGCTGTTCTCGCGCGCAAAGCCGAGATGACCCACTCTCAGCGCTCAGCCGTTATTCATTGCCAGTCAACTTTCGCTAAAAGCCATATCAAATTTACCGGTTTGCACTTTATGCCTGACCGCTTTAGCGGGGGTTTTCATTGCCAAGCTGACAGAATAACTTCAATCTACTGGCATATCCCAGGTCAGTTTTAAAGGACCGGCTTTTGGATAATGATTTTTTTTATGAATTGAATTGTTGAAAAAATTTATAACGGCATGAAACGGGTGTCGAAATCGAAATAATCTTCAGCTTCCGCCTTCTTAAGGAAGTTAACCACCTGATAAGTGAGCGGTGTGAAAAGCGCTTCCACACTTACCTTAAAGAGGTAGTTGGTAAGTGTCAAGCTTGCGAAAGTGCTCCAGGGAAAAACACCTGCCAGGGAGGCGATAAGTACAAAGATCACCGTATCCACGCCTTCACCCACAATGGTACTCGCGATGGTACGCATCCACAGGTTTTTACCTCGTGAAAGGACTTTCATAGCTGCCATGATGACTGAATTGCTGTAGCTGCCGAGCAGATAGGCTGCCAGGCTGGCAGCCACAATACCGAAGGAACTCATGCCGCCCAGGATGGCGTCAAAGGCTGCATTTCCGGCATAAGCCTGCCAGTTCAGTTCGCCGGGCAGAGCTCGCACCAGGCCAAGCGTCAAGGCGCACAGCGCCAGAGCAGCAAAGCCCGTCCAGATTACGCGTCTGGCATTCTTAAAACCATAAACCTCGGTCAGTACATCCCCAAAGATGTAGCTGATGGGGAAAAGCAGGGTGCCCGCATCAAAAGCCATGCGCACGCCCAGGATCGAGAAGCCCCAATCCACGATCTTCGCAGAAGAGGCGATATTGCTGGTGATCAGCACGGTCACGAACAGCGCCATGATCCAGTCCAGAAAGCGGTAGATCTTTTGCGGTTGTTTACGCGTTTCAGTCGGGTTGGTTTCCATAGGTATAATTCTTTCGGCAGGATTATAAACGAAACGATAATGACAAAACACCGTTTTTTTGTCCCCCCCGAAAATATTGTGGATGGGCATGTGAGTTTCCCGGTAGAACTGGAAGCCCAGTTGAGCCGCGTTCTGCGGTTTCAAACCGGTGATCAGGTTGAAGTGCTGGATAATCAGGGAAACGCTTTTATTGTGCAATTAACACAAACGCATGGAAAGCACTGGTTTGGAGAAATTCTCACATACCATTCGGTAAATGCTGATCCTGGCATCCGGCTGACGCTTTACTTTGGGCTTACCAAGCGTGAAAAAGTGGAATGGATCCTGCAGAAGGGCACCGAGGTTGGAGTTTCATCGTTTCAGCCTTATATCTCACGGCGCACTCTCGCCCAGCAGGTTGATGGAGCCGAAAAACATCTCTCACGCTGGAAAGCGATCCTGCGCGAGGCATCCGAACAGAGCGGGCGCGGGCGCGTTCCCGAGGTATATTTGCCCTTGAAATTTCCTGATGCTTTAAAAACTTCAACTTCTGCCAGCGATTTGGTATTAGCCGCCTGGGAAGACGAACTAGATCATCATCTTAAGTCGGTGCTTGGTGTTGTCCGTCCCGCTTCCATTGGTTTGTTTTGCGGTCCTGAGGGTGGATTTGATCCTGCGGAAATCGACCTGATGAGAGCCGTCGAAGTGCACTTCTTTTCGCTGGGCAAACGCATTTTGCGCATGGAAACAGCGGCGATTCTTGCCCCGGCTCTGGTGCTGTATGAATTGGGCGAGATGGCAGTTTCAAAATAACCGGGTGGGCAGCAGGTTCTTTAGACGGCTTTCCGAAAGTTTACCTCGTCCAAGATTCCTGCCCAGTTGATCACGTACAACATAAGTTTCGCCGCTATGCGCGTTTCCGCTCTGATACCCGCGGATATCTTCGCCTCGCATCCAGGGCGCAAGGGCGTTATCATCAAGCAACAGGACACCTTTGCTGAAATGATCACCGAATCGGGATGCAAATTCGTGCGAGATTTGCAGCCCATCCTTAAAAGGTTTTCCCAATGCTAATCCTGTTGAAAGTAGGGGAAGAGCAGTCATTGTACTGATCAATTTGGCAGAAACCAGGTAATACAATCCCTTATGCATTACGATTTCGAGCGATAATTTATCTAATATCACTTGTAGATCAAAACCGTAAAAACCATTTATCACTTGAATGATCCTGTGCTTTTCCTTGAGCAGAACTGGCTTCAGGGGCAGAGGCGCCGCAGGAATACGAGAAAAACCGCCAAATGATTCCGGCAGGCGGTCTGTTTTTGTCAGGCGGGCAGCAAAGAATCCCGCGCTCCCCAGCAGGTGCGGCCAGAGCCGCAGTGCATGCTGCAATTGTTCAGGGAGTCTCTGTCCATCGAAAGCGGTTAAGGCGGGTGCGGCTTTTGGCAACCGAGCGCTGATATCTTCGATGCGAACCTGATTTGGGTAACGCTCAAGCAAAGCAGCCAAAACCAGCTCATCTTCCTGCGGTGCCAGTGTGCAGGTGGAATACACGATCTGACCTCCGGGTTTGGCTGCCTGCAGTGCGCTTTCCAGCAGGCGCAGCTGGCGTGTGGCGAGAGTATTGATCTCATTGATGGTGACTGCTCGCGAAGTGTGCGACTCGGCTGTGCATAATCCCTGCATGCTGCAGGGCGCGTCGAGCAGCACCGCGTCAAAAGTATTTGCATAAATGTTTCCAAATGCTTCACCGGGCATGCAGGTTACAGCCTGGTTAGCAGCTCCCCAATTACGCAGCACGATCTGCAGGGCGGGGATGCGTGAACGGCTGCCATCATTGGCGATCATCAATCCGCTATCCTGGGTCAGTGCGGCCAGATGTGTGCTCTTGCCGCCAGGTGAGGCAGCCATATCCAGTACAAGAGGTTCAGGTGTATCCTTCAGGTCAAATAATTCCGGAGGCAGCATTGAAGCAGCTTCCTGTATATAAAAATATCCCAGGCGGTGTTCAATGGTCACGCTGGGAGGTGTGTCATAATTTCTAATCCAGAAACCGGATGAGCAGAAAGGGATAGGTTCAACTTTCCACCCATAAAGCGCAGACCATTTCGCGATCGCTGCTGAGGGATTGGTTTTGAGCGTGTTAATGCGTATAGATAAATTTAAAGGATGATCAAGACAATTCAGCAATCTTTGATATTCATTCGGAGGAAGATAGTCCCGCGCCCAGGCAAGGGGATCAACGTGGATGTGGTCTTTATCAATCATTGCTTTTCCTGATCCAGTACAGTGTCTCTCCCGGGAAAGCGCGGTTGCCTATCTCACCTTCCAGATCCGCGCTGATCTGGTTAAAAAGCGTGTCCATACGCTGATGAAGGTCACGCTGTCCATCCAGACTGCGGTTGGGAAGGGAAACAAAAATCACTTTTGCATTAAGCGTATTGACCAATTCACGGCTGCTGCCCTTGCGGCGTTTTTCCATGCGATGGGCTTCCTTGAATAAAAATGCGGCGTCAGCATTTAACTGCGGCGGATCAAGCAGCACATCGCGAATTTTTGCAAGCGCTCGAATATCTTGAGATATAAAAAAGGAATTGATGAGATCGACACGCGGTTGATGGATGTCGTACGCGTGATATTCAACACCTTTTGGCAGCCCCATGAAAGGCAGGGCGAAAGGGTTCAGTCCGCAAGCCAGGTCCAGAATGCTATGTGGTGATTGTGTAATTTCAAGGATGGTTTGATAGAACTCACGCATGTAAGGCATCCGCTCTCTGGTGGAATCATGCCGGGCGAGGATCTGGAGGCAAAAGTCCTTGCTCTCTGATTTCTCCTGGTTGACAACGATCTGTTCAAGTTTGATGCTTTCCGCTTTGTAGTCTGGATCGCCGAGATAAGGCGCCATGACGTTATGCAGGATGGCTCTCGTGCTCTTCAGCGCGTCAGCTTCCTTCGGAAAACGCGTGATTTCCCGTTTGAGAACATCCTCAATTGTTTTCCGTGGGATGCCTGTTTTTCGGTAACTGCGGCTGTAGGCAATCTTGTCAACCATTTCATCGATCAGCTTGAGGCGGCTCATTTTTTCACCAAAAAGGCCAGCTCAGACTTGAATTCGAATCTTGCCACCTGCCAATTACGGTTCGCCATCAATTTTTCGAACTG
>CAZBNE010000024.1:12850-27527 GCA_964493155.1 uncultured Pelolinea sp.
ATGGCGAGTGGATTTAATCCGCAAGCCAGGTCAAGGATACTATCAACTGGTGATACTGCTGCGAGTGTTGTATTGAAAAAATCTTCAAGTATTGGCAGCCTTTCCCGCGTAGAGGAATGGGCTTGCATCACCTTCAGACAGTAATCTTTTACCTGTGAGCTGTTCAGGTCGGCGGGTAATCCAATCAGTTCCTCTGCCCATCTCGCGTAATCCGGAACTGTCCCGAAATATGCCCCGCCTGCCTGATGCAGGCGTTTTGTAACTTCTTTGATGGCGTCCTTGAGTCTTCTGCCTTTGGCAAGTTCTTCAGCAGCAAGGGCTTCGATCAGTTTCGGCTGGATGGTCTGATATTTGGCTTTATGTAAAATTGCTTCAAGCGCAGCCTTTGCCTCGGGATTGGGTACGTCCATAACGCTACGCAGCTTTCAGCAGACGCATCAGACGAGCCATGAAGCACAGGTTGTGCTGGGTAGCCAGGCGCTGGTAAAGGATGTCGTTCAGTTTGTAGAGATGGCGCAGGTAACCGAGCGAGTAGGTCTGGCAGAGCGGACAACCGCAGCTGTCTTCAACCGCATCCGGAGATTTGATATAACGTTTGTCGGTCGCGTAAACATACTCAAACCAGTCCGCAGACTTTGCCAGTTGGGACGGTTCGGGGATAAATTTGAAACGGTACAGCCGCCCATGGCGGGCGTCGCGTGTAGGCATGGCGCTGTCAAACAATCCGTACCCCATCACAGCGCAGCGCGCGATAAAAGGTGGATGCCCGATCCCCAGGGCATGGACGGGAAATTCGCTTGGGATCAGTTCGCGCGTCAGGGCGATCATGTCTTCCACCAGGCTGCCGCCTTCATCCAGCGGCCAGCCGCCGTATCCATAGCCGTCAAAGCCGGTTTCGAGCAGGGCTTCAGCGCATCGCCGGCGCAGTTCAGGTGAATTGCCGCCCTGTACCACACCGAACAGTTTTGGCCGGAGGTTGCTGCTTATTTTTTTTTCATCCATCAGCCGGTCGAATTCAATTCGGCAGCGCTGCGCCCACCGGATGGTGCGCTCGACCGATTTTTCTTGTTCGGATCGTGGATCGTCTACATGCGTGCAGTCATCCAGACAGAAGATGACCTCTGAATCAAAACTGATCTGCAGTTGGATGCATTTTTCAGGTGTCAGCTGGAATTTGCGTTCGCCGCTTTCCGGCAAAAAGGAAATGCCATTATCGGTCAATTTGCCGAACTTGCTGTTCTGGCGGATGAGCGAGTAAGCCTGGAACCCGCCGGAATCGGTGAAAATAGCTTTTTCCCAGCCCGAAAAGCGGTGCAGCCCGCCCAGGGATTTGACCGTGCTGGCTCCGGGTTTCTGCATCAGGTGGAAGGTGTTCATCATCAGCGCCTGGATGCCGCACGAAGCTGTGGCGGCAGAATCGACAGCGCGTACCTGTCCAAAGGTTGCGTCTGGCAGGTACTGCGGAAGTTCCAGGATGCCACTTTTTAAATTAAGTGTTTTAGGGAAATCCATGGGATCAGAATTGTATCATCCGCGCATTTTTTCACTGGTTCAAGGTAAAACTTCCAGTGCGTGCAGGGTGATCCACCGCTCAACGCCATCTGGTCTGGTCAGGAAGGGTCGGGTGCGGTCGGCTAAAGGGCTGCCGCCCCGCCAGATGCCAGTATTGGTTTGCTTTTCCAGCAGCCACTGCAGGGTTTTCTGTGCAGCAGGGTGATCCAATGCGTTGAGGTCTTTTAAAACTCGCAGCACAAAAAGCCTGTCTGCATGATAAAAGATTGGAAAACTCAATTTATCCCATAATGGGTGAGGTTTATTATCGCAAGGATAGTTCGCTGTCAGCAGATCATATTCTTCCAGAAGGAAGTGGATTCCCTGTTGGATGGCCGATTTAACCTTTTCGTCCCGGGATCGCTCGGGGATGAGCGCCAGGCCGTACAATCCGCGCACCACAGACCACGCACAGGGCAGGTCGGAGTTATAGCGGCATCTCCCGCTGCGGCCAAGGTCGGCGCAGAGAAAGTCAATCACCTTGCTCATAAAAGGATCATTCCCTTTGCCGCAGTACAGCTGATAGCGCAGCCAGTCTCCCCAGAAACAGCCGAATCCTGTCATCTGCAATCTAAGATAATTCGTTTTGCCTTCCTGGATTATTGCCAGCGTGGAATCTGCGCCTTTTTGGAGCTGTTCATTTTCAGGATCCAGCCCAAGTTCAACCAGCTGCAGCATAGTCCAGTGGGAGCTGCGGTATTTTGGAGAGTAAATATGTTTGGCATCCGCCCAGTGCCCCTCAGGTCGCTGGGCAGCCAGGATCATTGAAACAGGCGGTGTGGAGGCAATGGAAAGCCTGGCTTTGGAAACCTCCGGATCGTTATCCGGCAGGCCCAGGATCCGGGTCAGCGTCAGGTAGCGGATTGAGGGTGTTTGGCTTTCCAGCAGCCAGGCGGTAGTATTTTCAAAATGGGGTATGTCTTGTTTATTTGGCATACCCCTTATTATAGATTAACGCTTGCGGAAGATGGCGCTGAAGAGAGTGATAATGCCGATACCGATCAGCAACAACGGCCAGAGCGTACCTATATCAAAACTGAAGCCGAACAGGGCGCCAAATGCGGAGCCGAAAGCCATGAAGCCCATCGCGCTGATCGCCATCAGCACCAGCCCGCCGCTGTCAAAGTGCGGGCGATTACGGTCCAGCAAGCCGGCAAAAATAACACCCAGCCCGACAAAACCGGGGATGAGCGTCCAGATGTAGGACCAGGATTCCCAGCGGCCGGTCAGGGTCTGCCAGTAAAGGATGCCGCCAATGCCGCTGATGATGCAGCCGGGGATGGCAAGCCCGCCAGTGCGGGTGAGAATTGCCGAGAAAAGGAATACCAATCCGACGCCTATGATGAAGAACGGCCACTGAACAAATCCGACCAGATCAGGATACAGGCGGGTGATCAGGAAGAAGCCGCCCAAAAGTATTAGCAGGATTCCCCATACAACACCATTTCGATTTTCCATAAGATAACCTCCAGTATCAAATCATTAATTTCATTTTTACATACGCATGATTACAACTTTGGTTTCATTAAAAAAAACCGTTGACTGAGCTTGTCGTAGTCAACGGTTCAATAAACAAAAAATATAAAATTATGAATTTTTAATGCGCTCCCCAAAGCGCTTTCCAAGGTCCATGGCTTGCGCGAGTGTCTCAATCCTGGGTCCGCCGGGGAATTCCAGGGTGTCCAGCAGCTGCCATTTCATTTTTTCGAGCTGGGCATTCAGATAGCGCGTCGCGCCGCCGCCCCATCCGTAACTGCCGAAGTAGACCGCGTCTTTGTGAAACACGCGTTTAAATTCGGCATATAAAAGCACCTGCGCCATGGCAGGGAACAGGCTGCCTTCATAGGTGGGCGCCCCGATGGCCACGCCCTGGTTGACCCACAGTGCAGGTAGGATATAGCTGGGATGGGTGGTAGTCACATCAAACACATCGAACGGAGTTTCGCTATTTTCAAGCCCTTTAACAACTGAAAGCGCGAGGCGATCGCTATTACCGTACATGGATCCATGTATTAACGTGACAGCTTTTTGGGCGCCCCCCTTGCCATATTCAGACCACTGCAGATAGAGAGTGATGATGCGCCCGGGATTGCTGCGCCAAACAAGACCATGCGATGGGGCGACGATGTTGATTTTCAAACCTGCCAGTTTTTCTCCCGCATTTAATACCGGCTTGCTGAACGCTGCGACGATATTGGCGTAGTAGCGTAGAGATTCTTTTTCGTAGAATGCGAGGTCACTGTAATCATCATCGAAAATGCCGTTGGAAAGCTTGCCGAATCCACCGAATGCGTCGCAGGAAAACAGGATGCCTGTCGTTGTTTCAAAGGTCATCATGGTCTCGGGCCAGTGCACCATGGGCGCTGTCACGAATTGCAGCTGATGGCTGCCCAGCTCCAGGATTTCGCCATCTGTAACAACCTGGACAGCATCCTTAATGTTGAAAAAATCCTCAAGCATTTTCACAGCTTTTTGGGTGGTCAGGATGACCGCCTGTGGGGCAATTTCACGAAAGGCGCGCAGCGCACCGGAGTGGTCGGGCTCCATGTGGTTGACAACCAGGTAATCAATTTTTCTTGGATCGATCAATGTTCTCAGGGCAGTAAGATAGTCTTCCTGATATATATCCTTGCAGAGGTCGATCAGAATGGTTTTCGTGTCTTTGACCAGATACGAATTGTAAGAGATACCAGCCTGTTTTATTGGCCACAGGCCTTCAAAAAGTTCAGTCCGCTCGTCGTTGACACCGATCCAGAAAATGTTTTTACTGATCTCAACAGGCTGCATTTTGGCTCCCTTTTGTTTTTATTAATTATGAAATGTTGATCACTCCGGTTTTTATTTTCTCGAATTACCTGTTAAGGCTCCAAAGTATGGATCTAATTGCCATTCAGCAGGCTGCCGATGATGATCGAAGCGATACCCGCAATAAGCGTCTTAATGCCGCTGATCATTAAATTGTCTTTTGAAATGCTGCCAAGAAACAAACCCAGCGCGAAAAGGGTCAGCAGTGCTCCTCCCAGGGCTGTGTAATAAACCATCTGAATACTTGGGAACACACCGCTGATAAAGAATGGGAGGAGCACCAGCAATGACGCTGCAAATGGTGAGATCCCATCCACAAGCGAAACAACCACTGCGGCAAAGCGCGACGCCCGCCCGATACGGCTTTTCTTAAGACTGGTCAGGGTACTTCTGCCCAGTTCATCCAGGTCATGCTTGCGCTCCGCGGATTCGGTCAGGTACGAGCCCCACAAGCCAGAAATGCCCATGGCAATGCTGGTTGAAAGCCCGGTGGTAATGACAACGTGTGTATCGGTCACACCGGCGGTCATTGAACCCATCAAGACGCCAATGATGGTGAGGACGCCGTCAAACGCGTTCATGGCGAAATAGCGGCGTGCTATCCCACCGATCTCGGCGATTTCATTATATTCGCTCACCTTTGTCACAAGCTGGCGAATGTGGCTAGCCTTTTCTTTCTTCTTAACTTGCATAATTGGGGGTTAACTAATCCTGCAGGGTGGCGGAGTCGTCGATGATCATTTTCCCTGCCACTACCTCATCGATGGAGTGGATCGATCCACCCATGTCTTCAATGAGGTCTTTAATCTCTTCATAATTGATATCGTCCCCTTCAATCGTGATTTTGGCGTTCTCAACTTTCAAGTCTATCTCTACCATGCTGATATTGACAGCAGAAACTCCGTCTTTTAAGCTGATCACCTTTGCGAGCTCAATGATATTGGGTTCCATGGGTTTGAGCGCATCAATGACCAGCCTTCTTATTTTTCCTATCATCTCTTCTTTAAAAAATGTTTCTCCAATTCTATTTAGAATGGGTTAATTTATACCATAATTACAATAACAGGATCTTGGATCGTATTAATTTTTCATAAACATTACTTTTCACCAAGCGTTTCTCAAGACGGGATATTCAAATTATTTGGTCGTTGATTGAATCGGGTTTAGAATGTATTAGGAGCGTAAAATATCAGGAGGTTGCCATGATGGAGATCCCGGAGGCGGCAATTATTGCCCGCCAGGTAAATGAAACAATCATTGGAAAAAAGATTACTCAGGTCGAAGCTGAACATTCCCCGCACAAACTGACCTGGTATCAAGGTGATCCCAGGCAATACCCCGAGCTGCTGACAGGCAAATCGATTTCAGAAGCCTACCCGCTGGGTGGTACGCTTGAGATCCGCGTGGAGGATGTATTTATTGCCTTATCTGAAGGTACAAACCTGACTTACCTTACACAAGAAATGCCGCTTCCCCTGAAACACCAGCTTTTGTTAAAGTTTGAAGATGGCAGTGGTGTTTATGTATCAGTTCAGATGTATGGCGGCATCCTTTGTTTTCGCATGGACGAGGTGACCAATCCCTATTATCTGGGTGCCAAAGAGAAACCGTCTCCATTGCTTGATGCCTTTGACCGCGCGTATTTTGACGCCATTCTGGCACCAGAAGAAACGAAGAAACTGAGTGCCAAAGCGCTGCTTGCCACCGGCCAACGCGTTCCCGGTTTGGGCAACGGTGTTCTGCAGGATATCCTGTATAACGCGAAAATTCATCCAAAACGCAGTGCTGCATCACTGGACCCGCAGGAAGTGGATGCCTTGTTCGCGTCGGTTAAGACTACCTTGAGAGGCATGGCGGACATGGGTGGACGCGATACGGAGCATGATCTTTTCGGTAATCCAGGCGGCTATATCACCAAATGTAGCAAGCTGACCGTCGGCAAACCCTGCGCTGTCTGCGGTGGGATCATCGAGAAAGCAGCTTATTTAGGCGGCAGTATCTATTACTGCCCTTCCTGCCAAAAAATAAATTAAGCTCTCATTATTAATCGTTTCTACCCTGAAGGATAGAATGCAGTCCTATTTAAATTATGAATTCATTAGGTATGTGACGATATTCTATTGAATAGATTCCTGGATGAATCATATGGCACAAAAACTATTGGATGGCATTTTAGTCTTGGGCTTTATCAATGGTTTGGCTTGACCCTGATGCATCATGCTGCTAGCAAACCTGTTCATTGCTCTACTGGTACAAAGTTGGCTGTCAGAGCAAGATCGTCATCCAGGCTAAGCTGTAAGTTAGCTTCGTTCTGATCTACACCATCCCAACTTTCAAACTCAAAACCGGGCTTCGCAATAGCCGAAATGCTCACCGGGATACCTTTGAAATAAATCCCGCTCCACTTGCCCGCATCCACCACTCCTGGCGTATCTGAGGTGATATCCAGAGAATTGATTCGTATATAGCCCCTGGTACTGTCTGTCATTAAATTAATAGAGGCTGTACCCGGCAGATCGAAATAATTGATGATATGTTGACGAATATGCTCTGGTCGCTCACGTGCAAAGGCACGCATGATATCTACATTATGATCCCACACATCTATTGAATTTGCCATGATATTCCAGCGGGCGATGTGTTCCGGGATTTCAGGATCAAGTGCTGACTTGGCATCATTGATAACAGAAAGTACATGATCGGGTAAAAGGATAGAATTAAGATGGTCAGCAAAGCGATTGATAAATAGAGTTTTGAAATCTTCATTCAGCAGCAGGTTTCGAAAAAGGAATTCACCGGTTGCTCTTTGCAAAGTATCATCATTTGCCCCATATTTTCCGTATCCAAATCCAGTATCAAGATCAAATAATAACCAGCGCCAGCGTCCATCCTGGCCATCAGGGGCATCCGGCTGGTATGTATCCGATTGATAACGCCAGTACTTGATATTGTCATAAGGCCAGTTGTTGTTTGCAGAATAAATCTCTGCTATCTGATAATCAGCATAATTTTCAATGTCCATTTGGTTGGTTACATTCTTAAAATTATCCGAAATAGTCAAATCATGGGAACGAAAATATTCCAGCATGGATTGATAGTGGAGTTCATCTCCCGGCTGCCCGAAATTTATCTGGGCTTCTCTTTCCAGAATGACAATATCTTTCGGTTCAATTTGATAGCGATCTGCAAGCATAAATTCATCCAGGTTTTCACGCAGATTGTAAATCCCCCAGTACTCACCATTCAGAAAAACAATGACGGGATGATAGGTCAGCTGATCCAGTGATGTATGCCTGAAGAGCGTATGCATGATCGTATCTCTAAAAATGGGGTATTCATCATTATTACCGCTATTACGAAGCAGTAGCGTTTTATATCTTGATATGGGTTGAGATTCAACTTTATCCATGGAATTTGGAAATAACCGATATTCAAAATAATTTGATTCGTCATACAAAGGATCTGCATATAGTCTCAGTGATTTTTGAGGATATTTACGCATCGAAGAGCCGTGAATTCGGATGCCACCCGTTTGCCTGATCAACAGTTTCCCGGAGGGATCAAAAAATTCAATATGCGCTGGGCGTTCCCACTCCTTCCCTGACTGGGCGTAATTTCTCAGGGAAGGATCATCAATCCCCTCCATGTCCTGACCCATGACATAAATGCCCTGCTTTTCGTCAAACAGGTGATCCGGGTCCGCACTGATTGAAATAATTGGCAGAGTATAACGCTCTGCGATCTCTGCATCAACAAAGTATGTTTGAGTTATTGTTTTGCTCTGCAAACCGTCTTGGCTGAAAGCTTTTGCACGCACTATAGTTGCCTTGAACACTTCACTGACAGGTTTTTTCCATTGCGGGGAAATGCTGCTGATTTCCGAATAGACGTTGGCCTGATCCAGACGCTCCTGGATCAGTAATGGATGGCTGTAAACAGGTGATTCCCGGGTGGGTTCAGAACCATTGAGAGTGTAATGAATGGAAGCTTTTTCATCGGGAGTTGATAATATCAATTCAAATGCGCTTTTGTAGAAACCGCTTGAAAATGAAAATAGCGGCGCTGAAAGAGTATTGTATTCAGGCAGCACAAATGGTACCCGATCGGATACATTCTGCCAGTATGGGCGCAGATGTGCATAACCATCTGAACGTTCAAGCGAGATTGGATTATCGCGGATGTCAAGTTGTGCCTCTGTGCTAAGGATGGGATCATCTTGAAGAGCTCCCAGTGCCATTAATTCAGCCAAAATTGAGAGGTTCGTTACCTCACATCCGCGAAGATTCAAACGGCTGAGTTTATGAAATCCACGCAGTAAATCAATATTCTTGCCCACCGGGATGCCATTTAAATTCAGATCCTCCAGCTCGGCTAACTGACCCAGCGGAGAAATATCAGTCACAGGATTTCCCCGCAGGTTGAGATCTTCAAGTAAATGCAAACCCTCAAGAGCCGAAATATCTGCAATAGAATTTCCGCGCAGGTCCAGTTCTCGCAGGCGTGTCAAACGACTGATGGGAGTTATGTCAGTGATGCGGTTATCGCGTAATACCAGTTCTTCCAGGTTACGCAGGTGGTTGATACCTTCCAGGTTGTTAATTCCGCGATCCGTAGCATCAAGTTTGGCAATTGTCAGCAATTTATGCTTGTGAATTTTTCCTTCGGGTTGCTTGATGATCTCGCGTATTAGAGCCTCTAATTGTGGATCCTGAAAGATAACGACTGGATCCGCAACACTGACAACAGGGAAAAGCAATGCTAAGAAGAAAAAACCTGTCAAGAGCAGCTTGTGATTTCTCAATTTCCATGTCTTGTGCAGGGCAAAGAGGATCATAATGATCGTTGCTACACCCAGGATTTCTGCAAGATAAGCCAGGATAACCAGCGCTTTTCGGGTTGAATCAGCATTCTCAAGGTCCAATAAAGGCTTCAGAAGGATTGTGTGAGTGCCTTCATTGCCAGAGGATAGATCAAGAGAATATTCTTGACCATCCCAGATGATGAGCGCTTGTCCTTGGTTAGGTCCAGTCTCGAAAGATATTTCGATGCCTGCTTGCATTAAACGGGTATAGCTGATCCTGTCTTCCGGCTCATAATACGAAGCTAAAGTTTTACCATCTGAGGTAATCTGCCAACTGCCCTGCATTGCTATCTGTGCCGGATTAACCTGTTCTTTTTTGCCCGAAGGCAGATTAACCCGTTGGATGGAAAGAATTGTTAAATTCTCATTCCCCGAATGCGGATTAGTAATGACTTCAAGCACATGATTTTCGGGGAAGTAAATTGGGGGAAAGATGAAAAGGTGAAGGGCGAATGCCACAAGGCTGCTGATACAAGTGATTTTTAATAGTGCTTTTTGATTGAAGATGATTTTCCCGGACAATAATCCAAAAAAAACTGTTAAGGAGACCAAGCTGCTGCCTGTCAGGCCTGCACCCAACAGGATCACTTTCTCCAGCCGGGATGCCATAAAAAAATTGGTGAAACGCGCAACCAGAGCGTAAGCCCAACAAACTGAACAAAACAAGGTGGCTGCCCAGATTAATTTTTTGTTTTTATGGTACTTCATCATCACTTTGGCTTTTTACTGCTTTATCTTGAGTAAATTTCTTTTCCATAGAAGCCGAAAAAAATTCTAACAGGGTAATTTATGTGAGATTTGACAAAAGATGCAGATTGTTCATTTTAACTTTCCACCCCTCACACCGTCAAGCGAAAATATATTTTCTGATAAATTGATTTCACTTAAGTATTGAAATTATATCTGAACTCATTTATAAAACATAACATAGACAGGATAATTGGAGATCTTTAATAAGATATTGTTTGCGAAAGGATTGCACAGAATCCTGTGGGGTGCTCACGTAGTATCACGCAGCGCCAAACCTCTGAATCCGACTCATTTGCACCTTTAGCTGTTTGCACAGCACACACAGAGGGCGCGCATTTGAACCATTAAAAAAATGCAGCTATTAAGACTACGTGGTGTACCCGCAGGGGAAATTAATCCATCCCTCAGAGTGAAGTGGTTAACCGAACTTTTTCCTTTGGGTAAATAGATTTTTCAAGTATTTGAGGAGTCTTTTTTCGAGGGTTAATTCTCGATATGGATAAAGTTAGCTGTCAGAACAAGATCGTTATCCAGGCTTAGCTGCAAGTTTGCCTCGTTCTGATCTATGCCATCCCAGCTTTCAAACTCAAAACCGGGCTCTGCTATTGCCGAGATACTGATTGGGATACCTTTAAAATAAATTCCACTCCATTTTTCCACATTCTTTACACCGGGTGTTCCCGGGAGGATATCAAGGGAGTTGATACGGATATGACCTTTGGCGCTATCGGCTTCAAGCGTGATTGTCGCTGTTCCTGACAGTTCGAAAGTTTCCACAATATGCTGGCGCATATAATCAGGCCGTTCATGAGCAAAGGTTCGCATCCGATCCACATTCTCCTGCCATACCTCCATCGAATCATTCATGGTGCGCCAGCGCCGAATATGTTCGGGCATTTCTGTGGCTATGACAGCTTGCATTTTATCGATGATACTGATAACGCGCTGTGATTCAAATGTTGTATTCAGGTGATCAGCGAAGCGGTTAATGAATTGAATTCGGAATTCCTGATTCTTTACCATTTCAGGCAGCAAGGTTGCGCTATTGCCTGACTGTTTTAAAACATCCTTTAAAGTGTTGAATTTATAGGATTCAAGCTCTTCTTTTAGCAGACCAAATCCCTGTTCGGTGTCATATAGCATCCAGCGCCAGCGTCCATCCTGCCCATATGAAGCATCCGGATGGTAATCATCTATCTTGTATCGCCAAAATTTAATATTTGTATGCGGCCAATCGGTATTGCGAATAAAGATCTCTGTGATCAGGTAGTCGATATAGTTTTCAGTATCCAGCTGTGAGATAACATGTCTGTAAGCCTGAGGGCTGGAAAGATCATGTGATTTAATGTAATCCACCAATGCCAGGTAAGGGGCTTCATCTCCCGGTAAGCCATCCGCAAGCAATCCGTTTTTTTCCAGGATTACAACCTGATCTGGTTCAAGTTGATAATGGGCTGCCAGATAATCCGCATCTACACGCTCGCGCAGGTTGTGAATGCCCCAGTACTCGCCATCGAGAAACATGATCACAGGGCGGTAAGCTTGGACATCCAGAGAAGTGTGGCTAATAAGTGACTGGATCAAGGCATCTGCAAACATGTTGTAATCCCAATCGTTGCCGGAGTTGCGCAATAGCAGTGTCTTGAAATTCGTGATAGGTTCGCCTTTCACTGTATCAGTCAAACCTGAAAATATCTCATACTGGAAACTGTCTGAATCTCCATACCAGTCATCTGCAATGAGGCGCAATGTTTTTTGCCTGAATGATCTGGACCAATTACCATGAATGCGCACTCCGCCATTTTGCGCCATCAGCCTCATGCCTGAAGAATCAAAGAATTCTATATGGACAGGTCGCTCCCAAAGACTTCCGTGTTGATGGTAATTCGCCGGCTGCTTTTGCCAGGTGGGAAGATCATGCGTATATTCATCATCCCAAATCCTGCCCATGACATAGATCCCGTGATCATGATCAAAGAAATTATCCGCATCTGTGGTCAGGGATACGACCGGCAAGTTGAAGCGTTCAGATATATCCTCATCCACGAAATAAGTATGCGTTGAGGTTTCACTGTGTGACCCATCCGGGTGGAAAAGCTTGGCGCGTACCACTGTTGCCTTATTGAAAACGCCAAGTGGTTCGATCCAGCGTGGAGATGTTGTGTTGATAGTTGAAAGCAGGTTGGGTTCTTCGATACGGCTCTGGATATGCAACGGCTGGCTGTAAAGCGTTGAATCTCTGGTGGGTTCAGAGCCATCCAGAGTGTAATGGATCTCGGCCTGGGGATCCTGTGTTGTGAGCGTTAACTGAAAATCCTGCTCATAAAACCCTCCCTGATGGGAAAAGGTGGGTGCAGCCAGTGTATTAAATGCTGGCAGAATAAACGGTATTCGCTCGGAGATTCTTTCCCAGAAAGGACGGAGGGCGGCATATCCGTCGGTTGTTCCGTGCGGGATGGGATTATCTCGAATATCCACCCTGGCAAATATTGCATAAACAGGATCATCCTGCAAGGCGCCCTTGGTCATCAGTTCAGATATTATTGAAATGTCACTTACATCGCAATTACGGATGCTCAAGCGGCGGAGGTTCGTAAAACCACGCAGAAGTGTAATCTTGTCACCCAGAGGGATAAAGGATAGATCTAAATCCTCGATATCTCCCAGCCTACGGATTGTGGAGAGGTCCGAAACAGGGTTTCCCTGTAGATCGAGGGATCGTAAATTAACCATTGCTGCAAGAGGGGTAATATCACTTACTGAATTACCGCGCAGATCCAACTCACGCATATGAGTCATTTTTATAAGGGGGATGATATCTGTAATGGAATTATCCCGAAGGTCAAGATGCTCGAGATTGGTTAATTCCGCGAGCGCGGAGATATCACTGACCAAATTATTGCGTAGATCCAACTTGCGAAGATGATTAAACTTGACAAGCAATGAAATATCTTCAATCAGGTTATCACGCAAATAAAGAGTTCTTAGTTCGATCAAGGAAGCAATCGAGTGTAAGTTTTCCAGGTGAATATTGCTAAGGTCAAGTTCATGCAAACTTGTTATCTGGCTGAGGGGATCGAAATCTGAAATTGGATTTTCACGAAGATTCAGCGTATTCAATTTTCTTAATTTGATAAGAGGTGTTATCACGCTTATTGAATTACCTTGAAGATTCAGTTCCCTTAAATGCATCAATTGACTGATTTGTGTGATATCCGTGATCAGGTTATTACTTAAGTCAAGGGAAGCCAAATTACGCAGCATCTGGATCCCTTCCAGGTTGGTGATTCCACGCTCGGATGCGTCAAGCCTGGCAATGGTTA
Source organism: uncultured Pelolinea sp. (assembly GCA_964493155.1). Taxonomy (GTDB): domain Bacteria; phylum Chloroflexota; class Anaerolineae; order Anaerolineales; family Anaerolineaceae; genus Pelolinea. Next base: position 26,141 of record CAZBNE010000024.1, read on the forward strand.
GAAGTTTATGCTGATGAAGCATCCCATCAGGTTGATTCAGAAATTCACGTACAGCGGCTTCCAGTTGGGGATCCTGGAAATGAACTGCAGGATCGGCGATATTGACCAGCGGAATGAGGACTAATAACAATGTAGCGGCAAAAATTAGAGTCTTAAGGCTCCTCCAGGAAAACAACAGGAACAGGATCATTAAAAGATAAAGAATCGCACTTAATCCTATGAATTCGGTGACTTTAGCAAAACCAACCAATATCTTTCGCGTCAGATCAGCTCTTGTGTAGTCCAGGGGAGGTGACAGAACCAGGCTTTGAGTGCCAACAGCAGGTGAATAAAGATCCAGGAGACTTTCCTGCCCATCCCACACAATGCGAGCCTGGTTTTGCTGGGGTCCAGTCCTGAACTTGATCTCAATGCCAGCCTGCATTAATTGCGAGAAACTGAGCCTGGCTTCAGGTTTACTCTTTATCGTCACTGCTTCGCCGTCCGGCTCTATTATCCAATTCCCTTTAAGTTCCAGTTGGGATGGATAGATGGTTTCTTTATTACCATCGGGCATTTCAATACGTTGTATGGAAAGGATAGTCAATGATCCCTCTTCTGGATAAGAATAGGGTGTTATCTCCAGAGTATGGGTTTCCGGAAAATACAAAGGGGGTATGGCAAATAGCATCAGGGCTAAAGCTGCTAACGCGCCGGGCAATATGAATTTCTGAAGTTTTCTTGTGGTGATATTGCTGGCATTTCTGGGCAAAGGGCTAAAGAAAACCAATATTGAGAAAATACTGCAGAGGATCAAGGCTGCACCTAGCAGGATTACTTTCTCAGGTCGCGGCGCCATGAAAAAATTGGTGAAACGCGCAACCAAGGCATAAGCCCAGCTGACTGCACAAAACACAGTTACTGCCCAAATTGTTTTTCTCTTTTTAGGGCAATTCATAATCTCTTTGGCTTTCTCTTGCCTTGTCTTGAGCAAAGGTCATTTTCCTGGACGCCGAAAAAATAGGAGGGGGTAGTTAGGGCGGGATTCAATAAATGAAACAGAGCGTTCATTTCAACTTTCCACTCCTCCCATCTTTCAAGCGAGAATAGTATTCCTGATGAATTGGTTTATCTCAAATATCAAAATTATATCTGAACTATTATACAAAGCACCATAAAGAAGGACCCATTGGCGATCCTCAATTATTTTAAGTTCGCTAAAGGATAACACAGCGTACCCGCAGGATGTTTACGTGCACTGAGCCTGTCGAAGTGCCTGCATGCGCAGCACCTCCACAGGGGACACGGATGTGAATATTAAATAAACAATGGGCGCGAGAGGACTCGAACCTCCGAACCTCACGGATGTGAACCGTGCGCTCTAACCAGCTGAGCTACGCGCCCGAAC
>CAZBNE010000025.1:0-27137 GCA_964493155.1 uncultured Pelolinea sp.
AACCCTTGACCCGCCGCTTACGAAGCGGCTGCTCTGCCAGCTGAGCTACGGTGGCATGCGGCAGATTATAACAGCCAATAATTATAATTGACAGGAGATTATGAATATTGCATTAATTTCATACCATACCTGCCCCCTGGCCACCCTTGGTGGAAAAGATACCGGGGGAATGAATGTCTATGTCCGGGATCTGGCAAAATATCTTGGACGCCTGGGTATTCATGCAGATGTTTTCACCCGTTCTCAGGATGAACATGTCCCGCATGTCTTACATGAGCTTGGTTTCGGAAATCGTGTGGTTCACATCCCGGCTGGTCCCGAAATTCCAAGACCAAAGTCAGAGCTTCAAAATTATATTCACGAGTTTGTTGAAGGGATCCTGAATTTTTCTGATGCAAAGAATATAAAGTATGATGTGATTCACAGCCATTACTGGCTGTCTGGATTAGCCGCCCTTCAATTGAAAGAAAAATGGAATATCCCGGTGGTTCATATGTTCCACACCCTGGCTTTATTAAAAAATATTATTGCCATGTCCCCTGAGGAAGTTGAAGGGGAATATCGAATCGAAGGTGAAAAAAAAGTAATTGCTCAGGTAGATCGAATCATCGCCTCAACTATTGATGAGAAAGTACAGCTTGTCAAATTTTATTCTGCTGAAAAAGAAAAAATATGCATCGTTCCTCCCGGGGTAGATACAAGCCGTTTTTACCCCATCGCGAGCGAAGAAGCAAAAGAATTTTTGAACATCCCTTCAGATGAAAAGATGATTCTTTTTGTCGGCCGAATCGAGCCATTAAAAGGTATTGATACCTTGATAAAAGCAATCGCTCAAATGCGTAATTCCGATATACTCTCCACTTGCCCTCATTATCTTTATATTATCGGAGGTGAACCTGATTCAAGGAATGGCACCAGTACACCTGAAATTAATCGGCTGAAAACTTTATGTGTGGAATTAGGTGTCGGTAATCTGATTCTTTTTATGGGGAAAAAAGATCAAAATACACTCCAGTATTACTATTCCGCAGCAGAAATTGTGGTGATGCCATCAAATTATGAATCCTTTGGCATGGTTGCTCTCGAAGCCATGGCTTGCGGAACACCTGTCGTTGCCACTCAGGTTGGCGGATTACAGCATCTGGTCCAGAATGGCAAAACCGGCTTCACGGTTCCACATAATGATCCGATAGCGTTGGAGGAAAAGCTTACCCAGTTGATCTGCAAACCGGAGCTGAGAGCACAAATGAGCCGCAGCAGCATTGATTATGCACAGACATATTCATGGGAATCAATAACTCCTAAAATCATTAGACTATACAGAAAAACCATAAAAAATTAATGCTTCCATGATCGATAATTTTCAGGGTCGATTCCTTTTTGAATAGATTTTTCACCAAATTTTTCGCGTAATTCATCGATTGTACTGAGAAGCTTCTTTTCCTTTTGATATGAATTATTAAAAAGAGAAAGCTGCTGTATCTCCGGGGTTAAATGCGATACGCCAACTCCAATTAACCTAACCGGTCTTCCCGCTGACCACTCCAATTTAAATAAATCTCTCGCAGAATCATAGATAATCGAATCTTGGTTTGTCGGCTGTGACAGGGTCATTTGTCGGGTTAGGGTTTGAAAATCAGGCCACCGCAATTTAATTTTTACTGTTTTCCCGGACAGATGCTTTCGTCTTAATCGCATTGCCACTTTTTCAGACAATTGCTTTAATACCAAAAGAAGTTGATCGCGGTCTTCGATATCGGTGAAAAAAGTTGTCTCATTGCTGACTGATTTAATACCTTCCAATTCCGATACAGGATGGTTATCAATTCCCTTGGCTCGCTGAATCAGGTCATAGGCATAATGACCAAATTTCTTCACAAGGATTTCTTCTGGAAATTTTACAATTTCACCGATTGTCTTAATACCCAGCTTATTAAATTCTTCTGCCGTTTTAGGGCCGATACCCCACATTTCAATTACAGGTAGCGGTGCCAGAAAAGATTCTTCGTTTCCCGGATTAATTATGGTTATTGCCATAGGTGGAGTATTTCCACAATGTTTTGATTTTCCGATATTCGTCGCTATTTTTGCTACCAATTTATTTGTTGCAGCTCCGATTGAACAAGGTAAATTCAATCTGGAATAGATGGTCATTTGAAGATCAGAAGCGATCCTTTTTGGTTCAACAGGAAGATCGCTGACATCTAAAAAGGCCTCATCGATTGAGATTTGTTCAACCAGAGGCGTAAATTCACTTATGATTTTCATCACTTCTCTGGATTGGTTGCTATAATCCCGGTAATGGCCACGTACAAGTAATAATTGCGGATATATACGTAATGCTATTTTCATCGGCATTGCAGAATGTATGCCTTGTTGTCGGGCGGCATACGAACACGAGGAAACAACTCCCCTTCCATCTGGCGATCCGCCTGTCGCAAAAGCCTTACCGACCAATGAGGAATCAAATTTTTCTTCTACAGAACAGAAAAATGCATCCAGATCAACATGCAGAATCTTACGGGAATAATCACTCATTTAGGTATATTCTATAGCAAGTATGTTCTAATTACTATATTCAATAATAACCGGATTACTCCAGCAAAATAGAAAATTAATTCAACATTGATTTTTTAAAATTTAAAAGCGCCTCTATAGGAGTCGGATCAATCTCATATGCCATCGCCAGATAATATGATACAAAATCACCGAGTATTAACATTTTCCAGATCTCACTGAGATATGATTTTTCCGAGAAAAATACTTTGTCTGTACACATCCCTGCCAGCATGAATTCTGAAAAAGTTAACTCCAGCCTTTTCTGATTTCTGGGATGATAATTTTCAGAATTGAGAAACAATGCATAAGTATTATAAATATTCGCTTCCGGGAACACCAATCCAGCAAGCGTATTATGGTTAGCCTCAGGTATAAATTCAAATTGTGACCAGCATTTTGCGAGTTCATTAATTTGAGTTTTCCACCTGCGGGCAATTGGCTCCAAATGCTCAGCTCCCAAAACGACCAGATTTCTGTTTAATGCCTGACCGGCAATACGCTTCGCCAAGTTTTGAGCTACAGGGACATCAACATCAACCTTTTTTATATAATCCCTTAAAGCAGCTATTGTGGTTTCCAAAGCAGATGTTTGATCGCCAATTAATTTCAGTCGGGAAAATAGGTTAAGCAGCATGCCAAAGGAAAAACCAACGGCAGATCGTGGCTGACCATGATGGTTAAATTGCCAACCAACAAGATCATTTTCTTCGGTATTTTTCAACAACATTCCACCGGTGGAAATGCTCATGATCGTACATTGGTTTGAGATCGCTTCTTTAAAAACTGAAAGCGTTTCTTCCGTATTTCCGGAATGTGAAGAACAGATTACCAGGTTTTGATCGCCGTTTGCCCACAATGGGAGTTGATAGCCCCTGATAACGCTGATCGGGATTTCACATAATTGCGCTGAGTATGAAGCCAGCAAGTCGGCACCGATCGCGGAACCGCCCATTCCAGCGATGATCACATTTGAAAATTTTTTTTGTTTCGGGAGAGGGTATTTGTCTGCTGTCCTCCAGGCAAGATCTAACTGATCAGGAAGTCCCTGGATTTCTCCAAGCATATTATCAGGATCTATCGCTTTAAATTTCTGGATATCATCAAGGTTCATCAAAAATATGTCCCTTCCTAGTTTTAAAATGATGCAACAACTTTTTTAAGGAAGTCTAATGCTTCTTGCCATTCCTCCAAGAAAAAATGTTGCGTAACACTTCCGATCTGTAAATGATAAGTTATTTCACCATCTGGTTCTTCGGCAGTATACAAATAACAATCTTCAGTTTCTACAAGCGTTGTGATTTTTGTTTCAGGTTGGTCTTTCATTTTCGCTCCTTGGAATTTAAACTCTTTATTAATCGATAGTAGTTCTTCTTCATTCCCGCAAGTACTTTGTTAAGAAAAAGCGGTGGGGGTGATGAGTCAAGGATTTCATTTTCAGTGTCCCAAGGATCCTGATCAAGCAGTTTCTTCTCAAAATATTCCAACAAAATTTTTAACGATGCCAGCAAAGGTGGCGCCAGAAACATTCCCAGAATTCCAAACAGATTAAGCCCAATCAAGACAGCTACAAGAACTGCCGCTGGATGAAGCTTTAAAACATTTGCCATTATCTTGGGAGCAAAAAAAGTATCATAAGCATTATCGAGGATCCAACCGACTCCCATAACCATCATGGCATATGGGAATGGATTTAATCCAAGAATTGTTGTGCCTTGAAACAAGGCAACAAAAAAGTTGATGATCCAGACAATGGCCACTCCGATATATGGGATGAAATTCCCCAATGTCGCCAATAAAGCCATCCCCAAAACAAAGCGCAGCCTTAACGAACTAAGTATGATCAGGTACATGACAAATCGTGCGAGAAAAATCAATGCCTGGCCGCGCACAAACTTATTCCAAATTGTGTTTAATTTTATTCCAAGACGCCTGAAATCTTCCTGGTAACCCGGTATTTCCAATTTAAGGATCCGGTTTCGAGCACCTTCCGTTTCAGTGATAACAAGGAATGAAATCAACAATGATAATAGGAATGAGCCAATCACTCCAACCGTTCCAGTTGCGATACCACCAAAAAAGTTCCCAACTCTCGTTAAAATAGGTTGAACGGTTGATAGAAGCTGATTTCCTACCTGGTCCCAATTGATGTAACTAAAGTCAAAATTGAATGGACCAATACTAATTTTCGTGCTTTCAAATTGCTGAAAAAATGTCGGGAGCTGATAAAGGGTGTCTTGTAGAAATTTTATCAAGCCGTCAATTTGATTAATAAGGGCGATGCCGCCAACGGTGAGTAAGCCAAAAACCGCAATGACAGTAAAAAAATAAATTATGCTTACAGACCACGCCCAGGGTAGTCTGGTTTTATTATTGATCCATTCTGCGAGAGGATGAAAAAGGACTGCAATTATGAATGCGGTAATGAGGGTGTTGAGCAGGTTAGAAAATCGAATAAGCAGCGCAATGCCGCCTGCGAGAAAAAGCAGGGTGACAATGATCTTTGTGGAATTGCTCCACTTCGGGGAAACAGGTTTATTTTCAGGCTGCATATGTAATTTGTTACAAATATTATAACTTCCATAAAAAAAACCGGAGCAAAAAATGCTCCGGTTTATGTTGAGTTCTAGGGACATGTTCCCGGTGTAATCGCGTTAAAGAATCCAGAAAACAGATTACACCACTGATTCGTAATTTCAATGAAAAGTAAGGGAATAATGCAAAATAGAATAATAAATCCCAAAGCAATTACTAAAATGACCACCCAAGTTGGTAATTGGGAAAATTTCTTTAATAATTTCGCCTCCTCAAGTTTCTGCGATTCGGCATCTTCAATGGTATCAGATTCTGACTCGGCTTTCATTTGAGAAAATAAATCTTGGTCAACGCCTTCATCAAAATTTTCATCGGTTTTAACCGCGGGCTTTTTTTTCGGGGAGATAATTTTTTCAAGAGAAAATTCAAAAATATTTGACTCCCCTAAATTAATCAAATCGCCATCCTTTAATTTTTCGGAAGTATGGATTTTCCTTCCATTCAATAAAGTTCCATTTGTTGAGTTGAGGTCTTCAATTAGGTATTCATCATTGTGAAATGAAATTTTTGCATGGTTTCTTGAAACTTCGATATCGTCAACAACTAAATCATTTGCCGGATCGCGACCGATTCTCAACAGGTCGCGCGTTAATTCAGTAACAGAACCGGATAGTACTCCTGAACGAAAAATTATTTTTGCTTGAACAGCCATGATGACCTCCTGCTAAATTATTAATAGTATAAGTCAAAATATTTGTTAAAAAAATTGGCGGGTATAGAAGTTCTTATTAAAAACACCCCGCCATGCCGTGCGCGACTCGGTTTTGAACCTGCTTACGCAGGTTGGGTTTCACCTCGGTAGCTTCGCCTTGGCTTACGCCTATCGCGTTACACCCTGAAGAGCAAAACCCATTTTATAAAGTGTTGGTTCAAAACGTTGTGTGCCGCATCACGAACACAGCAGGGTTTTAATCTTATACCATATTTCAGAATTACTGCATAGTTTTTGTTTTAACTTGTTAAGGCATCCTGTTGTGGATTTATCTCAAAGGTAAAATAAGTATTAATAATTATATGGAAAGAAAATTTATTCGCTCCTTTTTTGCGATTCCTTTATCACCTGCTTGCAGGCACAACATTAATTCTATTGAAATGCAATTGAAGAAGATTCTTCCACGAGATATTCGTTGGGTTAACCCAAGTAACTTGCATATAACCTTAAAATTTTTTGGCGAGTTTAATACAATGCAGATTCCCGGAATTTATGAATCGCTTAGAACAAGATTATCCCAAGTAAATCAATTTGAAATCATTTTTCGAAATCTGGGGATTTTCCCAAATAAGTTAAAACCTAAGATTATTTGGGTAGGATTAAGTAATCAAAACGAATTATTGAAGATATTCCATGAAATTGAAAATAAGGCAATTGAGTTAGGTTACTCCAAAGAAGCGCGGGAATTTTCCCCGCATCTTACAATTGGCAGGGTTAAGAATGTTCTCTCAAAACCATCAGAAATTAGTACTGTCATTGATAATCTGGGATTTGGAGAAATATGCCGTTCTCAAGCCGAACGTGTTGTTTTCTACCAGAGCAACCTAACACCTCAAGGTCCGATCTATTCAGAATTATTTCATTTAAATCTAAATCCATAATCTGGCTGTGTTAAAATTTAGTCTTCAAATTAATCGGTTGACGAGGTGAATCCTGGACCAAATTTTATCAATTGATCAGGCACGTGAGCTCGTATACGCTTTGGAAGATAAAAAAGCTGAGGATATCGCTTTAATCGATATCCGTGAGGTCGCGATTTTTACCGATTTTTTTGTTATTTGTTCGGCAACCAGTGACAGGATGATCAGGTCCTTAGTAAAAGCCGCCGAAGAGACAATGATATCCAAATATAAAGTCAAGTCAAAGGTTATGGGCTCACCAAACAATGGCTGGGTTGTTGTTGATTTCACAGATATTGTTTTGCATATTTTTTCTCCCAAACAAAGGAGCTATTATAAATTGGACGAATTGTGGAGCAATGGAAAGACTTTGCTTCGCATAAAATAATCGGGATCTTCGATCTTTAATTGATATTTTGATTACCTTGTAATGGGGGAGATTTTGAAAAATATTTTAAATAAAACAGTTGTTTTGATTTAATTTATCCAAAGGCCAAAAATCCAGGCAATTTCCATTAGAAAAACAAGTGTATTTGCTATAGGTTTTAATGAAATCGCTTCTTTTTTATAATCCCCTCTTATCCGAAATAACTTTAGAACAAAGAAAAGAGCGATAGGAAGTGTTAACCAAAGCGAATGAATTAATTGCATCCGGCGTCGAAGTATTAATTGAAAAGCACAGAAAAAGTAACCAAAAAGAATTACTCCTGAAATTATCCTGAAGATCGAATAATATCCAAGATATGCTGGAATAATCTCAGCTTGGTTTATTTGTTTATCCTCTGCGATAATTGAGATGAATAATTTATATGCGATTATCTGCATAAATGAAAAAAAAGATATTGGCAGTAATATTTCATGAATTTGGATGTTGTTAACATTTAATATTATCAGCGGAATAATAAAAGAAACCATGAAAGCTGATATGGATTCTGATAAGCCGAATATTTTAATTTGTTGTTCTAAAAATCTTTCGGATATTAACCAGCAAATTAAAATACTAAACAAATAAATAACCATAATATTTTCAAATGCCACAATCAGAAATTGGATCATGGGCATAATGCTTAGAGCAAAAAACAATAATGCTAAAAGCTGATACATATTTTTATACAGGATCGAATATGATACATCTCCATCTCTGAGATCTATTTTTCTGATAATCCAATAGATACTGTTACCCGGAAAAAAAAGCAATATCCACATAATAAAATAAACTGTTGTTATCCAATTAATTACATAACCGAGATGCTTGGAAATAGCCAGACCAATACCGACATTGAGAATTATTAAAATCAAATCGATCCACTTTATTGAATCAATCGTTTTTCGAAATATTTTCATGAATTTAGTCATATTACATTAATTATTTAAATTTTTAATATACAATCGAGATATATGCAGCCTAAAAGAAGCGATGAAACCGGTTTTTTCAGTAATAAATTATTTATCCTGGTTGCGTATATTTTTTTCATTTTTATCATTTTCATTGTCAGAGGTCAGACTTACTGGATCTTTTTTGTTTTCATCTTCTTAATCATAACGGTCATTTCCTCGATGTTCTTTTGGCAAAAATTCGCACTTCCGAATTTAAGTTTTTCGCAACATCTTATTTTGGCAAAGAAAATTCTGATCTCTCAAATTACCGGATCGCCACTAATCCTTCCGATCAAAAATGGAGAAATCGAAGGGGACTATCTCTATTTTAAGAAAAAGCCAGAAATAATTGTGTTGAATATTGATCATACCAGTGCCGTTCTGATAAAAGATATATCGCATCAAAATTTTTTACTGTTAAAGGGTGTTCATGTCTTTAACAATAATCCAAAGATCACCGGGATTTTTTCATTAGGAATGCGCTGCTTACAACTTGGACCGCGTGATAGAACTGATTTAGGACCTAAGAAATCCGATGAAAGTCTGGCTGACTTTCACTTTCGCAAGAATTCTGCCGAATTGACAAAAACCAGACTAGCCACTGGAGAACTTATTTACCCTTCTTTCACAATTTTTTATAAGATTACACCATATGCCCAATCAAATTTGGCCGGAATGCAATTTCAGCGAATTTATGATCAGATTGCCATAAGAGATACTGATCTGGTTTCAACCATTATGATCGATGAATTCATTAAGAAACAATTATTGAATAAATGGAATACTCTTAGCCAGGGTAAAAGCCGGGAAGAGATTTTGTCAGAATTCCCTGCTCCAGTTGAATTATCCTTATTAGATGAATACGGCATAAACTATAGGATAACACTTGATCAGATATATTAATTAGCAAACAATTGAAAATATTTTTAACGGTTGAATCGTGGAAAACTTTCGGAAATCCATAAAAGAATTATTTTCAGTCAATCATGAGGCAGGATTGTTGCGTTTAATTTTTGCTGCAATCTTAACTTTCATCCTTTGGTCGGTATTAGCTGCCATTTCGACGGCTTTAAAGCCTCTTGGGATTTTTGATTTCAGGATTATTTCAGGTTTTAATTCCAACAATTTAGCTTTATCGCTATTCTTAGATATCCTCAACGCATACTTCTCATTCTTTTCATTTTTTCTTATAATTCTTTTTATTTTGATCACCTTTTTTAGTTTCAATTCAATCGCTGATTTCTTTTCTAGCATAAAATATCTTCCCTCAAAAAATATAGGCAAAAGTATGCTTGCTTCATTTGCGTTTTCATTACCAAAACGCAAAATATTTATTTTTCCTGATGATTTTCGAGAGAATTCTGGGAATACTGCCATAGGATCACTTGATGTGCTTATTAAACCTGGATATGCCATATTAGTAAGCAGTATGGATAATTACAATGTGATATTCAATCTTCCTGAGAGTCCTGCAGATAAAAGCGAATTCATATCATTCGGGGAAAGTGTTATAGATTGCTTCAATTTAAATCCCGTATTAGTCTCATTTAATACTGAAGATCAGACAACATCAAAATCGTATAGAATCGAAATGGAATACTCTTTCGTTATCCCGGCGGATCACGAAAGTAATGCCAAACTTGCGAATATGCTGGCAATGTGTAAATCACAAATAATTCACAGTGTGATCGAACGTATTTTATCAACTGAAATAAACTTGACACTTAACCAATTTTTTCGAAATTCTCCAAAATCTTCAAATCTTTTTTTGGTTCACGCGCCAGAAAAATTGTTGACCAAAAAGGGGATTAAAATCGGTGAATCAAAAGTTAAGACGCACGCTATGATAATAAGCTTATATCAAAAGATTCGCGATAAAGGTAATAAACGTAATCGCAAAAGGCTGCTTTATAGATCTCCTGCTCCCAAAATTTCCTCTGATTTTATTATTCAAAAGGAAAACCTTTCTGCATCGTTTATAAACCAACTGGATGAAATATTTCAAAAAAACCTGAAGTGTACACTGATGCCTTTGTTTGGGGCAGACACCATAAAGGCAAAAATTATTAATATTTTCGAACAAGGATGAAAATGAATAAAATAATGCTCTCCGATGAAGTAAAACAAGCTATGGCAGACAAGAAACCAGTTGTCGCGCTTGAATCGACAGTGATCACCCACGGATTGCCGAAGCCAAAGAATCTTGATATCGCGAGATTAATGGAAAATTCAGTCAGGGAAGAATCAGCAGTACCTGCGACAATTTGCTTATTGAAAGGGGAGATCCGTGCCGGTCTGAGTGATGAAGAACTTGAGAGGCTCGCCAATTCAGAAGCGCCCATCAAAATCAGCCGAAGAGATATCGCTGGAGCAATTATCAATCATCTTGATGGTGGAACGACAGTATCAGGCACCATGACCATCGCCAACCTGGCAGGAATAAAAATATTCGCCACAGGTGGCATTGGCGGTGTGCACAGGGGAAATAGCATGGATATATCAGCGGATTTGCCTACTCTATCCAATATTCCTGTGATTGTCGTTTGTTCAGGCGCTAAGTCGATCTTAGACCTTCCAAGAACAAGGGAGTATTTGGAAACAGAAGGTGTTCCTATTATCGGTTATCAGACTGATGAACTGCCAGCATTTTATTCATCAACCAGCGGGTTAAAAGTCGATTTTCGCTTTGATGATCCAAATGATATTGCTAATTTCGCGAAAACTCACTGGGATTTAGGGCTTTCAAGTGCAATTCTGGTAACAGTACCTCCACCAGCTGAATCTTCCCTTCCATCGGATTATATGGAGGAAATGATCAATTTGGCAATTTCAGAAGCCAGCGATCGCCAAATTACGGGTGCAGCCACAACTCCTTTTCTATTAGATCGCATCAGCAAGCAGACTGGTGAGCGGAGCTTAAAAGCAAACATTGCATTATTGCTGAACAATGCACACGTAGCAGGCCAGATTGCTAAGGAATACTACCGATAAATTGTTGACCTTCTTGTGGCAGTCGGGACAAGAGTAGGTTTTGGCGTTTGAGTCATTGTTGCTGTCAAACTGGGTTTGGGAGTAATCGCCAAAGTAGGAGTTCTTGTAGGCTGCAGAGTTAGTGTTAAAGTAGGTTCAAGTATTCGGGAAATTGAAGGCGTTACCGACAAGGCAGCGGTCAGTGTCACGGTTGGTGTCATTGTGGAAGTAGGTACGAATGTCCCGGTGGGCGTCCGTGTGATCGTCGGAGTATTAGTTATTGTAGGAGTCTCGGTTATTGTCGGTGTAGGGGGAGAGCCAGCAATAGTGAACAAACCAGTCGATTTCCAGGTTTCACCTGCAAAAATCTGCACTTCATAATTCCCGGGCAGCCATTGATCTGGGCGCAGGTTGCTTTCAGTATAACCAAATCCACCGGATGAACCATTCCAGGGAATGGATTCATAAGAAACCAACTCACCATCTCTGAACCATAGTGCTGTCCATTGAGAATTAGTGATCATGTTCTCATATGAAAAAGTCCCAAATAACTTTTCCACTGGATTTTCAAATGTATTCTCAATTTCAATTGGTTGATAATCTTTATCAATTTGTCTGGAGAAAACCGGAGGACTGAATCTTGCATTCGGATTGGGTGTGGTAACTGAAGTAAAATCCTGGCTGATCACTACCGGCATGATCGGTGTGGAGGTAAATTCTGGGGTCTGGGTCATTGTCGGAGAAGAAGTAATTGTTGGTGTAAGAGTGGTCGTTGGAGTTATTGTTATCGTGGGTGTTTGGGTCACTGTTGGCGACGGTGGAAATACCTGGTATACCATTGGTTCAGCAAAAGTATTAATAAGAATCGCGCCGCAAGCGATCAATATGGCAAAAAGGACAAATCGCCATGCCCTTCCTAAAAGTTCTCGTTTTTTCAGAAAAAACCGCAATCTTCCAGCTTCTCTAAATGCACGGACTGCGGTAATAACCATCGCCCCACTTGCGATTAGAAGAAAAACAAAAATGGTTCTTACCGTTGTTTGAATATCGAGGTTCATATTATTTGTTCAATCTTCCCAACACTACCCATCCAGTTCGCTTTTTATCTGCTTCCCACGGATTTTTCTGGCAAAGAACTGGAATTTGGGCAACGCTTCCTGAATTATTGTATATGCAAATTTTGATGTTGGGTAGTCGAATGCACCAATAGTTTGGATTATTCCCCCGCCTAACCCCTCTTTAAATTTATACACACCCCACATTCGATCTGAGGGATCAAAAACATCCGGTGCTCCCCAAAGGTCATAAGTCATACAACCTAGTGATTTGCTGAGTCTGATCGCTTCCCATTGGAGTAGATAACTTGGCATTTTCTCGCGATGAATATCTCGCGACATTCCATATAAATAATAAGACTTTTTGTTGAAGTAAAAAAGGAATAATGCACCCACCGGCTCATTCTGCACTTCAGCGATCAATGGGACCGCCATATTTGCTCTCATAAAGGTTTCCCAAAGCTGGCAATAATACTCTTTGGGCCGAATGATAAATCCATCTCTCGCAGATGTTGTGGCGTACATTTCATAGATCACATCAAAGTCACTTCTGGATCCTTGCCTGACTTTAACACCCTTTCTCTCTGCCAGTCGAATGTTATAACGGGTCTTTTGTTTCATTTCAGCTAATAATTGATCTTCTGATTTAGCCAGATCAATCCAGAAGGTATTTTTAAATTGGATTTGCTGCCGTGAATACAACCATCCGGAATTGTTAAAATTATTAATGATTTCCTTGGTTGCTTTTTCTTTCTCGGCTAATACTATCCCATTATCCTCAATTACAACAATTTGAGGGTCAATCTTTATATAAGCGGCTTTTCGCTCCTTCGAGAATTGCTCCAAGTAATCCAGAATTTCTGTCACAATTTCAGAATTACTCCAATCGAGAAGAGGTCCATGCGGTACGTATAAGATATTTATTGAAGGGCCGAATCTGCTGAGACGATGCTCGCGGCAAAGTATTAATGCGGCTGCTTGAATTATTCCGGAAGCATCTTCTTTAATAAAGTAATCATGCTTCCAGCCAAATTTTGATTTAAATTCCGCCCACTCCCAGGTTTGGAGAATGGTTGATCCCTGAAATTGCGAAATGATCCGATTCCATCGTGCTTTGTCCATGCAATTATTGGTTATTTTCAAATTAGTGTCTAATAATTCACGCGATTCAAACAAGCGAACCTTTCCGAAGTTTATAAACCATTTGATAAAGTTGAAACAATGGTGGATTAAGCACCTTTTGAAAAACTCCTGCACTTCTTTTTAATTCTCCGCCAAATCCACGTTTGAACCGATAAACACCCCAAAGTCCGTCATCGCGTGACATGAAGGTCTTTTCTAGGGTATCCTCATCAAAATCTGGGACACCCCATAAATCATATTGAATACAGCCTCGTTTTACAGCCAGCCGTATCGCCTCCCATTGGAGTAGATAGGCAGGCATTCGATTGCGCTCTTCATCACTGGATGCGCCATAAAAGTACCACGCTCTTTTACCCCGCATGAAAAGCATCAGCGCTGCCACCGGTGTGTCGCGGTATTTTGCGATCAATAATTCACAGGCATTTTCTTTTGAAAAAATCTTAAATACCGATCGGTAATAATCTGGATGGTGGACCCCAAACTGATTGCGTTCTCCGGTTATTTTCATCAGATACAAGAACTTTTCAATATCTTTAGAAGATTCAACCTTTATCTCCTTTTTTTGAGCAAGGCGGATGTTATATCTGGTTTTCTGTTTCATTCTTCCCAGTATTTGATCTTCAGTGCCTTCCAGGGATAAAAGAATTGATCGCCTGGGCTGTATTGAAAAATCCTGATGTTCAAATTCCGAATTTAATAAGCACGTGTCATCAAATTCATCTTCCCAGCTATCAGGCTCTACATAGAGAACGATAGCATTCTGGATTTTGCTTTGCATGATTAATTCATCGAGGATCCCTTGCCGGAAATGGTCAATGGGACCTTTTGGCACATATCCGATTGAAAATCCAAATGGCAGTTTTCTAAACAAAAGTTGGGCACCCGAAGAACCGGCTTTGATATACATGGACTTCCATCCAAATTGCGCTTTAAATTCTCCCCAAAGTCTCGTTTGGAGAATATGAGCATTTATATGCTCGCTTATAAACTTATCCCATTCCGCTGGAGTTATAACACTCATCAATTTATCTTCAAGATATCATTGAATAATGAATTCTTTATTTCTGCATTGGGAATGATCTTGTTCAATTCTATGATGATTTTTTCACCACACCCTTCCTCTGCCAGAGCTATCAATTTGTTGACAGCATTATTTAAAGCTTCTCCGCAGAGTTCTTCCTGCCCTTTCTCAGAATAAATATCAGGGTGAGTAGTTTTATTGAATTGCCTACCATCATTCCAAAGATCTTCACTCAATTTTTCCCCTTCCCTGATTCCGCTGAAAACGATTTCAATATCTTTTCCCGGCTCCAATCCCGAAAGTTTAATCAAATCCTCAGCGAGATCGACGATCTTCACTTGCTGACCCATATTCAAGATATAGGTTTCTCCACCCTTACCAAAACCAGCGGCCTGTAACACCAAATGTACCGCTTCAGGGATGGTCATAAAGTATCGTTTCATCTTTGGGTGTGTGACCGTAACTGGCCCACCATGAGCAATTTGTCTTTTGAACAAAGGTACAACACTTCCGCGACTTCCGAGTACGTTTCCAAATCTAACAACTGAATAAGCCCGTTTCGTACTAAAGGCGGCATCCAAAACCAACATTTCAGCCAGCCTCTTGCTTGCTCCCATTAAACTTACCGGACGGACTGCCTTGTCAGTGGAGATCAGCACCATTTTTCTAACATCATTTTTAAGGCAGCTCGTGATGATGTTTTTTGTTCCCAAAACATTATTGAGAATGCAATCCTCAATATTATTTTCCATTAAGGGAACGTGTTTATGCGCAGCAGCGTGAAAGACAACCTGAGGTTTAAACCTTGAAAATTCCTGTTCTATCCGATTTCCATCCCGGATATCAGCGATGGACGCGGATAATTTTAAATTTGGGTAATTTTCATTGATTTCAAGATACGCTTCAAAAATACTGTTTTCCCCATGCCCAAGCAGAATCAATTCAGAGGGTCCCCAGCGGGCAATTTGCCGGCATAGTTCAACTCCAATTGATCCACCTGCACCAGTCACCAGTACAGTATTATCTTTTAATATCTCACCCACAGCCTTGTCGTCAATACTTGTTGGTTCGCGCTGAAGCAGATCCGCAATATCTACTTCCCGAAGGCGAGAAACACTTACTTTTCCTCCCAGAAACTCATAAAGTCCAGGCATAGTCCGATATGAAATATGACTGCGATAACAGGCATCTGCAACAGCCCTTACAACACTGCCCGAAGCACTGGGAATAGCAATAATTACTTCATTAATTCGTTTGGTTTCAATGATTTTTGAAATATCACGCAATTTGCCGATTACCGGAATCCCGTGGATCTGCTGTTTGAATTTGTCGGGATTGTCATCAAGAAAACCAATTGGCTTTAGATTCAGCTGTGTATTCTTTATGAGTTCTTTGGCTACCAGTTCACCGGCATCACCTGCTCCGATGATCAGAATATTTTTTTGAAATGACGTTTTCCCATTTCCCGAGAATCGATTCCAGCGTTCAGCCAACATTCTTAAGCCGTATCTTAACCCCCCAACGAAAATAATTGATTGGATCCAGTCAATTATTAACACAGACCTTGGGAAGGAAATGAAAAAGCGATTTTTAAACAAGACCAGCATCAAAGCTGATACGAGTGCAGAAGCCACAGTCACTGCAAAAAATACAAGCCGCAGTTCTTTCATGCTGGCATAGATCCACATACGCCGGTATAACCCAAATAAATAGTAAACAGAAATTTTAATTATTAAAGATGAACCGATCATCCAAAAAAAAGAAAGGTAATAATTGCTGAAAATTTCGAATAATTCGAGGCGGAGAATATAGGCACTCAGGACGGATACAACGACAAGCAACGCATCGCCTACCAGAACATACCGGTTGCGTATATTAAATTTATTTTTCACGTTATTGTCCGCGGAAACCAATAATCGAACCGAGGGTTCTGAACAAGATCATGAAGTCGAGCAGTACATTTCGGTGCATGATGTAATAGAGGTCATATTCAAGTTTTACAGCTGTTTCTTCAACATTAGATGCATATTGGTAATTAATCTGAGCCCAGCCGGTCAAACCCGGTTTAACGAACAAACGCGCCCGGTAGAAAGGCACTTCCTTCTCCAGACTTTGGACCAATTCTGGCCTCTCTGCGCGAGGACCAACCAACGAAATATCCGCTCGTAATACATTGATGAACTGTGGGAGCTCATCAATATGGCTTTTGCGTAAGAACTTTCCAAACCGTGTTGCACGCTCGTCGTTTTCGACCGCGAATCTGGCAACACCATCTTTCTCGGCATCCCTGCTCATACTGCGGAATTTATACAGGTTGAATTGTTTTCCGCTTTTTCCAACTCGTGTTTGGCTGAAAATAATGGGAAAGCCATCATCAATAACAATTATTAAGGCGATTATAGGAAAAAGAGGAATAAGGAATATTAAACCGATAATTGCTCCTATGTAATCCATCAACCTCTTGGTCAATTCATAGCTGCCGCTCGCATGTGACCTATCGACAAAGGACCTCAGCAGCCAATCATCAGCCAAAAGAGAAATTGGCACCCTTCCCAACAATTCTTCGTAAATAACCGGCATGGTGGTTACTTCAATACCCTGCTCTTCAGCTGAAAGAATTACGGAATAGAGCGTATCCTGCATATCTCCAGAAATTGTAAAAACCAAATCTGTAATTGATTGCTTCTTAATTACATCTAACAGCGTTTTACTGCTACCTAATACGGGCAAACCGTTTATTGTGAGTTTTTGCTTTTTTAGGTCATCATCAATAAAGCCAACCAGAGTAAATGGAGTCGGTTTTATTTTCTGGATGAGTTCGGTGAGGGTAAATCCTGCCCTGCCTGCGCCGATAACCAGAATACGCCTTAAGAAGGCCGGAGCATTAAATATTTTGATGTATAACAAACGCCATAAAAGATTTAATATTGATACTGCCACGATAAAACCCGCAACACCTCTTCGAGGCAAGGTCTTAGGCTCGGATACAAAGAATATTGTCAGGTAGAGAATCGTAGAAATTGCTGCAGCGGCTACAATCCCTCTGACTGTCTCGGCACGCTTACTGGCACGCCTTGAATCGTACAATTCAAGCAATAAAGCCAGCCATATAATGGGTAACAGAAAATACCAATCAGGTGGACGTTCTCTTAAAAATTGCCAGCTGAATTCAAGCCATTGGTCCCCCATAGCCCAAAAATAAAGGGCAACTGTAAGAGCCAGGGCGATCACGATAAGATCACCCAATAATAGAATAAACCTGCGCTCATGCGCAGTTATGCGCCATAATGGTTTTTGATATTGCTGATATTTTTTCATTTTTGAAACCAGGTACAGTTATTTCTTAAAGTAACTGTACAAGAATCCGCCCCCCCAACAGAAATGGATGGTTGCGAAGGCAAATCCCATCATCAGGTAACAGCCATCTTTTTTTATTACGGACTCGATCAAACTGCTTGAAAAAAGGGCGAGTAAATATAATCCAACGCCCATTGCGAATATTATACGAGCAAATGGAACAAAAATAGATATGATTCCGATAATGATTGCACTCGATACGAAAAGAGGGGGAATCGCTTGCCGCCACCTGAGGCTGTCCGGGTATTTGCGCAGCATCCGGTTTTTCCAGAATCCATACCTCCAATACTGCCTGCCAAGTTCTGCAAGATTCTTTCTAGCAAAATATTTGGATCGTATGGAGTTGTCCAGCCAAACTTTTCCGCCATTCTGCCGCAGCCGTGTATTGAATTCATAATCTTCGTTGGAAAGTAAATTTTCATCAAATCCCCCAAGGCGAATAAAATCATCTTTCCTAAATGCTCCGAATGGGACGGTATCCACAAAGGAAGATTTACTTGCTAAACGGTATCCTGCATCTCCTGCCCCAAGAGGGTGAGCTGTTGCTCTAGCAATCGCCTTGGAAATACAAGAATCGCTGCCGGGGTAGATTTCCCAAATTCCACCCACATTCTGAGCTTTTCCAGATTTTAGGATTTCAATACTTTTTAGAATATAGTCGTTTGCCGGTACTGAATGCGCATCTAAACGAACGAGATATTCTCCCTGAGCAGTATTAGCGGCAAGGTTTATAGCAGCGGGGATGGTTCGTTTAATATTGTCAATAATATGAATGGTCAGCCTAGTATTTTTAATTGCGTATTCACGAATCTTCGACCTGGTCTGATCAGTTGAGAGCGCATCAGCAATAATGACCTCCAACTTGTCAGGCTTAATGGTTTGGCCCATAATAGCCTGTAATAAAAGCTGGATAGTCTTTTCCTCATTAAAACAAGGGACGATTATTGATACTTCAATTTGAGAACTTTTTCTTTTGTCCATTGAATAATGGTAGTTTTACCATAAATGCACTCCCCTTACCCGGGCAGCTCTCAACAGAAATAGTCCCTCCGTGAGCGTGAACGATTTGTTTTGCAATGGCTAATCCCAATCCTACACCTCTTCCCTGGCCGCCCTTGCGTGATTTATCAGTTTGGTAGAATCTCTCAAAGATCCTGGCCTGGTCTTCCTCAGGAATGCCTTGGCCTGAATCTTTTATTGCAAAGGTCCCAACTAATCCATCCGAAAAAGACGATATCTCGATAGTACCGCCCTTGGGGGAAAATTTGATCGCGTTATCAATGAGATTATAGATTACCTGACTGATTTTTTCGGCATCCATAGGGATAACCAACGGGCTATGTAATTCATTTTCTATTTTTATTTCGGCAGAATTAATCAGAAATTGAAATTTTTCAAGAATATTTTTTATCAATTGATTGATATCGACCGGTTTAATATCCATAACTATTGTTCCGGCATCTAACCTGGCCAGAGTTAACAGACTATTGACCAGAAAATTTAGTCTTTCGGTTTCACCAAGAATGATCTTTGCGGCATGTCTCGAATCCGCTTTTTTATTTATCGTACCGTCAAATAATGCTTGTGAAAATCCCTGTATTGAGGTTAATGGCGTTTTGAATTCATGGGAAACATTGGCTACGAAATCCTTTTGAGATTGCAGGGAATCCTGAACTTGTGTTACCATCTCGTTAATCACTCTGCCAAGCTGTTTGACCTCCAGCGGACCTTCAATAGGTACCATAACGTAATTCCCAGCACCTATTTGACTCGCGGAAATGGCGATCTTATTAAGCGGCCCGGTGATCCAGCGTGCGATAAACCAGCCAAGGATAAATGAGAGTACCAGTGCCACAATCCCCGCCCTAATCAATGGAGTCATCAGCTCATCCTGAAAAACAGAACTGATCGAGACTTCAGGCCGGAGAGTACTTGTTACAAGATAAAAATTGCTGCCGATCTTACTGATCTGATAGAACCAGGTCTGTTTGCTTTTATCTTTATACAAAAGGATTTTGTCTTTGCTTTGTTCAACAATCAACTCTGGATTGCTGAGACCAGGGAAATTGACGATATCATTCAATCCTGATGAATACGCAACATTTCCCTGATCATCTAAAATCGCCACATTGACATCAAAAATCTTTACCTCTTCAAGGAAAAGCCTGATAAATGACTCCCAATTTCCATCAATTACCACCAAACGTTCCCGTAAAAACCCATTGACCAGGGATATTCTGTAAAAAACCTGCCGGTAAAGCATCGGGCTGCTGCGAAAAGCTACAGCAATACCTGAAAAAGCGATCAGGAGAACAAAGATAACAATCACAAGGTAAGTCAACCATAACCTGTTGCTGATCTTTGATGCAAACATTATTCTTTTAACTTATAACCAAAACCGGTCATGGTCTCAAGTTGAACGCTGCTGCCTTCCAGCTTTTTTCTCAATTGAGCAATATGAACATCAACAGTTCGAGTTTGCCCGGCAAAATCATAACCCCATGCTAAATAAAGAAGTTGATCCCGGCTGTAAACTCTGCCTGGTTCCTCTGCAAGCACGCGTAGGAGTTCAAATTCCTGAGTCCGTAAAAATATCGGCTTTCCATTGACAGTGACCTCTCTGCGCTGTATGTTGATAATGAGGTCGCCAACCTTGATGATCACTTCTTCTGATCTCTTTTTTAATTTATTTCTGCGTAAAACAGCCTTTATCCGTGCGATTAACTCGCGCGGATTAAATGGTTTTGTCAGATAATCATCAGCTCCCAATTCCAAACCGAGAACCTTATCAATGTCATCATCCTTCGCAGTTAACATGATGACAGGCACCTGGTTATTAGAAGCCCTTAAACGCCGGCATATATCGAATCCACTCATACCCGGCAACATCACATCCAGAACAACAAGTGTTGGCCTGGTCTGCATGATGTCATTGAAAGCCACGATACCATCATTGAGCCCTTTGCAAATAAATCCTTCCCTTTCAAGGTATATGCGAACAAAGTCAATGATACTTTGTTCGTCATCAACAACAACAATGGTCTCCCTGATTTCCTTACTCATCATTTATGTAATCAATCAACTTTTACGATCGCCTCAATTTCCACCAAACCATTCTTGGGAAGCGCCGCTACTTGAACTGTTGATCTCGCTGGTGGTTCGGATTTAAAAAACTTTCCATAAACTTCATTCATGGCTTGAAAATCATTCATATCTTTCAAAAAGACTGTGGTTTTTACTACATTATCCAAAGTAGAACCACCTGATTCAATAATATGTTTTAAATTGGTTAAAGCCTGATGCGTCTGTTCCGCGACTCCGCCAGTGGCAAAATCATTCGTCTGTGGATCAAGCCCCAATTGCCCGGATAGAAAGAGAAAGCAGCCTGCTTTTATGCCTTGAGAATATGGACCAAGTGCTTTTGGTGCGCCTGCAGTATTTAGAACTTGTTTCATTTAAGCCACCTTTAATTATTTATATTTTTTATTTATTATATCCAACCATGAATAGGGGTTTGTTATTATGATGTAAAAAGAAAGTAAAACTCCGACTGGTATAATTACGCGGATTTAACAGAAAAATCCGAAAAAGAAGTACAGGAATTTTTATATGTTATTAGAAAACCTAGAGGCGATCGAAGCCCGTTATCAGGAAATCAACAAACAAATTGAAGCGAACATTTCGGATTATCAGCAAGTAGCCGAACTCTCAAAAGAAAAAGCTGATTTAGAAGATGTAGTTCGGAAATCAAGAGAATACAGGCAAACCTTAAAAGCCATTGATGAAGCGCAGCAGTTGGTTGATTCAGATGACGAGGAATTAAAGAAGCTGGCATCCGATGACTTGCTCTCTCTAAAACCTAAAGCAGATCAGCTGGAAAAGGATCTTAAGAATCTGTTGATCCCCAAAGATCCGCGAGACCAGAAAAATGTCATTATGGAAATCCGGGCCGGCACTGGTGGAGACGAAGCTGGCTTATTTGCCGCTGATCTTTTCCGAATGTATTCTCGTTATGCGGAAAACAATCGCTGGACAGTAGAGATTCTTTCACAGAATGACACCGGGATAGGCGGCTTCAAAGAAATAATTCTTTTGATCAAAGGAAAGGGCGCCTACTCAAAACTGAAATATGAATCTGGTGTTCATCGCGTTCAAAGAATTCCAACAACTGAATCGTCCGGAAGAATTCATACCTCCACAGTCACGGTCGCTGTTCTTGCAGAGGTTGAAGAGTTGGATATCGATATTCCCGCATCTGATCTGAGAATTGATGTCTTTAAATCAGCCGGTGCTGGCGGTCAGAACGTTCAAAAGAATGAAACAGCTATCAGAATTACTCACCTGCCCAGCGGCTTGGTGGTTTCCTGTCAGGATGAGCGATCTCAGGGTCAAAACCGATTACGTGCCATGAGCATTTTAAGAGCCCGGCTGTATGAAATAGAAGAACTCAAACGCCATGCGCAAGCTGACGCGACACGGCGTTCTCAGATAGGATCAGGAGAGCGGTCAGAGAAAATCAGGACATATAACTTTCCACAATCGCGAGTGACGGATCATCGGATTAATATCTCCTCGCATAATCTCCCCAATGTTCTTGCAGGCGGATTGGATCAATTCATCAGCGAATTATCAATTCGAGACGAGTCTGAACGACTTTCCGAGACAGAACCGGAGGCTTAAGACGGCTGTACTTGGCGAGTGGCTTCAAGAAGCCCGTGCACAATTAAATCAATTTCCTGAAATATCCGTTTCTTCTATCTATGCACTTATTGGCTTTGTTTTAAAAAAACCTGTACATTTTGGTTTATCCCACCCTGAATATTTTCTGTCACCTTCCAATGAAAGAGAGTTATATGCACTTTTTTATCGCCTGCTCGATGGTGAACCATTGCCGTATTTAATAGAAAAACAGGAATTCTTTGGGATTGATATCAGCCTGACTCCTGACGTACTAATTCCCCGACCAGAGACCGAGTTATTGGTCGAAATTGCCCTTGACTGGTTAAAAAAGAAGGATGGCATAATCCGCATTGCGGATGTAGGAATTGGTTCAGGCTGTATATCTGTGGCGCTTGGAAAGCACTTACCGCTCGCATCGATTACTGGGACTGATATTTCAAATAAAGCATTATTGGTGGCGAAGGGAAATATCAATAAATATTTACTCGGAGATCGGATTTCCCTGGTTCAAACCAATTTGTTGACAGGTCTCGCAGCCCAATTTGATTGTATCTGCGCCAATCTGCCGTATATTCCAACCACAACTTTATCCACCCTTCCAGTAAGGAAATATGAACCCCTGGCAGCCTTGGACGGCGGACATGAAGGATTGAGGTACATCGAACCGTTTCTTTATCAAGCCCAAAGACTGATCAGTCCGGATGGGCTGATCCTTATGGAAATTGAATCAACCCTTTCTAGACAAGTAGAAAATATCTCATCCTTCGTGTTCCCAGAGGCATCCATTAAAATTGTCAATGATTTGGCTGGCTTGCCAAGGCTTATTCAAATCATCATTGGTGTGGGTAGATGAAAACCCAAATTATCGACCAAAACAGTACACGCGCATTTCAGAAAGCGCTTAATGCAATTCGGGCAGGCGGTGTGGTTGCAGTGCCAACAGACACAGTGTATGGGATTGCCTGCTCGGTAAAAAATCCCAAAGCAATTCAATCTCTTTATGACATAAAAATTCGGGAGATCAATAAAGCGATCCCTGTCCTGATCGCTGATCTCGACCAAATTGATCAGGTAGCTAAAAACCTGAATGATCAGGCGCGTAAATTGTCAAAAACATTTTGGCCGGGAGCCTTAACATTGATTGTTGAAAAGAATTCTCAACTTCCTGAGAATCTGACAATTCACCCAACTGTCGGCATGAGGATGCCAGCTCACGAATGGCTGCGTAGTCTAATGCGTATAACTGGTCCTTTGGCATGTACATCCGCCAACATTTCTGGTGAAGCCAGCCCTGCCACTGCCAGGCAGGTTCTTGATCAGTTGGATGAACGTATTGAATTGATCATTGACGGTGGAGAATGCAAGGGTGGAATTTCATCAACTGTGGTTGATTGCAGCACTGATGATATTGTCATCTTACGTAAAGGTGGAATTACATCCGAAGAGATCCACTCTGTTCTGAATACAAAATAAACTGGAGGAAAAAATGTCAGGTCCCTATCAAGGTATCATAGAAAAATATCGGGCTTATTTGGAAATTCCAGATAACATGCCGGTGGTTACTCTTTTGGAAGGTAACACGCCATTGATACCTGTACCTTCCATTTCAGCTTCCTTGGGAGGTGAATTTGATCTTTGGGTAAAATTCGAAGGTTTGAATCCTACAGGTTCGTTTAAAGATCGCGGCATGACTGTTGCGATTAGCGAAGCATTTTCCAGAGATGCCAAGGTCGCTATCTGCGCTTCCACAGGTAATACTGCCGCTTCAGCAGCAGCCTACTCTGCAAGGGCAGGCATGCGCTCGATTGTCATCATCCCGGCGGGAAAAGTGGCAGTTGGAAAATTAGCCGGCGCGATTGCCTATGGCGCAGATGTGATTCAAATTAATGGCTCATTCGATCAGGCGCTTGACCTCGTTGTTAAACTTTCCGAAAAACTTCCAATCGCACTGGTTAATTCATTAAACCCTTTTCGCCTTGAAGGTCAAAAAACCGCCGCCTTCGAGATCTGCGAAAACCTGGGTTGCGCTCCTGATTGGCTGGTCTTGCCCGTTGGGAACGCGGGCAATATCACTGCCTACTGGAAAGGCTTTAAGCAATATCACAATAAAAAACAATCGGGATTGCCACAGATACTTGGAGTTCAAGCATCAGGTTCTGCACCGCTGGTATTGGGTCATCCGGTTGACAATCCCGAGACGATTGCCACTGCCATCCGTATTGGACGACCGGCACGCGGTGAAGAGGCACTGCTCGCCGCAGGCGAATCCAGGGGGAATATCATTTCTGTATCTGATGGCGAGATCCTCCTGGCTCAAAAGTTACTTGCCTCTACTGGTATTTGGGTCGAACCGGCGTCCGCAGCAAGTCTGGCTGGGTTAAAAAAGCAGGTTGATACACAGCAAATAAAACTTTCCGGCAAAAAAGTTGTTCTTGTCTGCACCGGCCACGGGCTTAAAGATCCGGATACGGTCATTCAAGGATATGCAAAAATGAAAGCAATATCACCTGATTTAAAAACTCTGGAGGAGTATATCCTGAATGGTAAAAAATAAATCTGTGCTTGTTAGAGTCCCGGCAACTACCGCCAACCTCGGTCCAGGTTTCGACTGTTTGGCGCTTTCACTGGATTTATGGAATGAAATTGAATTCTCAGCGGTTGGGAATTCTCTTTCGATTGAAATTGAAGGTGAAGGCGTAGATCTCTTACTGCGCGATTCTACCAACTTGATTTATAAATGCATGCTTTCCTTGGCTGAGCATACATCCACACATCTCCCGCCAGGGATTCATATAAAATGCATTAATCGAATACCGGTCTCCTCCGGGCTGGGATCAAGTGCGGCGGCAGTGATTGCGGGTTTTCTTGGAGCCAAAGCATTGCTAGGCATTTCAATCAACGATCACGATCTGCTTAATTTGGCCTTGAAATATGAAGGCCATGCGGACAACATCTCCGCTTGCCTTTTAGGTGGTTTGGTTTTATCGGTTCTGAATGAAGATGAAATTGTCACAAGAAAAATATCAATTCAGCCGCTCCAAGCTGTCATCGCTTTGCCTGATATCAAAATAAGCACACGCCAGGCAAGATCAGTTCTTCCTGATTCGATCCCATTAAAAGATGCGGTTTTCAACATCGCACGAGTTGGGCTTCTGATTGATTCACTTCAGGGAGGTAATTACAATTCTCTTAATCTTGCGATGCAAGATCGCCTGCATCAACCCCTCCGTTTTGGACTCTTACCTGGCGCTGAGGAAGCGATTATTGGAGCATTGGAGGTGGGTGCGTTTGGTGCTGCCTTGTCCGGCGCTGGCCCAAGTGTGATCGCTTTCATTAAAGAAAACGATCAAATAGTGCCTAAGAAATTTTCTCAGGCGTTCAACACTGCAGGCATAGCTACAAGAATAATAAATACAATCTCGACAAACCAGGGCGCTCAGGTTTTGCTTTGTTAATTATTTAATAAAACCGTCGTATTTTTCTTGAGAAAATACGATGTTTGGCTTTAATATGTTTTTTTGTTAAACAACGATATTTACCAATCGCCCTGGAACGTAAATGATCTTTTTGGGTGATTTGTTATCCAGAAGTTTACTGATCACTTCATTATTGACAGCCAGGTCTTTTGCTACTTCTGCCAAAACATCCACCGGAACGACAATTTTGTGTTTAACCTTGCCATTAATCTGCACAGCCAGTTCAATCGCATCTTCTTTTACAGCTTCTTCATCGACTATAGGCCAGTCAGTTTGATGAATTGAATATTTCTTTGCCAAACGCGACCACAACTCTTCGGCGATATGCGGCGTGACCGGGGCCATCATCCGCAGATAAAAATCTACTGCTTCATTCCAGACTGAAGAGCCCCAGCCCCCAATTTCCTTAAAGGCAATCATGTCATTTAGAAGGGTCATCAGTGCTGATACCACGGTATTAAACTCAAACTGTTCAAAATCTCTGGTCACCGATTGCAGCGTTTGATGGACTTTTCGCCGCATGGACCTTGCATCATTCTGATCAATGGGCTTTTGGCTGCCTTTTTCAAGGAAGGTCGACCATACCCGGCCCAACCAACGATAAGAGCCCTGAATATTTCCCGCATCCCATGGACCGCCATCCTGCCAGCGATAGCCGAACATCAGATAAGCGCGCACAGTATCAGCCCCATACAGGCGTACTTGTTCATCCGGATCAACTACATTTCCGCGTGACTTGCTCATGCGCTGTCCATCCGGTCCGAGGATTTGACCCTGATTGCGTAATTGGAGCATCGGCTCGTTTCCTTTAGTCACACCCATATCGCGAAATGCTTTATGAAAGAAGCGAGTATAGATCAGGTGCATCGTCGCGTGTTCGACACCACCAGTATAAGTATCTACCGGCATCCAGTAATCATATTCATCCTGCTTAAATGGACCCTCAGTAAATTTTGGACTCAAATACCGCAAGTGATACCATGAAGAGCACATGAAAGTATCCATCGTGTCAGTTTCACGTTCGGCATCCCCTCCGCATTGCGGACATCGTGTAAACCTCCATGTTGGATGCAATTTGAGCGGGCTTTCGCCTGTTGGTTTCCATTCCACATCATCCGGCAGAAGAACTGGAAGTTGGTCATCGGGTACGGCAACTGCACCGCAAAGCTTGCAGAAAACGATCGGTATGGGCGCGCCCCAGTAGCGCTGTCGCGAGATCAGCCAGTCGCGTATGCGATAAGTTACTGCGCGTTTACCGACTTGCTTCTCTTCAATAAACTCCACTGCTTTGAGTAT
>CAZBNE010000026.1:0-26546 GCA_964493155.1 uncultured Pelolinea sp.
CCGCTGACTGATGCTTTCATCCCAATTCTCCTTTCACAATTTTCATTAAAAAATACTTTTTTCTCATATTTAAGATACTCTGCCTGAAATTAAAATCATGTTGGCATACTGGATGGTATCTCCGGTTCGAATGATGCCGATCGCACTGGGAGCACGGTTCTTCATGGCTGCAGATGGTTCAAAGATAAAAGGGATGCTGCCTGCAGCTGTAATAAATTCTTTCTGGACTTCATCAGTGTTTTCCGATTTAAATTCATTGGCCATGATGATTTCACTGATATCAAAATTACATTTGATGGCATTAAATACCTGTAGAACGGTTGGGATATCATCCACAAGTGATATATCCACAATTTCTACTTGGGGAAAATTGGTAAATCCGCGGTCGGCAATAACGAGCAGATTGTTATGGCGTACTCTTGAGAGCAGAGAATTGATTTGTGGATTTAAAATACCTGTTTTTAACATGGCTTTTCTCCTGTCAAATTAGGTTATGTTAATCTGGATCATTAAGTCATTAATGAGTTTCCGTTTTATAAAAGCCCAAGATCAATTTCTACACATTATTAAAAACCTCTCAGTTCAGTACTGATGCGGATTGGCAAGCCTGGCTTGGGTTGGCGTTTTAACACCAGATATTCGATCCCGTGTTTTCTGCAGAAATCATGTTTTTCGGGTTTATCGCCGTCCTCATTTACAACGAAAATCTCCGGCTTGATTTTCAGGATCTCTGGTTCGGCATCCAGCCAACCGTGCCCTGAAGAAATTAACGTCTCTTTCACAAAACGAATGGATTGTACCCAATAGCGCCTTTCCTCTTGAGGGAACATGGGATGCCCCGCTCCCTTCAGGAGCCGTAAATTTTCGTCATGCCCGATAACAACATGGAGTTCACCATAAGCGGACACTTCTTCAAAAAACCGGATATGCCCTGAATGCACCCAGTCAAAGCAGCCTGACACAACTACTTTTTTAATTTTGGAATTTTCCGCGGGCAAAACTCTTTTTTCCAGTGGGAAACCAGCCAGCGCTTCATTTGAAAATACCTTGAACTGTATGCCTTGCTTTGCACAATACTCTTCTAGGTTTGAATTGTCATCCGCTTCCAAAGCCGCCCAGATGGATTGCTCAGGCAAATTTTTCAACAGCTCATTCATCTGCTGAATTTCACCTGTGCTTTTTACCCTGTCAACCACGGTCAGGCGGTTCACAAAGCGGATGGCTTCCAGTTAATAACGACGTTCGGCTTCTGGGTACTTGGTCTGATGTCCCAGTAGCGATTGGCAGGTTTCATCTGATAATAAAAGAACATGGACTTTGCCGAGTTTGCTGGCTTCCTGTAAAAACCGAATTTGCTTGGTTCTGATGTCGTCAAAACAGCCGCTCACAAACACAATTGGCATGTGGGAGTGCTTATCCATTAGGCTGTTTTTCACTCTTTGAAATTCTGATATTTACCTTTGATCCTCCGGGAACAGGTTCATCAGATACGATATACAAATACCCGCCGCCACAGCCGGAATACATTGCGCCGTGATAGCGCATTTGATAATATGACAAAATTTTCATCAGGTCGATTGAAATAGTCGGGTGCCGGACGGTATGCGGCAGGATCACTTCCCAGCAACGCATGGTTTCATTCATGGATGCACCCAGCTTTTCGGCATTTTGGTCAAGGATCGCCTGATAGCAGTCTTTACCTGATTGGCTCAGCCTGTCAATCCAGGTTGGAAGCAAATTCTTTTCTCCAAGCGGGGAATAACCTTTTGACCGTTGGGTGATGGGCAGGCAGTAAATAATGCTTTCCAGCCAGTGGGCTATGTTTGGATCGTTGTTGGATTCAACCTGCACCGGAAAGTAGCCGCCCTCAAAGTTCACGTCATAATCCAGACGGCTGATGCCTGAGAAAACGATTCCCGCCATATCCTGCGAGCCGGATGGATCGATTCGATTAATATTTTCCGCATGATAGAGCTCGCGCATTAATACTTGCGGATTCCGTTCCGGTATTGACTCCCCCCAGATTTCCAAAGCAACCTTGCGGGTACTTGTTCCCATGCCGCACTTGGGCATGAAAGGGAAGGTGGGTTCAAGTGATACGACTACCATCGATCCGGGAGGTGATGGATTACGGGAAGAAATAAATGGTTGATCCAGCCAACCCCCGGCGAAAGCCATCCTGTAAGGAATGTTTCCGATCACCGAAAGAAGGTCTTTTGTTCCCTTATTTTTTGTCAACTGGTCACCCAAGCTTGTAATGCTTCTAATACTCTCCCGCTGGTGTTGGTTTTCCAGCCTTTCGATCCAGGTATTGCTGCATGATCCAGGCATAGGTTTTTTCAAGCCCATTCTGGAGTGGGGTATTCGGTTCCCATCCCAGCACCTTAAGAATGAGGCTGTTGTCGCTATTGCGGCCGGCAACGCCGATGGGTGCCTTAAGATCATAATGGCGGTCTAGTTTAACTTTGGCTATTCTTTCGATCTTGCTGACAAGGTCATTGATGGAAACCAATTCACTTGTTCCCAGATTGATGGGTGTAGCCACCAGCTCATCACAGTGCATGATCATATCCACGCCTTTGACACAATCCTCAATAAACATGAAGCTGCGTGTTTGGTTACCATTTCCCCAAATAGTGATATTCAAATCGCCATTATCCTTAGCTTCAATTACTTTTCGGATTAAGGCAGCCGGGGCTTTTTCGCGTCCGCCATCCCAGGTGCCATTAGGACCGTAAACATTATGAAAGCGTGCAATGAAAGTTTTCATGCTGCGTTCAGCCGTGTATTCCTGGCAGAAAATTTCGGACATCAGTTTTTCCCACCCATACCCCCGTTCGGAATTAGCTGGGTAAGCATCAGATTCTTTTAATGCCCTAACCTTCGGATCTTTTTGCAGGTCTGTGTTATAAGCGCAGGCTGATGATGAAAAGAAATAACGGTCTGCTCCGGCCAGATAAGCTTCATCGATTAAATTAGTATTGATCAAAATGCTTCGCAGGCATTCAACGCGGTATTTTTCAATGAATCCCATACCCCCCATATCAGCAGCCAGATTGTAGACTTCGACCGCCCCTTCAACCGCCCGTCTGCAGTTTTGTTGCTCTTTCAAATCCAGACATAGGCTTTCAACACCGGGCACCTTCTGATACCAGAGGGGCAGCGGTTTCTTGTCAACCGCTCGAATTTTGGTAAACCCCTGATCATGGAAGTAACGGGTTAGTGAACCGCCAATAAAACCGCCTGCACCTGTGATCAGGATCAGGTCATCTTTTTTCCGTCCTGGAAAAGTTGCTGCTAAATAATTTTCCTTCATTTATTTATCATCCTTCATAAAAACTGGTTTGGTATATATCTCATCCTTGTCTTGGGATGCTGATTTATCTTCTCGGGCCTCCGCTTGATGCTCGCTTTATGAATTCCACCGGAAAGATGATCTCCTGAAATCCAGATCCTGTTTCATTTTTAATTCTGGATATCAATAATTCCGTTGCAGTTTTGCCCATCCTGTAAGATGGCTGAGATACGGCGGTCATGAATGGGAACATAGTCAAGTTATCCGGGATGTCATCAAAACTGGTCAAAGCAACATCCTTGGGAACCAGGTAATCCATTTCCTTCAATGCCCGCAATACGCCAATGGCAATCAGATTATTTGCGGCAAAAATGGCGGTTGGTTTTGGGTCTTTATTAAAAATCTCTTTCGTCAGGCTGTATCCGCTGGCTTGGGTGAATCCACCGTAATGGCATTGGCATGAATCTCGAAGTCCATTGGCTTCCATTGTTTGTATAAAACCTGTCATGCGGTCTTCTGCAGTTGAGACGTTATGCGGTCCATTGATTATGGCGATGCGCTCATGGCCCAGATCGATCAGGTGCTGTGTAAGCTGTTTGGCTCCTCCAACGGAATCACCGCGGACAACGTCGACTTCAGTGGTCTCAAGGCGGCGATCAAGAATGATTAGTGGTGTACCCTGGTCTCTGATGATCTGGAGGGATTTTGTATTGCTCCCAACTGGCACCAGCAAAATGCCATCAACTTGTTTTTGCAGGATGACTTGAACATAGGCATCTTCCTTATCCTGGTTCTCATCTGTGTTGCAGAAAATAACATTAAATCCTGCAACGCTGGCAGTATCTTCAACGCCTCGAGCAATTATTGTGAAAAATGGATTGGTAATGTCAGTAACCACCAGAGCCAGTGTGTTCGTTCTTTTGGATTTTAGACTGCGAGCCAAAACATTGGGAACATAACCCAATTCACTAATTGCATTTTCCACTTTTTCGCGTGTTTTTTCATTGATATATCCCGAATTATTGATCACCCGTGAAACGGTGATAGGGGCGACCCCTGCCAGTTTTGCGACATCGTGTATCGTTGCCATGTATTAATTCTCTTTGTATGCTCTGAAATCTTTCTATAGTGATAGGTTATTATTGAAATGTGGTATCGATACCATATTAGCATTAATAAAATTGAATGTCAATAGTAATTCAAAAATCTATTGGTTTTTCATCAACCAGAAAATCGAAAAATACGAAATAGTTTTTGCTTTGATAAAAGGCTCGGTGATATAAGAAAATATGAAATTAAATAGCATTAATGGCTATAATAATAATCAAGAAATGGCACCAATGTCATTAAAGGGGCATCGCGCTACAACATTCAACTCGCTCATCACAATTGATCTGATCCTTTCTTAAAAATAGGAGAGGTTATTGACAAGTGGTTTTAAATATGCTAATATGGTAACGATATCATGTTAACGATACCATTTTTTCCTTGCCATTGTTTTAATTTTTTTGGAAAATTATCAGCGATGTGAGGATATTTCATGGATGAAATCTTGCTCTGCATGGAAGATATTGATAAATCCTTCCCGGGGGTGGATGCACTCAAGAAATGTCGGTTTGAATTAAAAGCAGGTGAAGTACACGCCCTGGTGGGAGAAAATGGCGCAGGCAAGACTACCTTAATGAAGATTTTTGCCGGAATTTATTCAAAAGACGGCGGCCGAATTATTTATAAAGGCAATGAAGTCGAAATTGCATCTCCCCACGCTGCTCAGCAAATGGGTATCAGTATGGTTCATCAGGAACTCAATCTGATGCCGCACCTCACCGCCGCACAAAATATTTTTATCGGGCGCGAACCAAAACGCGGCTTTGGCTTGCTGCTGGATGAAAATGAATTAAACGAAAAAGCCCGGGCTCTATTCGATATGATGCACCTGAATGTGAATCCGCGAACCAAAGTATCGGAAATGAGCGTTGCCAAGCAACAGATGGTTGAAATTGCTAAAGCACTTTCATTTAACTCCAATGTATTAATTCTCGATGAGCCTTCAGCGGCGTTGACTGATGTGGAAATTGCTGAACTCTTTCGCATCATCCGCCAGCTTTGCGAAAAAGGTGTAGGAGTAATCTATATCACCCACAGATTGGAGGAACTTAAAGAAATTTCCGATCGGGTGACCGTTTTGCGTGACGGCTTGTATGTGGATACAGTCACCACAACAAAGGCTACCATTGACCAAATTATTAAATTGATGGTTGGCCGGGTTATCTATGAATCCTCCCCTGAAATCCCCGAACATCCGAGTGACGAGATTGTGTTGGAAGTGAAGAACCTGAATCGCGATAAAGAGATAAAAAATGTAAGTTTCAATCTGAAAAAGGGTGAAGTTCTGGGTTTTGCGGGTTTGGTGGGTGCCGGGCGCACTGAGGTTGCCAGAGCCGTTTTTGGAGCTGATACCTTTGAATCCGGAGAAATTATTATCAAAGGCAGGCGGGTGCATATTAAAGGACCGAGTGATGCGGTTGCGCATGACCTCGGTTATCTTTCCGAAGACCGCAAACGCTATGGCTTATGCTTGGGACTGGATGTTGAAACCAATATTGCGCTCACAATTTTATTAAAATTGACAAATGCGGTTGGCTGGTTAAAAAATTCAAAAATTCACACAACCGCAAAAGATATTGTTGACAAATTATCAATCAGAACTCCCAGCCTGACTCAAAAGGTTAAAAACCTATCAGGGGGCAATCAACAGAAACTGGTGGTTGGTAAATGGCTTGCCAAAAATGCAAATATTTTGATTTTTGATGAACCCACCCGCGGTATTGACGTTGGCGCAAAACAAGAGATTTATGCTTTATTAAATGAATTAGCTCGTCAGGGAAAATCGATCATCATGATTTCCTCTGAGCTGCCAGAAATTCTCCGTATGAGCCATCGGGTTGTGGTGATGTGTGAAGGCCAGGTTACAGGTGAATTGGATAACAAAGAAATCTCGCAGGAGCGGATTATGCAATTGGCAACATTGCGCAGCGGTTAAAAATTTTGTAAACACTTTTTGGAGAGGGTGAGATCTTCTATGAAAACAGGGATGATTCATACAGAAAAAAGAACGAGTTCGGATACCTTTCAAAGACTAATGGCTTTTGGCGCCTTGATTATCATATTCGTGGGTTTTTCACTTGCATCCCCTTACTTTTTTACCTTTAGTAATATTGTTGGTATCCTGATCGCTACCGCTGTCAACGGTCTCTTGGCGATAGGTGTGACCTTTATCATTATCAGCAATGGGATTGACCTTTCTATAGGAACGGTCATGACTCTATGTTCAGTTTTAAGCGCAGTTTTCATCAAGAACTGGGGGCTTCCAATTCCAGTTGGGGTCATTGTTGGTGTTTTGACGGGAGGATTGGCTGGCTTTTTAAACGGGATTATGATCTCAAAACTTAAGTTGCCACCTTTTGTGGCTACTCTAGGTATGGCGAATGTCGCTAGAGGTTTGTCATTGGTCATTACCGACCTCTCCCCCATATACTTTCCTTTGGAAACCGGATTTAGCAATATAACCATGGGATCGATTTTGGGTACGCTCATTCCCGGATTTGCCATCCCGAATGGTGTTCTGATTATGTTTGCAGCTGCGATTATTGCCGGTCTTATTCTGACTAAGACTGTTATTGGCCGTTATTGTTTTGCCATCGGCAGTAATGAAGAGGCTGTTCGTTTGTCTGGTGTCAATATTGTTATCTGGAAAACGGCGGTCTATACTCTCAGTGGGCTTTTTGTTGGTATTGCGGGCATTGTCATCGCCGCCCGTCTGAATTCCGCCCAGCCGGCACTGGGAGTCGGTTATGAGTTGGATGCCATTGCAGCTGCTGTAATTGGCGGTACCTCCATGAGTGGTGGTGAAGGCACCATCCTGGGGACAATTATTGGCGCGTTTATCATCAGCACGCTGACAAATGGCCTGCGCATCATGTCTGTCCCGCAGGAATGGCAAATCGTGGTGACGGGCTTCATTATCATTTCTGCAGTTTACCTCGATATACTCCGTCGCGGAAAAAAATA
Source organism: uncultured Pelolinea sp. (assembly GCA_964493155.1). Taxonomy (GTDB): domain Bacteria; phylum Chloroflexota; class Anaerolineae; order Anaerolineales; family Anaerolineaceae; genus Pelolinea. Next base: position 7,367 of record CAZBNE010000026.1, read on the forward strand.
GTCTATTTGCAGGAAGCATGGATAAGGCATGCACCTGGAAAATTGGAGAATTATATTTTTGTGTTGAAAGGAGGCTTATGCGGGGAGGATGATTTTGAATGCGTAAAAGGATAAGACAGTTTAGGTTGATTAACAAACAAGATATGAGGAGAAAATTAATGAAAACCAGGAAACTATTGATTACCTTTTTCGGCTTGCTGATTATCGGGGCTTTTTTGGCAGCCTGCGCACCTGCAGCTGCACCTGCAGCAGCACCAGCTGAAGAGGAAGCTGCACCGGCTGAAGAAGCTGCACCTGCTGAAGAAGCCGCGCCTGCTGAAAAACTCTACATCCCCGTTATTTCTAAAGGCTTCCAGCATCAATTCTGGCTCGCAGTCGAAGATGGCGCAGAGAAAGCTGCCAAAGATTTTGATGTGACCATCACCTTTGAAGGACCAGAGACTGAAGCGATGGTTGATAAACAGATGGATATGCTCCAGGCTGCGATTGACAAGAATCCGGCTGCGATTTGCTTTGCAGCGGTGGATTCCAAGGCAGCTATCCCGCTGCTGGAACAAGCAAAAGCCAAGGGCATTCCTGTAATCGGCTTTGACTCTGGCGTTGATAGTGATATCCCATTGAGCACAGCTGCTACTGATAATGTTGCTGCTGCAGCATTAGCCGCTGACAAGATGGTTGAATTAATCGGCGGTTCTGGTGAAGTCGCTGTTATTGCGCATGATAACACAAGCCGCACAGGCATCGACCGCGTCGCAGGCTTTACCGCAAGAATTGAAGAAAAGTATCCGGATGTCACCATCGTCGATACACAATATGGCGGTGGGGATCAGTTGAAATCAACCGACCTGGCGAAAGCCATCATTACTGCTCACCCGAATCTGAAGGGTTTCTTTGGTGCTAATGAAGGTTCGATTATTGGCGTCCTCAACGGGGCGCAAGAATTGGGTCGTACCGATTTGGTGATTATCGGTTACGATTCCGGACAGCAGCAGATTGCTGCTATCAACTCCGGTCTTGAGGCAGGTGCAATCACGCAGGATCCCATTGGCATTGGGTACAAATGTGTCGAAGCTGCCGTAAAAGCAGTTAATGGTGAGACATTACCTAAATTCATCGACACCGGCTTCCACTGGTTTGATAAGACCAATATTGACGATCCGGTTATTGCAGCATTGCTATATCAATAAGCGCCGCACCATCTATCGTATAGATTTAATGTGACTTTGGGGAGGCTGTCCAGAATTGTTGGGCAGCCTCTCATTTATCCAATGTGCAATATATTCAGTTGGTTGATAGAATATCATGTTGCTTTTTAAGCAAAAAATGAGGAGTATGAAAACATGATTGTCTGCTGCGGTGAAGCGCTGATCGATTTTATTGGCATGCCCGATGGGCTCTCCCTGCGGCCCTGCCCGGGCGGTTCTATCATGAATATGGCGGTGGGTTTGGGGCGCCTGCAGGTACCTGTCTCCTTTTTATCCCGGCTATCAACCGACATGTTCGGCGATTTGCTGGCAGACCATTTGGAAAAAAATGCCGTAAGCCTTGCTTTTTGTCCCCGCGTTGAGGGGCAGACCACCCTGGCCTTTGTCAGCCTACCCAGGGAAGACTCTCAGGAACCTCAGTTTGCATTTTACGCCAATGGGACAGTGGATCGCAGTCTGACAGTTGCTGAACTTCCCGCCCAATTCAGCGAAGATGTTTCGGCTCTTCATTTTGGGTCAATCTCGCTTGTACTTGAGCCGGGGGCAAGCGCCCTGGAAGCCTTGATGAAAAGGGAAAGCCGCCATAGGCTTCTGTCGCTGGATCCGAATGTCCGCCCGGCGTTGATCCCTGACAAGGAAGCTTACAGGCAGCGGTTCTTGAAATGGGTGTCACTTGTGGATATTCTGCGCCTGAGCATTGCCGATCTGGAGTTTTTATATCCACATCAGGAAATTGAAGCCCTGCTCCCGCAGTGGTTTGACCGTGGTATAAACCTGGTGATTCTGACTCGCGGTGCAGAAGGCGTGAGCGGATATACTGCCAACGGAAATCAAGTATTCGTGACAGCGCAAAAGGTCCGGGTCAAGGATACGGTTGGCGCGGGCGATTCCTTCTTTTCTGCTGCTCTGGCCTGGCTGCATGATCACGAACTGCTGTCCCGGCGCTCTGCTTTGGAAGGTATCACCAGTGATGAATTGGCAGCCTGCCTGACTTTTGCGACCAGGGCTGCTGCCATCAACTGCACCCGGGAAGGCGCCGATCCGCCGTATAAAAGCGAGATGGATGAATGGTATTCATCCTGATCTTTCAGTTCAAGGCAAGAGATAATGGAAAATCCTGTCATAAAGAACGCTTCTGCTAATATCCGATTGGTTGTTTTTGATGTTGATGGCACCTTGATCGATGACAATAAGAACCTCAGCCAAAAAACCATCTCGGTATTACGAGAATTGCAGCACAGGGGAGTGGCTATCAGCCTTGCCACTGGCAAGACCTTTCCCTCGGTGGAGGATCTGGTTAGCGCGCTTGATATACAAGTACCGATTATTCTCTCCAATGGATCGCTCATCCAGCGACCAAATCGTGAAATGATTTTCTGCGAATTTCTTTCGCCTGATGTAGTCAGTGAATTATTAGCTGTTAGCGATAACTGCTGCGTTGATCTTGTGCTTTATACAGCGGATCATATTTATGCGAAAAAAGAGACCTTTAATATCGACCAGATGAAGGATATATATAAGGAACGGATTGAAGCGATCGGTGCTTGGGCGTCTATCAAGGATTGCCTTTCCCAGATATGCAAGGTTATTTTTGTCAACCGCCAAAATATCCCCTTGATCAACCGCCTCAAAATGGATTTGCAGGCAAGGCTTGCTGGACGTGTCAATTTTTGTACACCAACACAAAATTCAATTGAGATCTTGCCTTCCGGCATTTCAAAAAGAACCGGTTTAATCCATTTAACTGAAGCACTGCACGTATCCATGCACGAAGTCATGGTCTTTGGTGATCAATTGAATGACATCGATATAATGGAATATGCTGGCATCGGGATTGCCGTCGGTAATGCGGCTGATAAGGTAAAAGCAATTGCAGATTATGTGGTTGCATCAAACAATGAGGACGGGCCGGCGGTTTTTTTGGCCGACTATTTTAAATTACCCATCTAACCGTCATATCTTTTAAATCTCACTAACCTTCTTTTGCTGATTCTCTTTGGATCAATCCACCACAGCAAAAATGCCTTTGATTGGATTTTGAATTGATTAAACAGTCAGCTTAATTCCTGAAACTGGATTTTGTCCCTCTCATTTGGCTGCTTTTAAGGTTACAGCCTTTTAATTTCGCACCTTCAAGATCTGCACCGCTGATAACAGGATCCCTGAAGTGCGCGCCAGTTAGGTCGGCGCTCTTCAGGCTGGCGCCTGAAAAGTTCACATAAAAAAAAGTCGCACCGCTGAGATTGGCTTCATCAAGGACTGCGTTTATAAAGATCGATTTGTTAAAACGCGCCCGGGTAAAGTTTGCCCCTGTCAGGATCGCGTCTGTGAAATTGGCGTTATGTGCGATTGCGCCGCTCAGGTTGGCGTCGCTGAAATTTGCATTTTTGAGTGAGGTGTAAACCAGTCTGCATTTTTCCAGATTTGCGCCGCCCAGGTCAGCGTGATCGAGGAAGGTGCCTTCAAGGTTCGCATCGCTTAAAGTGGCGTTTATCAGATTGGCGTCAGTAAGGATCGCGACGCTCAAATTAGCAGCGGTGAGGTTTGCTTTGCTGAGATTCACACCAGCCATGTCCGCTCGTTCAAGATTCGCACCTATCAGCTTCGCTTCAGATAGGTCGGCGCATCTGAATACCGCCTGCTTGCCGCCTTCAGCTTTTCGCAGCCAAAGGGCATGCTCATCCAGGATCAACTTAAGTTCTTCAGGCGAGTATTGGCTCATTTAGCGTTACCTTGTATCCATTTATTATATTTGGAACAACCGAAAGGCGGATTTGCGGTTCGCTCAATTTAAAGCATATTCCAGCCTCTGGTCAAGATGTTCCGGATCATCATACTCCACAAGGCTGTCCTTGTTCCAATTAATTTCCCATGCAATATCGGACTGCGCATAGCCATTATCTTAAATGGATGATCAAATCAAACTTTTTAAATGTGTTGATCGATCAGAATCGCATTGCCGTCCGGATCCTCCAGTGAAAAATAAGCCGGGCCGGTTGTCGTCTCATCCGCTTCCTGGGTGAGTAATACACCCTGGTCCTTAAGTTTTTGCTGAAGCTTGCGTACATCGGTGAATTTCTCCAGTTTTTGCGCGTCCTGGTCCCAGCCGGGATTAAAGGTAAGCAGATTTTTCTCGAACATGCCCTGGAAAAGTCCGATCACATGACCGCCATTTCTCAGGATGAGCCAACCCTGTCTGATATCGCCCATGAATTCCTTAAAACCAAGTTTCTCATAGAATGCCCTGGAGGCATATATGTTCTTGACTGCCAGGCTGACAGAGAATGATCCTAGTTCCATAACAGTCTCCTTAATTCATTTGATTAAATAGGAGTCTAACAAGTAAGTCGAAAGGATTCTCGGGTAAGGAGCTTTTCTAATATATCTATTATGAAGTAATCTACTCCATTTGGCAGGTTTAATAAATCCTCCCCCTATGCCCCATGGGGAGGCAGGGTGCGGGGCTGAAATCAAGCTGAAAAAATGCCTTATCAAGGCTGCTGAACTATTATTCTTGTGCAAAGACCAGCTTGTCCAGCGGCAGATCGGCCTTAAACTGGTCCGCGATCGTTTTGCTACCAGCTTTACGCCAGCTGATCATGGTTGCTTCGACAATATCCAGGTCCTCGTTATAGGTCGGAATGAAGATATCAACTTTAAGCCCTTCAGCGGGTTTTACATACGGGCGCAGGGGATCGATATTCTTTGTGAAATAGGTAAACAGGATATATGAGAATACTCCAAAGGCCTCGGCCGACCATAACAGCCAGGAAAAGAAAGGGAACTGTGGATTTATGGTTGAAGTTGCCCGCCAGATCAGGTAATAAATGAAGAACGCAATCGATAAAAAAGAGAAAAATGGTAAAAGCGGGGGATTGTAGGTTTTGGGTTGTGAGGGTGTTTTGTTCATTTTTTACTAATCCATTTTAAAAATTTTCTTCATCGGCTTCCTTGCTCAACTGAAAGATATCCTTATTCGTTGACGTTGGGGGAGGATACAAATTAGTAGTGTTTAGTCCTGCTGCACAGTTTTGGTCCAGCACAAAGCGTATCTTTTTGCTTTTGGATACTGCGTATATTTTATTGGTCAATTATACAGTACTCTTGTATAAAAATATTTTGGTTTAAGTATTTCTTTTTCCCCTTCTTTAATGAATGGGAGAAAAAATCGCCCATACTTCAAGTAGTTGCGGCAATGAACGAGCCAAGCGAAATCATTTGAGCATATTTTATGTAATTGATTTAAATAGAAACTATCATTGAGGTTTATATGATTAATAGGAATTTGTTATCAACAGTTCTAGATACTAACATAGAGAGAGTATTGGCGAATGAAAATTTTGGATTGTAAAGGAGAACGTTAATCATTAAGGAACAAACATGAATTTGCCACAAAAGTAAACGGGAAAAGGCAAATAAATAATCCAGTCTTCTCTATCTCTTAGTCAAAAAATATACAGAAAAACAAATATTTTTGAATCTCTTATAAAAAAATGAAATTTAAAATTTTGTATTCAATTATTATTTATTGACCTGTTAATGATGTTATTTATGAAGCATAACATCATTCATATCATTTAATTCGATTATGACCGGTTGCTTGAGTTTCAGTGCTCTTCCAACAACTATTGAATATCTTTCCTGTAAGGTTGCCAAAGTATTAGAATAATCTGACCCTATATAATTCTCTAAGAATTGTTTTCCGGTATCATCGAAAACTCGTAAAGCAAAAATTGTGTTACATTGATTTAATATACTTTTACTAATATTTGCAGTACGTTGAGTAATAATTAAACTTCCTAGTCCATATTTTCTTCCCTGTAATATCACTTTTGCTGTTCCATTGACTGCGCTTTTATCCTCTTCATATGCTGTTGAACTCCACTCGGGCACCAATGAATGCGCTTCTTCAAATACTATTAAAACCTTTGCGTCATTATCTTCCTTTAAGCCTACTTTCATCATGATTCGAAAAATCTCCTCTGAGATAACTCTGGTTTTTTCCGCTTGAGAAAGATCAGCTGTTATTACATTAAACCCAACTTTTTCACCCTTACTTGCTTTATGATAATCAGGATTGAAAATTCTTATACGTTTTTCATAATCAAATTTATGATTTTCCGGAATTTCATCCAGATTAAAAAAGAAATTTTTCAGATCTTTATTTATTGATGCCCTATATTCAGATTGGTTACCACTTTTTAAATGGTTTTTGGTAATATTTCCATTTGCATCACGTTCCTCATGAATATGGCTATAACTACCATTAATTTCACTGAAAGCATTTTCCTCATCAAATTTAATCATTTGTGAATCAATGTAATTTATTAGCTCCTTTTTATATTCATTAGTAATATCTATGCAAATAATTTTGGTATCAGTATTTTCAATAATTTTCGATATTAATTCAAAAGCTAACCGGGATTTACCAACACCCAATATCCCAAGAATTGCAGTATTGTGTGTAACTAATGTATTAATATCTTTTAAAATAATTTGATAATTAGTTTCGGGTAATTTACCGATAGATAATTTGTTATAAGATGTTTTAATATTTTCTATAAAAAAGATTGGAGCATAAATATTTGGTAACCACTTAACAGGATTTATTTCAAAATTTGAAAGATCATATTCGCCTAATTTTCTAGATACACCAATCATATAGCCAAAAGAATCATGTTTATCTAACTCTTCTTTATCGGTTTTGCCATCAATTATTTGGTATAAAACATCCTGTTCATATATCTGAGTCTTTATAACAGCTCCCTCTTTTAATTTCTGATATTTTGGATTTTTCTGATCCAATAAAGAATAGAAATTTACTTGGTTAATGTTGGAACCTTTAAAAACGTAACCAATGAAATTATCTCTGTTCTTGTACAAATAGTTTGTTTCAATAGTTTTCTTTATATCCAAATTATCAATATTATTTATATCTAACCTGGACACGGCATTTTCAACCGAAAAAATAGATTTGTACATTTTATTGCCAGAAAAAGTTTTTGGATCGACCTTTATTGGTTCATTATTCTTTTCAAGAAGATAGACCGTTAACCATTTTCGATTTAATAATTGCTTTTCATTTACGATAATTCCAATGCTCGCCAAAGAATCATGGATTAAAAGAAATACTAGATCGCCTTTTTTTGTTTCATATAATTTGTGCTTTGAAAAATCAATTTCAACAATATATAAAAATGGATTATCACAGCCAATTGCTTCACCGATCATTTCAAAATTGTTATTCTGTTGAAATAAAAAGTTCCATTTTTTTGTAATCCACAAAATAAAGTATTCCAGAAATCTAAAAATAAAGGCTATCCAAAATCCAAGAAAAATAAAAAATTGGTTCCCTGAAAATTGAAAATATGATATTGTCGTCAAAAGATAGATGAAGGAAAAAAGCACTTTAGATTGCCCGAGGGTTACAACCATTTCTAAAACAATGTGATTAATCTTTTCAATTTTCGTGTTGTTTTTTAGGAATATCAATAATATTGAAAGTAATCCAATGATAGTTGATGAATAAAAAATAAACCAATAACCAAGAAATGAAGCCGGATCATTAATACTAAGCAAAGTTAGAATTATGGCAGTTGTATTTGTAATAACATCAACTGGCTTAGTGAAATAAGGCTCTGCTATGTATGTACCGAAAATTAACAATAATGCACTTGAAACAAAGAGAAGGTTATATTTATCGCCAGAAACAGTCAAAAATGACCAACCGTCACTAAAATAAACACAAATACAAATGAATAAAATTAAATATGTTATAACTACAATGATGCGCTGGCGAAAATTTAGAATATCTTTTTGTTTCACAATCCCTCCTATATTAAAACTAGTAAAACATTTTGTGAGTGTTGGGAATAAATTTATTTATCTTTTATCCATCTAACGATTATATATCCAAAGAGTATTAATTTTACGCAACACCTCATAAAATGGCCACTTTCAATGATTTAACCAAACAATTTGATAAATCAATCTATTGATTTAGGAATATAGAGACATCAGGATCTGCAATAAATGAAGGATATTTCTTGATTGAAAAACATGAGATTTTGCTCTTTTTGGAATTTTTCAATTAATCGAATGAAAAATAATTGGTATAGACTATTAACGACAGTCTAATCCAAATTCCACTACTTATTCTTACTTCAGAAAATAAACACTATACAATAGTAAATAATAATAATTTAGAATTCATAAAGCGAAAATCCATAAGATTATTAAATTCAATGCAAAAAATGTCAACTTTTGTCCACTTTTGTAAACCTCGCCCCATTCCCCCCTGTCTTATCCCGCCCTTCTAAGTTATAATTAGCCTGAGTCCGGGTCCCCTGCGGGGAAAGATCATGCTCACGCAGGCAGGCGGCGCGGACAGACAAGAAGGAAACCGCATCTAATGTCGAAAATCACACTCGAACTGGCTGAAGGGGATTGGATCGTTCATTCGCGCCACGGGCTCGGCCAGATCACCGGCATGGACAAGAAGGAGCTCTTCGGCGACCGCAAGGTCTTTTACATCGTCAAGACCGAGCTCATTACCTACTGGCTCTCGCTTTCCGAGGTTGATTCCGGGCGCATCCGCCAGGTGGAATCCGCCGAGGTATTTGACCAGGCGCTGGAAATTATCGCCAGCGAGCCCAAGCCGCTCGACAACAACTTCCGCCGCCGGCTGATGCACATCCAGACGCTTGTTGAGGACGCGACCCTGCTTTCCAAGGCTGCCCTCATCCGCGACTTGTATGCCCGCGATGTCCAGAAAGATATGCATGTCAACGAGAAAAAAATCCTTGAGAACCTCGTGCGCCAGTTCATCAACGAATGGATGCAGTCATGCAAAATCACACAGGATGAAGCGCACGCCCGGCTGAACAGCGCTCTCAGCCGCAGCAGCGCCAACCTGGTGCATAAGAAACCCGCTTTTTAGGATGATCCTTGAACATAAAAGGGCAGCCGCAAGGCTGCCCTTTTCTTCTTAAGTCGGAATCATGCTTTTATGCTTTATGCAGCAGTTCCTGCATTCTGAACTGCCTATTCCTGTACCTTATAGGAAAAATAGACCTCCAGCATGAGCTGTCCGCCCGGATTCTTGAAATACCAGCGGGTGATATAGTTGCCCGGTTCCACAGGGGCAAAGCTGTCCAGGTCATAGCACCAGGTGCCGCCAGGTTTGACCAGATTGCCGACATAGTAGTATTTGGATTTGGTTGACAGGCGATAGCCGCTCATCCATTCCAGGTAATATTTGGAGGTCCAATCTGTCGCACCGTTATTGCCAAGGCACACATGGAAAACAAAATTTTCAGATGGTTTAAAGGTTTTGCCATCAGCCGGGCTCTGGGTATTCCATTTGGCTGAGTCGCCGAAGTGCTGAATGGTGGGCGTGGGGCCTATCGGCATGGGCGTCAGGGTGGGAATGGAAGCGTCAGGCGTCGGCGGCGGAGGCTGCGTCGGTTCTGCGGTTGCCGTGGGTTCAGGCGAAGGCGTTGGAGGTATGGATTCTGCGGTTTGGGTCATGCTCACCATCACCGTCTCGGCGACCTGGGTAAAGACTACATTTGGGTCCAGGGTTGGTTCTGCGGGTGCAGCCGCGCCGCAGGCTGAAAGCACAAGCGCCGCCAAAGTAAGCATACCAATCCATGCAGTTATTCTGGTATTAGTATTCATTGTAAGTCAACTACCTTTCCTTTATGGTGAAATTATTATAACCGACAGAAAAAATCCTGTTGCGGATATTGTCAAGCTGAAAAAATTTAGGATTTTCCTGTTTTCGCGCCAATTTTGCTCTTATTGTTTTAATCCGCTTCAGTTTCAGCCGCCTCTTTCGGTGCATCTTTAAATATATTGTAAGCATCCTCGCGCTCAGCGCGGAACTGCTGGGTGTAAAGCTTGTAGTATTTACCCTGCAGCCGCAGCAGCTCAGCATGGTTGCCCAGCTCAACTATCTGACCGTCCTCGATAACCAAAATGCGGTCAGCGCGCTTGATTGTGGACAGGCGGTGGGCGATGATGAAGCTGGTGCGCCCCTGCATGATTGCATCCATGCCCGCCTGAATCAGCGCTTCGGTAATGGTATCCACTGACGAAGTAGCCTCGTCCATAATGAAAACTTCCGGATCTGAAAGCACCGCGCGCGCCAGGCTGATCAGCTGCTTCTGGCCTACCGAAAGCAGCACGCCGCCTTCGCCTACCTGCTCGTCATAGCCTTTTTCGAAATGGGTGATGAACTTGTGCGCACCGGTCAGTTTGGCCGCTCTCTCAATCTCTTCGTTTGTTGCCATCAGACGCCCGTAGGCAATGTTCTCGCGAATGGTCCCCGAAAAGAGGTGCGGCGCCTGAAGCACCACACCGATGCGCGACTGGATGGCTTCCAGCGACAGGTCGGTATAATCGTGCCCGCCGATCAGGATGCGCCCGCGTTTGGGCTCATAAAAGCGGCATAGCAAATTGACGATGGTGGTCTTGCCGCCGCCAGTGGAACCCACCAGGGCGATGGTCTCGCCTGGTTTGATGTGCAGGTTAAGGTCCTTGATGACCGGCATTTCATCCTCGTACCAGAAGTGCACATGTTCGAAGATAATATCGCCGCGGATGGAGCCGGGATCGATGGCGTTCGGTTTGTTCTGGATCTCGGGTGCGGTATCTACCAGGTTGAAGATGCGTTCGGCTGAGGCCAGCGAACGCTGCATTTCAGCGAATACACGCGCCAGGTCCTGGATGGGCCACATCATGGCGGTCATATACGAAAGGAAGGCCTGAATGCCGCCTATACTGATGCCTCCAACATTGACCTGCGCGCCGCTGTACCAGATGATGCCGCCAATGGCAAAAGCGGAAATGATCTGCACGATCGGCAGAAAGAGCGCGCTCAGCCAGGCGGCACGATAGCCAGCCTGGTACATTGAACCGGTTTCCAGCTTGAATTCGTCCAGGTTGCCATCTTCGCGCCCCAGCGCCTTGACCACGCGCACACCGCTGATGTTCTCGTTGTATGAAGCCGTGATGCGCGAATTGATCTTGCGCACCTTGCGGAACTGGTAGAGAATGCGTTTGCGAAACTGCACCGCAGCGTAGAGTAGAAAAGGAATGATCGCCAGAACGATCAGCGCCAGCTGCCAGTTGATGGCGAACATGAAAGCCAGTGTAGTGGCGATATTGACCGCACCCCAGGTGGAGTCGATCAGCCCCCAGGTGACAAGTTCGGCCACGCGTTCGGTGTCGTTGGTCACGCGGCTCATGATCCAGCCGACTGGGGTGCGGCTGTAATATGAAAGTGAAAGCGTCTGCAGGTGGTTAAAAAGCATGCGGCGCATGTCGTAGCGCACGCGCTCGCCCATCACGCCTGCCAGGTAAACAAATATGAACATGCCCGCTGCCTGGACCAGGATCATGGAAGCGTAGCGGATGAGGATGCGCACCAGCGCGTCCTGATCGCCTTTCATAATGCCCTGATCAATGATTTCTTTGCTGAGGAAAGTAAAATAGGCATCCAGAATGGAAACGATAATGATGGTCACGGTGAATCCGGCCACCCACATCCTGTGCTCGCGCAGCAGCCCGAAAATACGTTTTAAGACGCCACCGCTGGTCTCGCCGGTGAAGTCATCTTCTTCAAAGTAATCAGACGGCACTTGAAATCTCCTCTTCCAGTTCTGTTTCAATGCGGGTCTGGATATCGTAGATCTGGCGGTAAACACCTTTCTGCTTGACCAGGTCTTTATGCACACCGCGTTGGATAATACGCCCGTCTTCAAGGACAAGGATCAGATCGGCGTCCATGATGGTCTGGATACGGTGTGCGATGACGAAGGTGGTGCGGTTTTCCATCAGCAATCTCATCGCCTGGCGGATCTGCGCTTCGGTTTCAGTATCCACTGAAGAGGTAGAATCATCCAGGATCAGGATGCGTGGATTCTTCAGCAATGTGCGTGCAATGGCGATGCGCTGCTTCTGGCCGCCTGATACGGTCACCCCGCGCTCGCCGACCATTGTTTTATAGCCTTCCGGGAAGGAAAGGATGACGTCATGCACCGCGGCCACCTTGGCAGCCTGCTCCACTTCCTCCTGGGATACTTCCCGACCAACCCCATAGATGATATTCTCGCGGATGGAGCGTGAGAACAGGAAGGGCTCCTGTTCAACAATACCGATCTGCTGGCGCAGATATCGCCGTGAATAACAACGCAGATCGAAGCCGTCCAGCAGGATCAGGCCGGAGGTGTAATCGTAGAAGCGCGGCAGCAGGTTTATGAGTGTGGTTTTGCCCGATCCGGTTGATCCCAGCAGGGCGACCTTTTGGCCGGCTTTAATACTGAAGGTGATATCGTGCAGCACCTTGTCTTTTTCTTCATATTCAAAAGAAACGTGGTCAAATACGAATTCACCGCGCACGCCTTCGCGTGGATTGTGATTGCCGTCATCCAGAGGTTCGCGCTCCTCCTTGATGATCTTCATGACGCGGTCATATGAGACCAGCCCGCTGGACATGTCCACGATAAACCGCCCCAGGCCGCGCAGGGGATAGATGATCCAGATCAGCAGTCCGGCATATGCCATGTAGTTGCCCACTGTCAGTTCACCGCGAATGGTCATCAGCGCACCGAGCAGAAAGCCACCCAGCAGCTGTGCGCCGCAGAAGATGTCCGAGACCGGCCAGAACAGCGAATTGATGGTGAGCAGCTTCTTGCCGCGTACAAATTTCTCCCAGTTGCTGCGGTCGAACTTTTCGATCTCATACGTCTGGCGGGCGAAGGCTTTTACCACGCGTACGCCGCTCAGGTTCTCTTGCAGGGTGGTCGAAAGCACAGCATCCTGCTCCTGGTAGGCTTCATAGGCCTTGGAGACCTTCCTAAAGAAGATTATCGATGTTGCCAGGATGAAGGGCACAGCCACGACCGAAAGCAGCGTCAGGCGGACATTGATCTGCAGCAGCGCGATAAAGTTTACAATGAAAAGCAGCGTGATGCGCCCGATACCGATCGCCTGGTCGTTGAAAAAACGGCGCAGCGCGTCCACATCCGACGTACAGCGCTGGATCAGTTCCCCCGTATCGGATTCAGAATGGTAGGCGAATGGCAGATGCTGGATGTGATCGTACAGATAATTACGCAGGCGCTCTATCGTGCCTTCAGCCGATTTGGCGGCCAGCCTGCCGCTGAGATACGTGAAAATGCCCTGCAGCGCGGCAAACGCCAGAAATCCCAGCGCGATCAGCCAGACAGAGAAAGTGCCGGTTTTGCTGATGAGATAGTTATCCACGAAGAAGCTGAGCAGCAGGTAGGTCAGCGTCTTTGAATAAGCCGAAAGCCCTTGCAGGACAGTAGCGGCAGTATATTCAAAACGATAGCCCTTTAATAACCGCCACATGCCAACCAGGCGGTTGGATGAAATGGCGCGTTTAAGGTCATAACTGAGAATGGTTTGCTTGTTGGTCAATTTGCCCTGTGTGTTGAAATATTGCGGGGCTACATTATAACTCTTACCTCTGTTGATTGCCCCTTTCGGGAATGAATTGATAAAATACTTTGGTTGCCATATTCATCCTGTAGGGGGGCGCTGAACGGGATGGGAATGCTGGTATGCGGTTTTGAGCACCGACCAGCGCTGGGTATCCCATATGCCCATGCTTACTATCCCGAATTTATGGAAAGAGCAGAATTCAAAGGTATTACTGATGGGATTTCCGGTACCATTAACCGCGCTTTTCTCTTGCTTGAAAAAGTCAGCCTGGCAGCTGAAAAGGTCAGGGAAAAGCGCGGCCTTCGTGCAGGAAAATATGCTTCACGATTTGAGTTTAAGAAAATGATCCCGCACCTGAAGGACCTCTACAACGGTTCACTGGTTGGCACTAAAGACGTAACACCGCTGACAGATGTTGAGGTCGCAGAGATGGCCGGCCAGATCGGTGTTGAAAAAGAGCGTATGCAGCAGGAACTGAGCACTTTTGGGATCGATTTTTATAAAACACATCGCGTTTATAGCCGCATGATTTAAAGCATGCAAACAAGAACCATATTTCCTTGCTGGAGAAAACCTCTGCTGTAAAATTATAAGCAAATGAAAGGATATCAATGACCAATATTATTCGCAACCGATTGATGATACCGGGGCCGGTTGAAGTGCATCCGGCTGTACTGGAGGCTCTCAGCAGCCCGGTGGAACCGCATTATGGGCCGGCGTGGGTGGAAAAGTATTCCCGTATCACTGGATTACTGAAAAAAGTCTTCAACACTAACCAGGATGTTTTCCTGATGGTTGGTTCAGGCACCAGTGCCATTGATGCCTGTATAGGCAGCAGCATGTTGAGCGGAGAAAAGATCATTATTGGCAACAATGGCTTTTTCGGTGACCGGCTTGTATCTGTTGCCAAGTGCTTCGGGCTGCAGGTTGTCGAAGTCAAGACGGCCTGGGGCGAAGCACTGGATCCCGAGGATATCGCCAACGCATTAAAAGCAAATCCGGATGCGAAAATTGTGGCAGTAGTCCACAGCGAGACCTCCACAACCATTCTTAATCCGATCAAGGCGATTGGCAGTGTCGTCAAAGATAGCAGTGCGCTTTTCATGGTGGACGCGGTCTCATCATTAGGTGGTGTCCCCATAGAAGTCGATTCCTGGGCAATTGACTTGTGCCCTGCCGCTTCGCAGAAATGCCTGGGTGCGACACCCGGACTGGCGCCGGTTTCGATCAGCGCTAAGGCCTGGGAGATGATTGACCGCTCTGATGCCAAAGCGCACGGTTGGTATACCAATCTGCAGGTTTGGCGCGACTACAGCCGGGATTGGGGCGACTGGCATCCCACACCGGTAACTATGCCGGTGAGCCTCGCCAATGGTCTGCTGGTTTCTCTCGAACAGCTTCTGGCTGAAGGGATAGAGACCCGTATGCGCCGCTATAAAGCGCTGGCGTTACGGCTGCGCTCTGGATTGCGTGAGGCGGGCATGCAGCCTTTTACACCTGATGAGGTGCTAAATCCTGTCCTGACAGCTGCATACCCTCCGGATGGAGTTGACAGCGGCAAGGTGGTGGAATATCTGCTGAATGAGCACCATATCCAGATCTCGGGCGGTCTGGGCGCATTAAAACCGAAGATCTTCCGTATTGGGCACATGTCGCCAGTGATCTCCGATCAAGATATGGATATGTTGGTTTCTGCTTTAAAACTTTTTAAGTAGGAAAAATATCGGTTGGAAAAGCGCAGTTTATGCCTGCGCTTTTTTTTGTTTAAAATACTGCCTGCTCAAAAAAACGAATACGATACCCATCAGGATACTTAATCCGCCGATAAAGATGAAGATATCGCGCCAGAACCGGATCGGGAACAGGCGGATGAGGTTGTCTGACATCAGGAAGAGCCAGGAATCCCCTTCAAAAAAAAGCTGATGGAATTGGGTGAAGAGCTGGTTGAAATTCAGCACCAGGTAGAACAGGATACTGAGGATGAACCCGATGGTCAACTTACCGCCATGCCCTACTGCACTGTGCCAGGCACCTTTCTGGTTTGTTTTCCAGCAGAGTAAGATCATTAAAAAGAAAAAAATGACCAATCCAAGCCAAACCTTCATGACGATCGCGGTCAAGTTTCGCACATCTAGCATATGAGCTAACTCGCGCTCATTGTAGAGTGATGAACCATCGGGAAGCTGCTGTTGTGTCAATTCTTCATGCGAAATCAATCCCAGCAGATAATTGATCGAGTATCGCGACCATGTCAAACGGTCGGTGGTTGTAAAGCCATACTCATCCTCAGGAAATCCGGGCAGGCGGTATTCAATATTTACAAAAAGAGGCGTCAAAGTCACTGTGATGGCGGTTGTGATCAGCAAGACTGGCATACAGGCAACAAGCAGCACAAGCAGGATTTTTGTGAATACTTTCAATGCAGCGCCTCCACATTTTTCGAGAATAATAAATTAAATATCATAGAATTGGTGATCCATTCCACTGGCGCGTGGTCATCGGTCAGGATCGTACCTTTTTGTGGGGCGGGCTGTAAATTCAGGATCGCGGTCTCAAGGGCGTAGCGCAGCAGATTTGGCAGCGAGCCGGATTTTTCCAGAGCAATATAATTCGCAATAAGGTCTTCGCTTCGCGTTGCTGCCCGGGTGGCGTAGATCACCGAATTAAGGGAATCAGGAATGTCAACCACATAAACGGATGGATAAACGGACGAGATGGTTGTATACAGTGAATCCACCAGCCGGCGGTCCTCAAAAATGCGTGCCACATTGATGATCAGCGTACCTTTGTCAGATAGATGGTTAAATGTTTCCTGAAAGAATTCCCGGGTAGTGAGATGCCAGGGAATGTATGGTGGGCGGTAGGCGTCCACGCTGATAATATCGTAAGCCTGACTGCTGTGCGCGATACCCACACGCGCGTCCTCTGTGAACACTGCCAGGTTGGTTTTGTTCATGTTGAAAAAGGTATTACCAACTTCCACAATTTCAGGATCGATCTCAAATCCGTCAATTTTCACGGTTGGGTAAACTGCTGCAGCCTGGTTGGCGCTTGTGCCGGCAGCAAGCCCTAATATCGCTAAACTTCGCACGTTCTGCGGTTCAACGGAAGGATCATAGAAATATGGCGCTGCCAGAACCTGTTCCCAGGGGCCATGATAATTCTTCTGAGTTGGATGATAAACGGAATGGTAACCCTGGCCTTCATTCAGGCGCAGGATGCGAAATCCGTCAACCTCCTGAACCTGAATATAGTTGTAAGCTGATTCACCTTCGAAAAGGATATTGCGTGCGGTTTTATCCATCCCATGGAGGCCGAAAAAGGTTGCTGCGGCAAGCACAAAGGGCATCCAGGCAAATTTCAACACTGATTTGATACCAGACGTCTGCCAAAGACCGATCATGGCGGTGGTCATCAGCAATGAGCTTATTACAACAAACGTTTTATAAGTACCAATAGCCGGAATCAGCAGCAGCACTGGCAGGAAAGTACCAATAAAGGAACCGAGCGTAGATATGGTATAGATCTTTCCGGCAACTGAACCTGAATTTTGGGTATCATCCATCGCCAATCGCACTGCAAAGGGTGAGGCTGTACCGAGCAGGATCACCGGTAAGCTGAAAAGAACCAGCACAGCAGCGAAAGAACCAAATAATTCTGCCATATGCATTTCATCGAAGAGCTGACTGGCCACGCGTAGGATAGGGCGTGAAATCAGCGGCACAAGGCCGATACACAAAGATGCCCATAGCAAGATTGAAAAGAAGGTATGGTAATCCGGAGAGCGGTCAGCCCACTTGCCGCCGAGGGAGTAGCCGACTGAAAGATAGATCAGGATCAGGCCGATAATGGCTGCCCAGACCAGGTTGCTGGAGCCGAAGTAATTTCCCAACAAACGCGAGGCGGATAATTCGACTGCAAGACTTGCGCAGCCGGCAAAGAATACGCCCATGTAGAGGTATCGCCGCATTTAGGGAATTATAACTGAGTAACAAAATGGCCAAAGTATAATGGAACCAACCATGGAGGTTTCTTATGCGTCTGGTATCAGTAGCGCAAATGAAAGAGCTTGAAAAACTGGCGGATGCTGGTGGTCTGAGTTATGAGCGCATGATGACTAACGCCGGGAAAGGTCTGGCTGAACTTATCCATACCCGCTACTGGGTACCAGGTCGTCAATCAGTTCTGGGATTGGTCGGAAGTGGTAATAACGGTGGAGATACCCTGGTAGCGCTAACGCACTTAAGGCATGCTGGCTGGGCGGCAAAGGCATATATTGTCAAAGAACGGCAAAAAGACGACCACTTAATTTCCAGTTTTTTGGCAGATGGGGGTGAAATCAAAGACTGCGCACAGGATACCTCTTTAAAGGTATTAAAAAAGTGGGTTAACAGTACCAACGTAATAATAGATGGTGTGTTGGGGACTGGCGTTTCTCTCCCATTACAGGGTTTGGTTCCTGAAGTTTTTTCAGTAGTTAGAGCTTCCAGAGAAGAGCCCTTGATTGTGGCGGTAGATTGCCCTTCCGGAGTTGACTGCGACAGTGGTGAAGCCGACAAAGCGTGCCTGAAAGCCGACCTTACAGTATGCATGGCGGCGATCAAACAGGGTCTGCTCAAATATCCGGCGCATCGACTTGTGGGTGAGCTTGCGGTGGTGGATATCGGTTTGCCAAAATCGCTTTCACTCTGGAAGGTTATCAATGGCGAAGTGATGACCTCCAAAAAAGCTGCTGATTTGCTGCCTCTTCGGGATGAGGACGCGTATAAAGGAACTTTTGGCACATGCATGATAGCCGCCGGATCGGTCAATTATTGCGGTGCGCCGCTGCTTTCCTCTGAAGCTGCCTACCGCGTTGGTGTCGGTTTGGTGCGTACTGCGATCCCGGGCGCAATATATGATGCCATAGCAGGCTGTCTGCCTGATACAACCTGGCTGGTTTTGCCCTATACAGATGGCGTGATCAATACCGAAGGTGCGCGGGTAATTCACCGCAACCTGAACAATGTGACTGCCATGCTGATCGGTCCCGGATTGGGAAATGAATCTCAAACGAAAGAATTTTTGGCAGATTTACTCGCAATAACTGACATTAAAAATTCTTCATCGCATCTTATAGGTTTTTCCAGCGCAAGGCGCGAGCAGAAATCCCCTGTATTGAATCAGCTTCCATCACTGGTAATTGATGCGGATGGCCTAAGGCTACTGGCCAGAATTGAAGATTGGCATTGTAAACTTGGGAAGATCGCTGTTCTGACGCCTCACCCAGGTGAGATGTCTGCACTCACAGGGCTGCCGGTAGAAGAGATCCAAAGAAACCGGGTGGAAATCGCATTGGAATATGCCCGAAAATGGGGACATGTGGTCGTATTAAAAGGCGCGCTGACCGTTACCGCCGATCCCTCAGGGAGATTTATGGTCAATCCAGTCGCAACCTCAGCTCTTGCAACTGCGGGAACAGGGGATGTGCTGGCAGGCATGATCGTCGGATTGATTGCACAGGG
>CAZBNE010000027.1:0-26331 GCA_964493155.1 uncultured Pelolinea sp.
TCGAACCGGTACTGGTTGAAGGAAGCGCAATCCAATTGCATCCTCTGGTCACAACAGCTTTCAACGCTGACTTTGACGGCGACCAAATGGCTGTTCATGTTCCTCTTTCCGAAAAAGCTGTCTGGGAAGCAAGAAATTTAATGCTTGCATCAAAGAACTTGCTCAAGCCTGCTGATGGAGAGCCGATTATTTCACCTTCCAAGGATATGGTTCTTGGTGTGTATTACCTGACAATGGATCCAATCAATCCGTTTACTGGAAAAGAATCAGCATATTCAAACATTGATGAAGTGGAAATGGCTTTTCAGTTAAACCGGGTTGATATAAAAACGCAAATCAAGTTAAAAGTCAACACATGGTTTGATGAAGAGAAAATACGTTTATCCAAACCTGAAGAAAGGGTTATTAACACAACCGTAGGCAGGGTATTGTTTAACTCGATCCTTCCCAAAGAGGTGCAATTCTATAATCAAATGCTTGATAAAGGTACTATCAAGAATTTGATTTATGATATCTACAACCTTTGTGGCGAAAATGAGACAACTGAAGTCGCGGACCGGATTAAAGATATTGGATTCCAATATGCAATGATCTCAGGGACCACGCTGGCAGTTTCTGATATTTCTATCCCGGGGGAGAAGGCTGGGATAGTATCCAAATCCCAATTAGAAGTAGATGAAATTCAGCGATCTTATCGCCGCGGCCGTTTGACAGAACAGGAAATGAATGAACGCGTTATTGAAATCTGGCAGAAAACGACGAAAGATGTTGCCGATGCTGTAAAAAAACATATGGATCCTGCAGGGAACCTGTCAACAATGGCTAATTCTGGCGCAACTAAGGGTGGATTTGGTCCTATATCTCAATTAGCCGGTATGCGCGGATTAATGGCTGACCCGGCTGGGCGCATCATCCGCCTGCCAATCCAATCCAACTTCCGTGAAGGTTTGACAGCGTTGGAATACTTTATTTCTACACATGGCGCCCGAAAAGGTCTGGCTGATACAGCACTAAGGACTGCTGATGCCGGATATTTGACCAGGCGCCTTGTTGATGTTGCGCAGGATATGATTACCAATGACCTGGATTGCGGAACACTGGACGGCATTTGGATCAGAAAAAGTGATGATATTGCCGGCCAATCATTAAGCACTAGGCTGTTTGGAAGGATTGCTGCTGAAAATATCGCTGATCCTGCCACTGGTGAAATCATCGTTGAGCGAAATGAAGATATCTCCGCAAGCGTCATTAATAAGATCACTCAGGCGAACATAACAGAGGTAAAGGTCAGATCGCCTCTCACATGTGAACTTGAGCACGGCTTGTGCCAAAAATGCTATGGTATGGATCTGGGTCGTGGTTCTCTGGTTGAAAAAGGAACCGCGGTTGGAACTATTGCAGCGCAGTCTATCGGTGAACCTGGCACCCAATTAACATTGCGTACTTTTCATACTGGCGGTGTGGCTGCCAGTTCAGATATTACAACAGGTTTACCACGCGTTGAAGAATTGTTTGAAGCCCGCCGGATGCCAAAGGGTGAAGCAGTTATGGCAACAATTGATGGAACAGCCACTATCATAACATCTGAAACTTCCAGCGATTTACGAAAAGTTCGTATTCAGCAAAGTGAATTGATCAGAGATGATTACGCAATCCCGTCAGGTTATGAGATAAAAGTAAAAGAAGAAGATGAAGTGGAGGAAGGCGCACTCTTAGCAACAAATGGCGAGTCAGAGATCAAGGCAGTGCATTCAGGGCGAATTGAATTGAAGAAGGATACTGTCATAGTCTCTTATGATCATTTAGAAATGGAAGAACATGACATTCCGAGTACCCTTCGAATGATTATTAAAGATGGCCAACAGATAAAAGCTGGAGAAGCGCTAACGGAAGGCTCAAAAAATCCACATACAATTTTGAAGATAAATGGCCGTGAGGAATGTCAATTGTATCTTCTTTCTGAGATCCAGAATGTTTACCGTGCCCAAGGTCAGAACATCAATGATAAACACTTTGAAGTGATCATCCGTAAAATGATGAACAAAGTCCAGATTGTTCGACCTGGTGATTCAGGATATCTGCCAAATGATATGGTGGACAGGTTGGAAATCCGTGCTTTGAATGAAAAATTGCGGGCAGAAGGAAAACAGCCAGCCCGTTTTATAGAGGTATTACTTGGAATTACAAAAGCCTCACTGAGCACTGATTCCTGGCTCTCAGCCTCATCATTCCAGCATACGATCAAAGTACTTGCCGGTGCAGCCATTGCAGCGGAACAAGATCCCCTATACGGGTTGAAAGAAAATGTGATCATAGGAAAACTAATCCCTTCAGGAACAGGATTTTCAGATCTGCGGATTGATACAATCGCGCAAATGACTGAAAAGAATGAAAAGGCAGGGGCAGACCAAAATCCAGAAAGTGAACCAGCGCAAGAAAATCTGGAAGTTGAGTGACCATTATCCCCGCAGGTTGTTTAACGGCCGGCGGGGATTTTTATTTTCTGGAAAATGATGAGTAATGGTAGATTATTTTGTAATCCAGTAATCCCAGTGTATCATTGCCCTCAACCATATCTCCGCTTACGGCATTAGCAACCCAGGAGAACTGGCGTGTGGATTCTTTTTTGGAAATTGACAAGATTTTAATCGTTTTATCTTTAAAATCGGAGTTAAATAAATCACTATACCATTCAGCCAAAGACAAATGCCCCTGGATAGTCATTTTTGCATCAATGTGGACTGCATCGGTTTGATATAAATTTTTTATTTCAGAAATACTTTTCGAATTAATGGCATCAACCAACAACTCAACGATATCTTTTTCAGGATTATCTGTTTCAGGCCATTTAAAGGCGGCAATTGTATCCCATAAATCAGGCAGAGATTGGCGGCAGTAATCCCAACTCCAAAAGTTAAATCCAGAAAGTCCCAATGCAACAGCTTTATTCATGAATTCGACGATTTCTTGTGGTTTGGGATACCAACCATTTGCGCCATATGCAGAACCCGTCGGAACAATTGGCTTGAAAGGAGTAACATAGTTACGAAATTCATTCAGACTTCTTTCTAATTGCTCACCTGGATTTCTTAGCTGTTCCCAATAGACCTGTGGCATATTAACATCACATTTAGCAAGAAAATCAGTCCATGGCAGATCATTATGATACCTTGGATACCTAAATGAACTCAATGCAATTGGGAATGAGGGAAAAATGTTGCGAAGCTCGCTCATAAAGGTTCTGCAAGCAGTATATTTCCCCTTATATTCTGCTTCCGCATCAATGACATAACCATCCAAAGGAATTTTCTTGATTTGACGTATGGCAGCTGCAGCTTCTTTCACAGGCAGATCACCATATACATAATGCCATCCCCAAGTTTTGATATTATATTTGGAAAGCGCATCAGATAACGGGGCAACAAGATCCTTTTTAAGTGCCACATCATAGTTATAGTCATAGATACCATTAGCAATTTTCACCAGCACATGGGTCAATCCTACTTGATGAGCGATTGAAGCAATTCTTTCAGGATTCCCGCCCTCGCAATTTGGGATTTTCCAAATATAGAAACCCTTACCTCGAGGTAAAGTCATCTAGATACCAGAATTCGTTAATGAGCCGTCCAATGACAGTTCTTTGGCGATCGCTCTCATCGCGAGAATCACATTATTCACATGTTCCCACAGGTCAATCCCCAGTTCTTTTGCACCCTGGAAAATCTCATCACGGTTAGCACCTGCAGCGAAGGCTTTGTCTTTCCATTTTTTCTTAATCGATGATACTTCCAAATCGGCTAATGAACGCGATGGTCTGACAAGAGCACAGGCGGTTATCAAGCCTGTAATTTCATCACAAGCAAAAAGTGTTTTTCTTAAAAGGTTGTTCCTTGCCACGCCAGTATGCTCTCCATGGCTTAATATCGCCTGAATTATCTCTTCGGGTACATG
This sequence comes from uncultured Pelolinea sp., assembly GCA_964493155.1. Lineage (GTDB taxonomy): Bacteria > Chloroflexota > Anaerolineae > Anaerolineales > Anaerolineaceae > Pelolinea. The sequence goes on from CAZBNE010000027.1 coordinate 3,952, forward strand.
TCTCTCTCTGAGAATATTTGCCCCTGCTGAAGGATGACGATCAAGGTCAGGGTGTATTTCATAGTCAAAATCATGTAAAAGCCCGCAAATTCCCCACACTACTTCATCTTCGTTGAATTTTCTGGCGTAAAAACACATAGCTGATTCAACTGCTAACATGTGATTGATTAAAGATTCCTTTGTTACAAATTCGTGGAGTATTAATAATGATTCTGCTCTATTCATAATAAGCTAATTATATAAGTTTCTCAATTCATTGGACGATAGAAGTTAAAAAGCTTAAATATATTTTTCGGTAAAGAAAATATTTCTCTCAAATACCAATATATTGTTTTTATTAAAGAGAATTTATAAATATTTGCAGGAAATCCACTGGAATTAATATTTAAAGCATTCGCCAGCCAAAGCGCCCGTGGTAAATGGAATCTCTGGGTGACAATCGTTACCCCATCATTTTTTGAGAATTCTAAGAGGTTGATCATTGAATCGAAGGTTGTTTTACCTTGATTATCAATGATCAAATTTGAATTCTTTGCACCCAAAGATAGAGCAAGTTCCCTCATGGATTCTGCTTCGCTGAAGTTTTGCGTATTTAGCGAACCGCTCAAAACCAGGAAACTCGTTTTGTTTCTTTCCAATAAATAAACGCCCGCTTTTACCCGGTCGGAGAGTATATCAGTGGGAAGGCCATTCTTCTCAAGTCCCGCCCCAAGGACCAGAGTGTATTTATTGTAAGGTACATCATTAATTTCAAAGATGCATGTTTTGGTTTTGTAAAAGATCCATAGGAAAAAAAATACAAGAACTGATAGGAGAGATATTAGGATAAGGATAAATAAAAAAGAAAAAGTCATTGCCAGAATTATTTATATTCGCATTGTCCAGGAATCATTTGCATATTTATCTCGCAGGATTTGATCGGCTTTGAATAATTCAAATTTTGAAAGAGTATCTTTGGTAAATTCTATGTTTAGCTTCTGCTGAAATCCCTTTATCACTGCATCGGCAAACTCGAACCAGGAGATTTCTTTTCCGAGAGATTCCTGAATTGTTATTGCGCGCTGAAGCAAACTATTTTTGGCGCTCTTTTTTTGAGTTTCATCAAAAAAATTGAGTACTTCGATAATCCTCGAAATGTCTCCAAATAATGGGATAGAGCCATGCTGCAAGATACCATTTTTCTTTCTGGCCTGGGCGCTCCCTGCCAGTTTTTTTTCGTGAAATGTGATTTCGTAATCTGAAGGGTATTGAAAACAAACAGGATCATGAGCAAGTTCAGAATTTGCTATATTTTTCTTTTTAGAATCTGCATCAATGCCAATGCTTTTAAGCGCAAAAAGCAGGGCACTTGAGATTTTTTGATAGGATTCCAATACTCCACCGCTGATCGTCCGTTCATCAGTCGGTGCGCAGACTGAGTAGGTCATTTCGTCCGCATGCAGGATTGCCCTGCCGCCAGTAGGCCTGCGAACCAGTGACCATTCTTTTTCCTGAAGAGCGTGAATATTTACATCGCCGACTGGCTGGGCGTGGCCCAATGAAAGAGTATATGGAGCCCAATCATATAATCGTAATGTCGGTGGTTGAGTCTTGGATAAAACGCTTTCAAGAATAGCTTCATCTACTGCCATATTCCAGGCCCCAGGATAGGGAGGGTGCACGATCAAGCGCCATTGATTCATATTCTTATCAGACTTTTATGATAACCGCATCATTTTACCTGAAAACTATCGTGGTAGAATTTTTTTACCAATGAATACGACCTCTTCAATTTATTTTTCAAAATCTCCCCGAACAGAAATAGAAGTCGAATTACCAGACGGACGATTGATCAGAGCACCCCGCGGATCTCGGATTGCTGATGTACTTGGGGCAATCCCAGAATGGGAGGGATCGAAGATTGTCGGTGCAGTTGTTGAAGGAAATCTACGGGAATTATCCTATGAACTTGAGCGTGATGCTTTCATAAAACCCCTGAATCTATCAACATCTGATGGATCAAAAATATACAGACGTTCACTCACTTTTCTGCTTGAATCGGCCTTCGAATTACTTTACGAAGATTCTTTCATTGCGATCGATCATTCGGTTCCAAGCGGCGGGTATTTCTGCAAAGTCATTGGAAGGCCACCCCTTACAAGCGAGGAAATCAAGGGGCTTCAAAGAAAAATGGAGGAATTGGTTAGATTAAATCTTCCGATTTTAAAGGAAAAAGTATCCCTCAAGACGGCTATAAAATATTTTAATGAAAAATCTTATAAAGATAAATTGCGGCTGCTAAAGTATAGGAATAAGCCATATTTAATTCTTTACAAGCTTGGTGATCATCGTGATTACCATCATGGTTATATGGTGCCTTCGACGGGATACCTGGATGTCTTTCGCCTTCTTCAAAGGGGAAAGGGTTTCATTCTGCAATACCCAAGGCGAAATTCGCCAAAAGTGCTCTTTAATATGCCCGCATATACCAAGCTTCTGAAGATCTTTGAACAATACGGCACCTGGCTACAAAGTCTTGATATCGAGAGTGCGGGAGCTTTAAATGATTCAATCGCTAAGGATTCAATTCGTGAAGTAATCCTGGTTGCTGAAGCTCTACAGGAACAAAAAATCGCCCAGATAGCATCCAAAATTGCCAGAAAAGTTCCCAAAACGAAAATCGTTTTAATCGCAGGGCCTTCATCTTCAGGCAAAACTACCTTTTCAAAAAGATTGGCCATACAGCTACTGACACATGGAATATCTCCATTCGCCCTGGAAATGGATAATTACTTTGTTGACCGGGATAAAACACCCAAAGATTCAAATGGTCAATTCAATTTTGAAGCTTTCGAAGCGATTAATACACCCCTGTTAGACGCTAATTTAAAAGCGCTACTTTCAGGGGACAGAGTTAAGCTTCCAAAATATAACTTTAAGACCGGGAAAAGTTGTTTTGGTGAAGAAATCCAACTCAACGAGAATCAGGTGATTATCATTGAGGGGATTCATGGATTAAATCCAACACTAATCGCTGATTTAAACCGAAAAAACACATTCCGAATTTATGTTTCATGCTTGACTCAATTAAATTTGGATTATTACAACAGAATCTCAACCACTGATACTCGAATGTTACGCCGTATCGTCAGAGATGCACATTCCAGGGGATTCGGAGCCCAGCGGACTATTGAGTTATGGGAATCTGTCAGGCGTGGAGAGAGGGAGTATATTTTTCCTTACCAGGAAAACGCTGATGAAATATTTAATTCTGCCCTGGTTTATGAACTTTCTGCGTTAAAACCTATGGTTGAACCATTATTGCGCCAAATTGCTTTTGGTTCAGAGAGTTATCTGGAAGCAAAACGTTTGCTCGCTTTTCTGGAATGGTTTTTACCAATTGATAATGACCTAATTCCTGATAACTCCATTTTAAGGGAATTTATTGGTAACTCAATTCTGGCAGATTTTCATATTTGGAAATAAAGCAATTATCTCTTAGCCCTTATCCGTTTTTCAAAGCCAGGTGATGCTTAATTACTTTTGCTAACCTGTTGATTCCTTCGTTAATTTTCTCGGGTGTTGCATTTGAGAAATTTAAGCGCATGGTATTATGACCTCCGTCTTCAGCAAAAAATGAAGATCCGGGAACGAAAGCGACTTTTTCGTTTACAGCATCAATAAAAAATTCCTGGCAATCGAGACATTCAGGAGTTGTGACCCACAAGAAAAGTCCACCTTTTGGTTTTGTCCACTTAATTCCTTCAGGCATGTGCTCTTCCAAAGTATCTATCATCACGTTTAATCGTTCTTTATATGTTTTTCTGATTATTTTCACATGCTCGTCTAAAAAACCACCTTTGGCAACTTCATAAGCAACAATCTGGTTAAATGTTGATGTATGCAGGTCGGCTCCCTGCTTGGCCAGACTTAACTTATTGATGATCTCCGGAGGGGCAACAACCCATGCTATACGAATACCAGGTGCAAGTGTTTTTGAGAAAGTGCTCAGGTAAATTACATTTCCAGAATAACTCGAATCCTGTGACCGAGTCTGGCTATCCAAAACTACCAGGGCGGGTAAATGCTCACCCTCATATCTTAGTTGACCATAAGGATCGTCTTCAATGATCGGAACGCCATATTGATCAGCAAGCTCAATTAATTTTAATCGCCGTTCGTATGAAAGTGTAACGCCAGTGGGGTTCTGAAAATTTGGCAAGACATAGATAAATTTTGGGCCAGCGCGTAGCTTGGCTTCCAATTCATCAGTTATCATCCCTTCATCATCACATGGTACTGCAATAAATTCAGCACCGTATGTCCTCCAAGCCTGTAATGCGCCGATATAGGTTGGAGATTCTACCAATATTCGATCTCCGGGGTTGATAAAAATCCTGCCAAGCAGATCAAGTGCCTGTTGAGAACCGGATGTCGGGAGGATATTATCAACATTTATAGTAATCCCGTATCTGGCTGAATGCCTGGCGATCATTTCCCTCAGAGGCATAAAGCCATCAGTTGAACCATATTGCAGGCAGGCAGTACCATTCTCAGATAAAGCTTTTACACATGCATCCTGGAATTCTTTAATCGGGAATACTTCAGGTGCCGGCATTCCCCCCGCAAAAGAAATAACATCCGGCATTTCAGCAAATTTCAATAATTCCCTTATAGCCGAACTCTTCATTTGAAGTGTTCTTTGGGCGTATCTGTGGTCCCATAAAGTCTGCATTCTTTCTCCTGGATTAGTTTATAGTCGTGCAAAACGGCTTACTACTAAGGCTTTTGAAGGTAATGGAATTCGCTTTCCTCTGGTTAAACTTGACACTCCAATATTTTCTACTTCTGATGAATTTTGGTAAATGAAAAGTGGAGTACCCTCTTCTGAAAATTGTTTATCAATAAATGCTTGCCCGGTGAGAAATTCATTTGAATCAACAGCACAGCTTGTTACAACACCAATTACCTTTCCTTTATCGTTTAGGACAGGATCCCCATTGTGAGCCATTCTGACTCGTTGTTGTTCAAAACGAAATCTAATAACAACACCATCCCTGTTTTTTTCCTTTTCGATAAATGAATTTCTGCCAATAAACCAGGGTTTATAGGTCTTGACATAGGAATCAAAGCCGGCTTCAGCCACACTCAAGTTCAATTCCCCACCCATTTCATGACCATACAGGGGTAAACCTGCCTCAGTCCTGAGAGAATCACGCGATCCAAGTCCGCAAGGTTTAAGCCCCAAAGGAGAGCCTGCTTCGATCAATTTTTCCCAGAATATTACTGAATCGTCAGGATGCAGAAATATTTCAAAGGCCATCTTTTCACCTGTATAACCGGTGCGGGATATGATCAAGTCGTGACCTTCCCATAATGCATGACATAGCTGAGTGCGTTTTAATTGATTGATCTTTCTGATTCCCTCAGCATCAAATCCTGCCTTGATGAGGATTTGTCTGGATAGGGGCCCTTGTATAGCCAGATCAACCCTCATGCCCTCTTTTTCCCTTGGATCACGTAAGTTGCGCAGTGTCACCTTTCTGCCAAAGCAAAGTGACCAAGGACGTTCATTATTAACCTTTACAATGCCATCTTTCACAGCATTTAACCATGCAAAATCTTTATCATCGTTAGAAGCATTCACAACAACCAAATATTCGTTTGGATTGTGATAATAAACCAGCAGATCATCTATAACATTTGCGTCAGGATCCAAGAAGTGCGTATAACAAGATTCGCCAACCTCAAGGGAACTGATATCATTTCCACAGACAGAGTCAAGAAAAGAAAGGGCATCAATCCCTTCAGCCTGATAGACGCCCATGTGGGAGACATCAAATAATCCGGCGGCTTTGCGCGTAGCCAAATGCTCTTCAACCACAGAGGAATACCAAACAGGCATTTCCCAACCAGCAAAGGGGACTATCTTGCCCGAGTGGTTGATATGCCAATCATATAATGGAGTTCGTCGCAATTTGGCATCCGATGGTTGCTTCCAAATAAATGGGGGATGCGAGGGATTTTGTGCGGATTCTTGAATATTTGGAGAAAGACCAATATAGAATGGTTTTACAGATTGCGTAAACTTTATTTCGGAAAGTGATTTTACTGAAGGTTCAGAAACGTTAACCATAAACGGTCCCGGAATTCTCTTTTCCAGGTCCTCATCGAAATACACAAAACCATCAGAAAGATCTCTAAGCCATGCAGCCACTTTTCCGGCAATTCCGGCTTTAAATCCCAATTGGAACGCATGGTCATCGATAACCGTGAAGACACATTCTTCCTCATGCCCATCAATAAATATATTTGTTTGGATGCTGGATTTTAATGGAATTACTTCTTTTTCCAGCGGAAGAAGATAATTAATGACCTGTCTGATCTTCTGGCCGGTTAATGTAAAGGTAATAATTTTGTCCTTTTCTATTATTGAAAAATCATCAGAATAATAGAAGAACGGATAATTTGATCCGTTTTTCTCATTGTGACGGCCACATTTTTCATTTATGGTGCGAATGCGTATTTTGGCTTGTTCAATAACATCAAATGCGATTTTTACCCGCGTTTGGGATTTTCCGCTGCTTGCTACTGTATAAGGTTCAGTCGCAGTTAGAAGATCGGCAATAATATCGGATATGAGCACAATATCGGATTCGACCAAACCACGCTGGGTAATCCAGGGAGTTCCCAACCTTATACCGCTTGCCTTTGCGGTTAATTTATCTCCCGGAAGCGTATTGGCATTGACAACGATCCCGGCAATATCAAGGATTCGTGCGGCCATATCTCCAGTTAACAATGTTCCATCGCGACCTTTAATGGTTTTGCAATCCAGATTTATAAGATGAGTATCAGTTCCGCCAAAGCCAATATGAAATCCCCTCGCTTGAAGATGGTCAGCGAGCGTTTTACAATTTTTGAGAATCTGATTCTGCATGGATCTAAATTGATCAGATTTTGCTAATCTGAATGCAGTCGCCATAGCGGCAAATACTTGAACATGTGGACCACCCTGCTCACCTGGAAAGACAGCACGATCGATTTTTTTTGAAATCTTTTCATCAAAAGATAAAATGCAGGCACCACGAGGACCACAGAGTGTTTTATGTGTGGTGAATGTGACTACATCTGCAAATCCAACAGGAGAAGACATTACTCCAGCTGCGATCATTCCTGCAATATGGGAAATATCCGCAAATAAAAATGCACCTACAGAAGATGAAATATCTTTAAAACGTTTCCAATCCGGAACCCAGGGGTAGGAAGAGAAACCGGCGATAATTATTTTTGGTTTACTCTCCAGAGCTATTTTTGAGATTTCATCATAATCAATTTTTTCGGTAATTGGGTCAACACTATAATGTGAAACTTTATACAGTTTTCCTGAACGGTTGACTGATGATCCGTGAGTCAGGTGGCCGCCATGAAAAAGATTCATACCAAGGATTGCATCTCCGGGCTCAATCAAAGCCTGATACACAGCGTTATTCGCCGGCGCACCGGATAATGGCTGGACATTTACATATATTTGATCGGCTGAAAATTGATCATTGGCAAATAATTCAGCACATCGCCTTCTGGTCAATTCTTCAAGAATATCCGCAAATTCAACTCCTTTGTAAAAGCGTGGATCCGAATTCCTGCGAAAGTTTAAAAGCTGTTGTTCAATATTTAGAATATCCTTCTGAGAAAAAGTCCTTGTTTTATCATCCGGATAACCTTCAGCATAAATATTCTGCAAAACCGACCCCAAACTTTCTCGAACAGAGAGCGGGGCAAAACTTTCGCTGGGGATCATTATGAGTTTGTTGCCCTGTCTTTCTGCTTCCAATCCGATGATTCGATCAACATCGGGATCAATTATTGATAACGGACTTTCAAAATATTTATTTATCATCAAATGTCTCCTGAGATTCAGAACGAAAAAACCACTTGTTTTTGTACTTACAAGTGGTTTTTCTGCTCATCATTAATTTCATCAATAAGAAGAAGAACTGCACTTCTATTGAAATAACTGATACTTAAGATCATTATATTTATTTTAGCTTTTGCTCAAATAAAGGTCAAGTACAAATACCAAGGAAATGATTAAAAGAACCGCATCAAATATTATTCAACATCCATTTTAAAGAATAATTTAGAATCTGATTTCTTTCCGGTTCATTATGCAATTCATGGTAAAGACCGGGCCAAACCTTGTAGGTAATGTTAGGTGCGAGCGTGCAATATTTATCAACTGATGATTTATTCACAATACCTTCATCTGATCCAATCATGACAAGCATTTTATTCTTATTATCACCGGCATGATCTAAAATCCATTTTCCTCGATTCATTACAATCATACCTGATCGTGCCGTGATTTTCCTGTGAACCAGTGGATCATTGATGTATGAATTAATTACCTTAACCTCTCTTGACAAGTATTTGGTAGAGAGTCCGTTATCCATCGAAAAAGTGGGAAATATTTTGTCCATGAGTTTGGCAAGCAGGAATTTCGCAGGAGATACCGGGTCTTTTAAGCCAATTAAAGGTGATGAAATAATGACACCACTCAATAATGGATTACGAACCAGTGTATACCAGAGTGAGATTTCACCGCCAAAACTATGGCCGTACAAGAAAAGTGGAGTTTCAGGGTATTCCGATCTGATTTTATTAATCAGGAGGTCAATTATCTGCAGCAATACGAGCGGTTTAGCAATATGACCTCTTTTTCCAGGAGTCTTTCCATGTCCAGGAAGGTCAAAAGCGAAGATGCCGATATTTGCATCTGTAAAAAACTTGGCGAAATGAGTCCCATAACGAGAACTATGCTCACCGAATCCATGAACAAGAATAACTAAAGCATTTGGTTTGTTATCAGGAAGCCAGGATTGAAAAAAAACAGGTCCGTTTCCGGAAATTTCCATCATGTAACTTTTATAATCCATTAAGCCCTCTAATTATCAGATTTCCGACAAAATTATTCTATTGGTTAATTGGCTATAATCAAGTGCAAATTGTTAATGAAATAAGGTAACATACATCAAGATATTCGCATGGATAATATCAAACACGATAATGACCTTATTATTGAACGGGCTATAGAAGGTGATGAAGAAGCCTTTAGTATTCTTTACAATGAGAATCTAAAAAAAATATATAACTATATTTATTACCGCACTGGCAATAGTCATGATGCAGAAGATCTGACTGCGAGAGTCTTCCAGAGGGCTCTAAACCATATAACGAAATATAAAAAAACTACGGTCCCATTTTCTGCCTGGTTATATAGAATCGCCCATAATTTAGTAGCAAATTGGCACAGAGATTATTACCGAAAAAAAGAAGTGCCCCTGGAAGAGCAAACTGAAACAAACAATGAGCAGGAGATTCCCGAGCAAGAAATTGAGGAGAGGCAGGATGTTGAATTCCTCCTTAAGGCGATGCATCGATTGTCACATGATCGTCAAATGGTGATCATATTAAAATATGTTGAGGATCTGCCAAACAACGAAATAGGTAAGATCATGCGAAAAAGTGAAGGGGCGATAAAAAGTTTATATCATCGGACATTATTGGAATTACGAGGTTACCTGAAAAATCACCACGGGGAGGATTAAAAAAATAATATGGAAAAAAAAACCAAAGATAGCAGAACGATCGAAGAGAAACTGGAATCGTTTCTCCGACCGGTAAATCCAAAAGAAGAATTTGCCTCTAATTTGAAAAATCGGCTTTTGACCGAACCCGAGATAACAATTGAAAATTCAGACAATCTTTCCATAATAATTCTAGTTTGCTCGATATTTATTTTTGGCGTTTTGTTTGTTTGGATCCTTTTCCGCTTTTTTTCGAGAAATAATGATGAATATTGAAAATAACAATAAATCTATAAATTACCGTATCCTCTTCATGGGAAGCTCGGAATATTCATTGATTATTCTGAAGAAATTATTATCAAAATATCCTGTGTCGCTTATTACCACTCAACCTGATAAAGCAGTTGGAAGAGGAAGAAAAATCGAACCGGCATTATTAAAAGATTTTGCCGTTGATTCATCTATCCCAGTGCTACAACCAGGAAAAATAAACGAAGCCCATTACCAAAATGAAATAAAATCCCAATCAATCGATCTAATCATAGTCGCGGCTTATGGAAAGATATTACCGAAGTGGTTGCTGGAATATCCGAAATATGGATGCCTGAATGTACACGCGTCCCTATTGCCACGCTGGAGAGGTGCATCACCAGTTCAGGCAGCAATCCTGAATGGAGATCAAAGTTCAGGTGCAACGATCATGAGGCTGGATGAGGGAATTGATACTGGCCCGATATTAAAATCACAGATTGTCTCTATCGATCCCGAAGACACTGGAAAATCATTGATGATAAAAATTGCCCATGCCGGCTCAGAAATATTGGTCAATACACTACCAGATTATTTAGCAGGAAAGCTTCAGCCTCAGCCTCAAAGTGAGGTTGGAGCTACATTCGCGGGATTAATAAGAAAAGAAGATGGTCATTTAGATTTTAATCAACCCGCAGAAATTTTGGAGAGAAAGGTACGCGCATTTAATCCCTGGCCAGTTGGTTTTTTTAAATGGGATTCTTCTTTGTTGCGAGTATTCAAAGTAAAAATCTCAAATGAGAAAAGATTGGAGAAATTTCAAAGGGGAATTTACCAGAAATTACCCAGTATTGGTACATCAACAAATGATCTTATACTTTTAGAAGTGCAGCCGTCCGGGAAAAATATTGTTGACGGAAAATCGTTCCTTAATGGTGCCAGAAATTGGATAAGCTAGAGGTAAATTATTAATGTTTTTGCCTTCTGAAGGAAGTTCAAACTGAAGAGACAATGGAAAGGAAAAATGATGAATAAGAAAATCCCATTTCAAAATAGAGTTTTTGCGATCATCTTATCTCTCCTCTTCGCAGTTACGTTGATAATCTCCATGGCAACCTTTCCTGTTGAGCTGGTGCTGTTTAATCAGGAAAGTTACATCCCAATAATGGAGAAAGAACAATATTCTTCCAGATATTCAGATGTTATTTCACAGATGTTGGTTTCCGAATTTAATAAAAGATTCGAATTTGCACCATTGACCAAGATCTTTTCCAACAAAGCAGGTCTCCAAGCCTCTCTAAAGAAAAATATCACTCCAGAATTAGCTATGAATATTTTTAAGGAACTTTCAAAACAGACACTTGATTTCATAAATTTTCAAACACCAAATCCGTCTTTGCAAATTGATATCAGCCAGCTTAAAACTGATCTGATCCTGAAAAATGAACAAATCGCATCTGATTACCTTTCAACCCTTACACACTGCTCAATAACTGTTGAAGAAGAACTTTTCGAAAAAGCCAAGATTCCTGGGATTGAAGATCTGCCCCCATGTAATCCATCAGCCAAAATGAAAAAAATATTTTTAGTTCCCACCTCCACTTTTATTGAAGACTTCATTTATGGTTTGCCGGAAAATGCATCACTTTCAGAAGCATTTCCTATTAATCAAGACAATATAGGTCAATATTTTTACACTTATAGCATTATTCGTTGGGCATTACGCCTGATGCCAATATTGGCGCTGAGTCTTTTGATTGTCATTGCGTTATTACTTCACAATGAGAAAAAAGTAATGCTGAAATGGATAGGCCGCTTATTATTATTTACCTCTGGATTTGGATTGATTGTATTGGTAATACTTCTAATTGGATTTGATCAATTCATCGTGCTGCTCTTAAATAGGCAGCTTAATAATTTTATAGAAGGCTTCGGGATATTATTACTTGGTTTGGCGCAAGAGGTGGGGTATTTAACCCTTAGGTGGGTAATTATTTCCTTGGCCGCAGTAGCTGTGTTTGGATTGTTCCTCTTATTGGTTAATCGATTATTGAGGCCGGAAACAGACAAGAATCCGGCAGTACCAGATGAAGATAAGATTCAAGCAGAAGAAGCTATTTCTAATGAAATAATAGAACCCACTGTTTCTGCTCATAAGGAGATAGTGCCTGAAACTTTAGAAAAAATTGAAGCCCAGGAAAAGAAAATCTCGAAAAAGAAAAATAAATAGAAAATTATCTCTAAATCTAAAGAATTTTATTTTGCCATTCAAACAATAAATTCAAAGCCTCGAGCGGATTCAGGTTATTCAAATCCAATTCTTTTAATTCAACGAGAATGGGATCTTGGTCTTGAAACAAGGGTATTTGGGCAGCGGGATGGATATCCTTCATATCAATGTCACTGGCTTCATCCTGCAGCTTAGTAAGTAAAAAATTCGCCCGCTGAATTACCGCGGGTGGGATACCTGCTAATTGAGCGACATGAATTCCATAGGATTTATCCGCGCCGCCTTCAATGATCTTATGCAAGAAGACCACTTGTTGTCCTGACTCGTTCACTGCGATATTGTAGTTTTTAATCTTGGGAAGGATTTCTGGAAGTTTGGTTAATTCGTGAAAATGAGTTGCAAAAAGTGTCTTTGCTCTAAGTTTTGGATGGTTATGGATATATTCAAGAATTGACCAGGCGATCGATAAGCCATCATAAGTGCTTGTCCCACGACCAATTTCATCTAAAACGAGCAGACTTTTTTCAGTTGCGTTGTGGAGAATATTTGCCATTTCGGTCATTTCCACCATAAAAGTTGATTGACCAGCATGTATTTCGTCCTGTGCGCCAATTCGAGTAAATATTCTGTCGATTATCCCAATTTCAGCTTTTTCCGTTGGAACAAAACATCCAATTTGCGCCATGAGATAAATAAGAGCAACCTGGCGAAGATATGTACTCTTTCCGCTCATATTAGGGCCTGTAATAATGTGGATGATCTCTTCATTATTAAATACTGTGTCGTTAGGGACAAAAGATATCTGGCTGAGAGTTTTCTCGACAACCGGGTGCCTTCCGCCAGAGATGAGTAATTTGCAATCTGTATTAATCGTTGGCTGGATATACTTATTTTCTTGTGAAACCTGGGCAAATGAAATGATCACATCCAGCACGGCAATAAATTTTGAGATTTGAAGAATACTTTGTGATGATTGTGACAGGATTTGACAAAGTTCATTGAATAATCTCAATTCAATCGTATGAATTCTTTCTTCGGCATTTAGAACAAGTGTCTCGTACTCTTTTAATTCTGGTGTAATAAATCTTTCACCATTTACCAAGGTTTGTTTTCGGATATATTCAGGTGGTGCCTGATTAACTAAACTATTTGAGATCTCAATAAAATAACCATAAACCTTGTTGTAGCCAACCTTTAGGGTCTTAATTCCAGTTCGTAATCTTTCGGAAGTTTCAAGGTTGGCAATCCAATCACGAGAGTTCTTTGTTGCCGATAAAACACTATCCAGTTCTTCTGAATACCCTGATCGAATTACTCCCGAGTGTTGAAGCGTAGCAGGCGGTTCATCAACAATGGCAGCATTAAGCAGTTTGTATTCATCATTACACGATTTTATCTGTCCAGCCAACGAAACGATTAAATCAAATCCCTGGTTTAATTGGTTTTGAATTTTTGGAATTTGTCCGAGTGAAAATCGCAATGCAACCAAATCTCTAGGAATTGCGTGGCCGGAAATGATGCGGTTTATTATTCTTTCAATATCCGAAATTCCCTTCAGGATTGAAAACACTTCAGCCCGCAGTAAGCCGTTGTTGAAAAAATAATTGACTGCTTCCAGACGTTTATTGATCATAATAGGATCGATCAGTGGTTGATTAATCCATTTTTTGATCAATCGTTTTCCCATCGGGGTTGTAGTCTTATCCAGAATTTTCAGCAAGGAACCTTTTTCATTCCCGCTGCGAATTGTCTCGGTCAATTCCAGATTGCGCCTGGTTGAATCATCCAGAACCATAAATTCCTCAAGTGAATAGACTTTAATTTCATTAAAGAGGGTAAGGGATGATGGATCGCTTTCTTTTATATAATTGAGGATAGCACCTGCTGCACTGACAGCCAAGGGTTTATTGGCAAGCCCGAAACCATTCAGGCTGCTTACGTTGAAGTGATTTTGTAGAAATTGCTCACATCTTCCAAATTCGAATTTCCAATCAGGAATTCTTGTGATAAAGAATTTGGTATCGATATTCAAATTTAGTGACTCAGGAAGAATAATCTCGGAGGGTGATAATCGCGAGATTTCTGTGAGGACCCTACTATGGGAATTCTCAATAAGAATTTCGGTGACAGAAAATTCACCAGTAGACATATCAAGGTAAGCAAATCCAGCATTAAACTCATCAAAAACCGCTGCAGCCAAATAATTGTTGCTTTCATTTTTTATTAATCCAGGCTCGATTACAGTGCCGGGGGTTATAACCCGGATCACTTTTCGGGGAAAGATTCCTCTGTCAGGTTGATTCCCAATTTGTTCGCAAATAGCAACATGAATCCCTTTATTAATTAGCTTGCTGATATAGTTATCCGCTGCATGGAAGGGGATACCTGCCATTGGAATTCGCTGGCCTTTTGCTACATTCCTTGATGTTAGAACAATATCCAATTCTCTGGATGTGATCTCGGCGTCCTGATCGAAAGTTTCATAAAAATCGCCCAGGCGAAAAAAAACAATGGCATCCGGATACTGTTTCTTGATCTCAAGATATTGTTTTCTGATGGGTGTAATGTTTTCTGAAATCATCGGATTTAGAACTCTGTTTCAAAATCTTCGCTCAATTTCTGTGTTCCCAGAAAAGAAATATCACCAAATAATTGACTTTGATCCGCAATCAAAGAATGGTTTTTAATGAGTTCAAGTACTGCAAGAAAGGTAACGACCAAATTCAACCTTGAATGTTCACGTCCAAGCAGGTCCGAGAAATTTTGTTTGGGTTGGTGCTTAAAAAGGTCAACAATTTCGGAGATCCGTTTCTTTAGTGTAAGCGCAGAAATCGTGACAACATCGCTAAGAGGTGTAGCATTTTCATTCTGGAAATAAATCTCCAAAAGGATGTCAACCAAATCGAAAATCTGGATTCCGGAAAGATCAAGCTTTTCTTTAATAAGCGGCGGTGTTGCTACCCTCATGTAAGATCTAAAACCATTATCCTGCCGATTCTTCAACCACAATGCTTTTTCTTTATACTTTTTGTATTCAATTAATTGTTTGGCAAGCTGATCGCCTAGATCTTCTTCAGGTTCATTTGACTCTCCAACAAGAGAAGGTAGTAAAATTGATGACTTGATCAACACCAATTTTGCCCCAATTACCAAGAAAGCTGAAACTTCGGTGGGATCGCGCTGGCTGATTGAGCTTAAGTGAGCAAGATATTCATCTGTTACTTTAGCGAGAGATAGTTTGGTAATATCGAGTTCAGCCTGTTCGATAAGCTGAAGTAAAAGATCAAGCGGACCTTCATATACATCTGTGGAGATTTTATAATTAGTAGAAGGTTGCCAGAGTGAGGGCAGGGACATGCCGCAATTATAGCAGAAGGCAAAAAACATTATAAACTTACTTAAATACTCTTAGTTGAATCAATGGATAGCGACACAAAAATTATTGAAACCCCACGAGAATTAATGAAACGGATGCATATCCGATTTAATGATATTTTGCTTTTAACCAGGGCTTTAACTCATCGATCATATCTAAATGAACATCCGGATGCTGTAGAAGATAACGAGAGGCTTGAATTCCTGGGGGATGCTGTTTTGGATTTTCTTGTGGGCGAATGGTTATATAACCGTTTTCCGGAGATGGAAGAAGGGGAATTAACACAGATGCGTTCGGCTTTAGTCCAAACAAACCAGCTTGCCGCTTTCAATAAGAAATTTAATATTGAAAAAGCAATCAGGCTTGGTAAAGGTGAGATGAAGAGCGGAGGAAGTTTCAGGAATAGCCTTTTATGTGATGTTTTTGAAGCTTTTATAGGTGCTTTATTTCTTGACAGAGGGATGGAATTGGTTAAAAAATTTTTATACCCTTTACTTGAAGAAGCAGCTGTCGAAATCATTGAAAACCATAAAAATGAAGATCCAAAATCAAAACTTCAGGAGTGGGCCCAGGCAAAAGGTTATGTCCCGCCGAAGTATTCAACTACCAGTGTCAACGGCCCTGACCATGCAAAAGTTTTTGAAGTAAGTGTTAAGATCAATAATCGTATTTTGGGCAGCGGTACAGCACAAAGCAAGCAATCTGCTGAAAAAATTGCGGCACAAAATGCTCTTAACCAAATTCTTAATACAGGATAAATGATTAATCGATTAAAGGCTCTCGAACTTCAGGGTTACAAAACATTTGCCAATAAAACCCAATTTGCTTTCCCAGGACAAGTGACTGCAGTTGTTGGTCCAAATGGATCTGGGAAATCGAATATTGCAGATTCAGTCAGGTGGGTATTAGGCGAACAGGCTTACAGTGTGTTACGCGGCAAGAAAACGGTTGATATGATCTTCTCGGGCTCCGAGCAACGCCCGCGGGCATCAATGGCGTCTGTTTCAATAACTTTTGATAATCAAAGCGGGTGGCTTCCGGTTGATTTTTCTGAGGTCAATATCATCCGGCGTGCTTATCGTGATGGTGAAAATGAATACTTGCTTAACAACCAGAGAGTCCGGTTAAAAGAAATAAATGAACTTCTGGCGAATTCCGGATTGGGAGATCGAACATATACGATTATTGGTCAAGGATTGGTTGATACTGCTTTGAGCTTGCGCCCTGAGGAGAGAAGAAAATTTTTTGAAGAGGCAGCTGGTATTGGTTTGTATCGCGGCAGGCGGGAAGAAGCAGTGCAAAAGCTTGATAAAACCATACGAAATATGGAAAGAGCCCAAGACCTGGTTAATGAACTGAAACCGCGTATTTCTTCATTAATGAAAAATAAGGAGAAAGCCAGCCAATTCAAGCAAATTCAGGATGATCTTCATTTGATGTTGCAGGAATGGTATGGCTACCATTGGCATCACACTCAAAAAAATTTGAATTATGCAGTTGAGTTTTACAGCCAGCAAAAAGCAGAATTGGAAAAAGTACAAATCGAAAAAGATAATTTGGAAGATCAGCTTAACCAAATTCAGGGGAACCTTAATGAAAATCGACTCCTTTTAGCTGATCTGCACAAAGAAGTCTCTGCTTATCATTTGGAATCTGAAGAAATCACCAGAAAAATGGCCGTTCTTGATGAGCGGGAGAAAACTCTCACATTACGCTTATCGGAAATCAACGGTGAAATTGAAAACACAGCTACACAATCACAATATATTCAGGCTGAACTGACTGGATTGGAAAATACAGCAGATCAATATAAAAACGAATTTATTGAAGTTTCAAAATTATTAAAAGCTGCTTCAGATAAGCTCTCAATAAAACTACTTCAACAACAGGAAAATGAAAAGCAACTTGCTGAAATCAGAAGAAAAATATCAGCATGCGAGTCAAAAACCTTGAATTTGGAAACGAACCACAAAAACAATCAACGAGAGATAGAATCAAAAAGATCAGAAATAAAAAAGATCGATAGTTATATTGAAGAAATTAATCTTTTAATCAAAAATCTGGATAGCACAAGTATTTCTCTTGAGAATGATATCAAAGAAATCTCACAATTAGTCACAACAAAAGAAAGCGAGCGGGGAGAGATTTATTTAGAAATCGATAAGATCAAAAATCAAATCAGTCAACTGCAAGATAAAAAACAAAAATCTGAAACCTATATCTCAAAGCTTAATGCAGAATTGAATGTGGCTCAGGAAGCGGAAGCACATTTGGCTGGTTTCAACTCGGGTAGTGCAGAAATCATTGAGGCTTCACGATCCAAAGCATTTCCTGGAAATCTGGAATTAATCATTGACCATTTAAATATTCCAGAAGAATATGAAACCGCAATCGCAGCAGCGCTTGGTGATGTGATTGAAGGGATTTTTCTCGATAGCTATAGACATAGTGAACAAATCCTGGAATATTTGGAAAAAAAGAAAATCCCGCGCACAGTGTTAGTCCCATCTGATAAAGAAAGAACTGAAGAAGTAAATAATCCCTATAAAAAAACGGGATTAATCATGACTGGTGAAATTATTAATAGTAATTCTCATTTTTCCTCAGTAATAAAACGACTTTTGGAAAAGACAATACTGGTAGATGACCGAAAAAAAGCACTGGAATTCTTCAGAGAACTGCAAGCGGGCTGGAAGGTAGTCACAACTAATGGAGAAGTCTTTGACAGCAGAGGTACAATTTCAGCGGGGACAGAATATCGAGTAAAACCACTTAAGAGAAAACGTGAAATTAACGTTTTGAAATCCGAACTAGATCATTCTAATAGTTATCTGCAAGATTTAAAAAAGGAATTCAGTGAAAATAAACAAAAGGTCATCGACCTGGCAAACAGTGAAAACCGGATTTCGGATGAATTAAAAAGCATTCAAGAAAAAATTTCAGCAAAAAAATTAGAAATTCATAAACTTGAGCTTGAACGCGAACAAAAGAATCGCATTCAATTGGAAGAAAAGAAACGCAGAGACTCAATTGAGATCCAGATTGTAAACCTAGAAAAACAATTAAAGGCTTATATTGAACAGAAAGATCTTGAAAAGCAAACCATCAATGGCTTGCTTTTCGATGAAAATAGTATTCTCAAAATAATCAACACGGATGAAATCGATGGATTAAGAAAGACTGTGCTTGATCTTTCTTCAAGGAAATTAGTTGCCGAGAAATTGGATTTGCAGCATCTGGAATCCCTGAAAAAAGTTAAAGGTAATTCATTAGTTATCAATCAAAATAAAACTGCTCTTGAATTAAAGCGAAATGAAATAGATAAGGGCATTATCGAGACTGAAAATACTATAAAGATACTGCAGAATCAGAATGAATTAATTAATAAGAAAATCGCTGAAATCACAACAAAAATATTACCACTTGAAGAAAGAGTGGAAACGATCATAGGCGCTCAGGGAAAAATCCTGGAAAATGTTGACAAGGGAAGGAAAAATTTTGCCATAGCAGAAAGGCACACACTTCAAGCGCAATTAAAGGTTGAAAAAATTCGAGATCAAATCGCGAGTATCCAAAACAAGATCGAAGAAGACTTTGGCATAATCAATGCCAGCGAAGAGACTGAATATGGATTTGATCAACCATTGCCTTTTGAAGGTATTGTTGCGAGTCTTCCTGATATTACTGATCTTACTGAGGGATTTGAGGATCTGATTTCACAAAAAAAAGGATTTTTAAGGAGAATTGGACCAATTAACCCCGAGGCGGAGAAAGAATACGACGAGGCTAATGGCCGCTATCAATTCCTGACTGAGCAATTGGCTGATCTTGAAAAAGCAGAAAAAGATCTTCGGCAAATTGTCAGCGAACTTGATTTACTGATGAAAAAAGAGTTCATGCTGACATTTAATAAAGTTGAAAAAGAATTCAGCGCGATCTTTAGCCAGTTGTTTAGCGGTGGAAGCGCCAAAATATATTTAGAGGATGAACAGAATATTCTTGATGGAGGGATTGAAATCGAAGCCACCCTTCCTGGCAGGAGAAAACAGGAGCTTGGCCTGCTTTCCGGCGGCGAAAGAAGCCTGACCGCTGTGGCATTGATATTCGCTCTTTTGAGAATTTCTCCAACCCCATTCTGTATTTTGGATGAAGTTGATGCGATGCTGGATGAATCCAACGTTGTCCGTTTTGGAGAATTAATAGGTGAACTTAGTGATACTACCCAATTCATTGTGATTACGCATAACAGAAATACCGTTCAATTGGCAGATGTCCTTTATGGTGTGACTATGGGAAAGGATTCAGTCAGCCAGGTAATCAGCTTGAAAATGGAAGAGTTGACTGACGAAATGGTTCAATAATATAAAAGAGGCCGTTTTTTGAACGGCCTCTTTTTTTCTAATTGATGCGATTTTCTTCTGGAATTGTTGGCTCATCAGGGGTAAGATCTTTATAGACATCATTTATCTTGATATCAGCAGACTCTTTAACCGAATTGAACCAATTGGTATATTCAAGTTCCTTAAAATTCTGATAATCGGTTTCTGAGACCGGGAAGGTTTTATGTCCAATGATTTGGATAATGTGCCATCCAAATTGTGTTTCCACCGGATCACTAATATTTCCTTCTTCAAGTCCGAAGGCAGCGTCCTCGAATTCCTTGACCATCCGGCCTCTGGAAAACCAGCCTAAATCTCCGCCCTTATCTTTGTTGCTGGTGTCTAATGAAACATCTGCAGCAATTGCAGACCAATCTTCTCCCTTATCAAGACGATCTTGCACAATACCAGCCTCAGATTGTGTTTTGACCAGAATATGCCGTGCCCAAACTTGTTCCTGGTCCCTGCCAACATCTTTTGTTACTTCAGCGAATACCTTTTGATCTAGCAGGAAATGGTACATATAAGTACGCAGGTTTTTTTCAGAGATATTGATATCTGCCAGACTCTGAATGTATTCCTGATATTTCTGCTTATATAACTCTTCAGTATACGGTGTTGCAGTTGGCTGTTGTTCAGCAGTATCAGGATATGGAGTGGCAGTTGCCTGAGGTAATTCCTGCGTTTCCACTAATTCGGTATCTGGAGTGGTTGTATATTTCAGAAGCGCTTCCTGTTGCTTTGAAATGGATGGAGTCGAATAAGGAGCTAATGTGGGCGCCGGTGTTGGAGTTCCTTTTGGGTAAAACTCAAAAATACCCTGAAGCGCCTCATCAACTTCAGCATCTGAAACTTTGATACCCATTGATTTTGCCTGCTGCACAAGGATCTCATCGTCTATCATTTTTTCTAAAACGAGTTTTCCAAATTCCTCTTTGCCGTCAAGCAGCGTCTGAATTTGGATTAGTTGGTTCTGGAAATATTCAACTGACGCAGGATCACTTGCGAGAAATTGAGATTGAGCAGTCAAAAATAAAAATTGTTGGATATAGGAATTTCGTTCAAGACGAACCCTGTCCTGAAAATATTTATTGTCAATTTTTATGTCATTTACTTTTGCGGCCGCAATGTTGTTTTTAAAGACGCTTTCATAAAGAAAGGCATAGCCGATCAGCCCAATAATTATTGCGGCGATAATAATAAAACCAAAAACAACCATGCGGTTCTGTTTTTGTTCTTTTGCAGAATGAATTGGATTTCGTTGTACTGGTTTTTCCTCACTTTTATTTTGTGGCATAGAAAATTCTCCCGCTTAGCGGACTTTTTCTTCCCAGGTGCCACCGGTAAAGGGCAAGAGTGCAATATGCCGGGCGCGTTTGATTTCACGCGCAACCGTTCGTTGATGTTTGGCGCAGGTCCCAGTTTGGCGGCGCGGCCGGATCTTGCCTTCTTCTGTGGTATATCGTCTGAGTAATGCGGTGTTCTTATAATCTATTCCAAGAGTTTTTTCAGAGCAAAACTGACAAAACCTTGGTTTTGGGGTATACCGGCGCGTGAAACCGCCACGCTCCTGGCTATTACCATCTTCCCGAATATCATCTTCAGCCATAATATCTCCTAATCTTTAACGGCTTATAATTATTTTGCGACAATTAAATGACGCATAACTGGTTCAAGAATAATTAAATTCCTCTCCAGTTCAGCAACTGCGGTTGTAGGCATCGAGGCTTTAAGAAAATAGTAAACGCCCTCGTTCTGCTTTTGAATCTCATAAGAAAGATGTTTCTTTCCCCAGTTATCCACGCTTTCGATGCTTCCACCAGCTTTGGTGATCCAATCCTTAATCTTGTCAAGCGCCTGATTAATAGCTTCCTCATCTAGATCCGGATGGATAATGAAGACCATTTCATAATTATGCATTGAGAATTCCTCCTTTCTATGGGTTTACGCTTGAAATAAGCCGTTAGCTTACTCAAACGCAGAAAGGTAACCCCTTATAAATTGGGGCTAACTTAATCGAAACAATTTTACCACCATTTGATATTTTATTTTAGAAAAAACAATTCTGGAAGCTGAATGAATAAATTGGATGATTCTTTTCTTATATAATTCATATGATCTAACTTGGAGGAAAAATGAAAGTCGAAATTTTGTACAAACCTTCTTATTCAATGGCTAATGTAAAACTTGATGGCAGTGAACGCATTATTGTTGAAGCGGGTTCTATGGTAGCCATGTCCAGGGATGTTCAGGTTGAAACTAAAATGAAAGGCGGTTTATTGAAATCTCTCGCAAGGTCTGTACTTGGTGGTGAATCATTTTTTTTAAATACATATCAGGCGGGATCCGGCGGTGGAGAAATTGACCTTGCACCAACTTTGCCGGGAGATGTTTTTACGATGGAAATTTCTAACGAAGCATTTCTTGTACAATCCGGGTCTTTTCTGGCTTCTGGTGAAACAATAGAAACTGATACCAAATGGGGTGGTGCAAAGACCTTCTTCGGTGGTGAAGGACTGATCATGTTAAGGTGTTCAGGGAATGGAACGTTGATCCTTTCAAGTTATGGCGCGATTCATG
>CAZBNE010000028.1:0-25197 GCA_964493155.1 uncultured Pelolinea sp.
GTTTCAACGCTTCCTGAGACTGTATGCCGGCTATAATGGAAGCGATGGTTGGTGTGGTCGGGACTTTACCAAGTAAGACATTTTCGCGCGCAAGCAGTGGACAGGAATAGCGGACAGCCAGGTCGCGGCGGGCTTGTTCAGTAAGGCTGCATTCGAAACATGCCCCTTCACCGGGTACAAATACACGAGCCAAACCCAGAAATTCCTGAATTGCGCCATCCACCCAGGGTTTGTTGATCCAGTAAGCAAACCGGTTGACAGCCAACCTCGCCTCGCGATTGTCCAAACAGCCGATTATGACATCCATCCGACGGAAAACACCCAGCCCAAGGGAGGAGGTGATATCTCCGTGAAAATACTGGACATGAATATTGGGATTGATCTCTTTCACGCGAGCCGCAGCTACTTCGGCTTTCTTTCTCCCAGTATCTGTTTCTCGGAATAAAACCGAACGTGAAAGATTCGCGAGTTCGATCTCATCAAAATCAACTATAAATAGATTCCCAATGCCCATCAAAGCCAGATTCTTGATCACTTCGTTTCCTAAAGCACCGGCACCGACGACCATGACCCTGGCATTCTCTACTTTTTCGCGTTCCCACCAGGATATAAATTGAAATGTTCCCTGTCGATCTTTTTTAAGGTTAGGAATAATGATCGGTTTTTCAGGATTGACTGGCAGGCGGCGCGGTCCATCAGGTGAATCGCCGGGTGATATACGGATGACCGGTGATGAAGATTCTGCAGATTGAGCTATGGTATGGGCTGCTGCAAGGTTATTTTCATCCAGCTTGGCAGCAAACCATCCAACCCCGTGACGGGATTCTATCAGTCTACTTTCCTCAAGCGCCTTCAACGCCTCTCGTAAAGTTGAACGGCTGATGCCGAACTGTTTGATCAAATCGCGTTCTGCTGGAAGCTGGAATCCAGGTTTATAAGTGCCATCTAAAATCTGGGCCGCCAATTTGCCGGCAACGATTGCTGATAATGAAACTCGCGAAATCTCATCCATTTACACCTCTGCATGGTCTGTTGGTCAGACCACTAAACCATATTATAAGAGTTTTTTTTTGTTTGTCAATATGGACTTAAAATGATCAGAAAAATCAGATTTTTCAATGACACTGGAAAATTTAGTAATTTAAATATTGGTTACAATTAAACCTGCAACTTTTCTCTTTCTATTCGGTTAAGTATTTAGAGTATTTATTTAGATTGAAATAATCAGGAGTGGTTCAAAATGACAAAAATTTCCGTTTTAACAGACAGCACTGCTTATCTTCCAAATGAATTTACATTCAAGCATGGCATAAAGGTAGTGCCATTAAAACTAAACTGGGAAAATGATACCTTTAAAGATAATGTAGATATCACCGCTCAAGAATTTTATGAACGGCTGGAAAAATCAACCAGCACTCCAACTACTTCCCAGCCTTCTGGAGGTGACTTCTTAAATGCGTTTAATGAAGTCGGAACTGCGACAGATGCTCTTGTTGCTGTATTAATTTCATCTGGAATTAGCGGTACAGTTGATTCGGCTTCGATGGCGAAGAAGGAATTCCCCCAAGTGCCTGTGGAAATCTTTGATTCCAAGGTGACTGCAGCCGGTTTGGCGTTGCTGCTGAAAGCCATGGTGGCTGAAGCAGAGAAAAGCGGATCGGTTGATGAAGTATTAAAAATGGGCAGGCGTGTGTTGGAAACCATGGGAGTATATTTCGTGGTAGATACGCTGAAGTATCTGCATAAAGGCGGCCGCATTGGCGGCGCATCCGCTTTTTTTGGTTCCGCGTTAGATCTTAAACCGATTCTTTATTTGAGCCAGGAAGGCAAGATAGAAGCACTTGAAAAAGTACGTACCAAGAAAAAAGCGGTCAGCCGATTGATTGATCTGGCTGTTGGAAAAGCTGCCGGCAAAAAAGCATATGTGGGCATTATGCAAGCGAATGCGCTGGAAGGCGCTCAGGCAATAAAATCAGAACTTGAGAAACGAATGGATCTGGCCGAGATTGAGATTTATGAACTCAGCCCGGTTATCGGAACGCATGCCGGGCCTGGAACGCTTGGCATTGCAGTTCATTCAACTGCTTATTGATGCCTTGTTTTTAAATGAATCAAGTCCCGAATGTTTTTTCGGGACTTTTTTTCTTAATAGATTTGCATCAATTTAAAAAGAAAATTTTGATTATCTGTTGTTTTTATTTTGACAAAAGTAAATTTTGTAAAATTATTTGTTGATATAGAAAAAATGATCTCTTTGGATGATACTTAAATGCAGCAATCCGCAAAGAATTTTTCCAAAAGAATCTCAACTGGTTTGCCATTAATAATGATATCGATCAGCATCTGCATAAAAGGCATCTGATCTTTCATCAAAATGCCGCGTTGTTCCAATTTGGGCAGCGCTTTGGCCATTTGCATGACCATCAGTGCGGCTTCCAGAGTCTCTCCTTCCATTAATTGAACTGCTTGATTGTAGGTTTTACCTTCTCCCAGTAATTTTCCCAATAAACTTGAACGTCCCCCCTGGCAGGTAACAAAAAGATCACCCGCACCTGGCAGACCGTAAGCGAAAGCTGGATTTCCACCAGTCAAATCAAGCAGACGCTGCATCTCAATGCATCCCTGCGCAAACAATGCTGCCGCCAAATTATGCATATAAGCACCAGCCTTATCCACTCCCCCCGCTTTATTCAGGATTCCGTTCGCGATGCCCACGCCGGTGGCATAGGCGTTTTTCATTGCCACTGCGGTCTCCAATCCCTGGATATCGTTGGTTGTCGATACGTGATAATAATTCGTTCGAAATGCATCAGCTATCAATCGGGCAGCTTCAATTTCTCGGCAACCAAAATACACACAGCTTTGACGTCGCCCAGCCAATTCACCGGCAATACAAGGTCCGCCAATTGCTGCAAACGAGACCTTGTCTTTG
The DNA here is from genome assembly GCA_964493155.1 of uncultured Pelolinea sp. Taxonomy (GTDB): domain Bacteria; phylum Chloroflexota; class Anaerolineae; order Anaerolineales; family Anaerolineaceae; genus Pelolinea. The sequence continues at coordinate 2,933 of CAZBNE010000028.1, forward strand.
ATCGAATCCGGCATTTCTGATCTCAGGACTTCAGGAAGAATTAGCAGATTCCCCTCCGAATCAGCTTCCATTCCTTTGGTGATACCAATGACCTTGTCACCTGGTTTGAGAAACGGCGCAAGTTTTTGGCCTGTCCAGTGAACACCCAAGGAATTGACGCCGCTGACAATAAAATCGATATCCGCAACGGCAGTTTCAAGCTCTTCTATGTAATACGGCTTTACATTTTTAGGCAAATAACGCTTTAGGCGTGGATGATACCCATTATTTTTACAACTTTCAATGATCGGTTGATCAAGATGAGTGCCAACTAAATGAACATCATGACCATTATCACTTAATGGCCAGGATGTTGCGCTTCCCATCACTCCAGCGCCAAGGATCAATATTTTCATCTGTATAACCTTTCTAACAATAGAATCACATCCAATCGCGTTTACGCATCCAAAGAAACATGCTGACAGGCAATATCATAAAGATCGCCAAAACAACATAGAATGCCAGGCTGCTTGTCCAATGGTTTAATTGGTTACCCGGACCGAAGAAATTCATGCCAAAAAATCCTGTGAGAAATGAGAGCGGCATGAAAATAGTTGTGATAATGGTTAATGTTTTCATGATATCGTTCAACCGATTATTCACTACGGAAAGGTAGGTGTCCAGGGCGCCGGTTACCAGGTCCCGCAGGCTTTCAGTAATATCATGGACGCGAACCAGGTGGTCATAAACATCACGGTAATACATGCGTTCTTTCTGATCGATAACACCAAAATCACCGCGCGAAAGTTTATTTAAAACTTCACGTTGTGGAGCGACAATGCGGCGCAGGTTGAGAAGCGAGCGCTTAATCTCAAAAATCTTCTGAAGCAGTTTGTTATCTGGTTTTTCCATGACCCGGTCTTCGATCGATTCGACCTCCACGTCGATCTGGTCTATCATTGCCATATAATCGTTCGCCAGTTCATCCATGATCTGGTAGAGAATGTAATTGCTGCCTCTAAGCAAACGTCGTTCATCGAGTTGAAAATTATTCCATACCAGGTCGATCACACGAATACCTTCGGGATGGTATGTGACAATGAAATTTTTACCCAGAAAGACATCCATTTCCAGGGATTTATCCAAGTCCTCAAGTGCCTGATCTGGTTTAACGGCGATGAGCGAAAGGTAGAGATAATCCTCCCAATTGTCTATCTTGGGAATATGGGTTTCAACCAGCGCGTCATCGACCGACAAGGGATGAAATTTGAACACATCTGTAAGTATGTGGCGCGTTTCTACAGCAGATTCCTTGTTGAGGTCAACCCAAACCAGGGAATCGGGATTCTTAAGTTCAATACTGGCCTCGTCAATATTTTTGGTGGATTTCACGCCCTCCCCATTTTTTATAATTAAAATACGCATAGCCTTGAGGCCTTTCTCATCAGTAAATCAAAAAATAAGTGATCATTAATTTTTGTCCTTAAAAAAATCAGCGATTAATTCGTCAAATTCACCACTGGTGTACATCTGGCTGCGATGGCGGGTCAGGAAATTTTCAGGGTGATCCAAATCTGAAAAACCAAATTTTCGGTAAAGCCCATGAGCGTGGTCTGTACCTAACAACCATCTGCGCAGGATACGCAATTCTGGATGGTTAAGTATGCAGTTCATTAAAAATAGTGAAAGCCCTCTGCCGCGGTATTCATCAATTATGAAAACGTCTGTCAACCAGGCAAAAGTGGCATAATCAGTGATCACACGTCCAAATCCCACTTGCTTTCCACTACGATAATATACACCGAAGCACAGGGAATTTTCAACCATACGCTTAAATATGTTAAAGGGAAGATCCTTGCTCCAATAGGCTTCAGTAGAAAGCCAGTGATGCGTGAAAGTCAGATCCAGTTTTTTGGGATCTGTGCTGACAAAGAAATCTCCCTGCCAGTGTTCATCTATTTGATTTATGTTATCCACGGGGTCTCTTAAGTTTATCCTTAAAGGGATTCTAACATTATTGAATTGACTAAACCTAATAAAAGGAACATGAAGATTTTCAGCAAATAGAGATAAAAATTTTAGATGGTAAACTTACAGCGCAATTTACTTAAATTAAGGAAAAATCACGCATGAGAGTTGTTTATCCATTTACCGCAATTGTTGGGCAAGAGCGCATGAAGCGCGCTTTGATCTTAAATGCAGTTGAGCCGCGCATTGGTGGAGTTCTCATCCGGGGTGAACGCGGGACTGCCAAATCCACGGCTGCGCGTGCGCTGGCTGCCTTATTGCCAAATGTGAAAGTTGTCGATGATTGCCGTTTTGCTTGCGATCCGGAACACCCTGAGACTTGGTGCACTGAGTGCCGGGAACGTGTTTCCAATGGAGAAGAACTTCCGGTTGCCATTCATCGTACGCCATTTGTTGACTTGCCTGTCTCTGCCACGGAGGACCGCGTCGTTGGCACACTTGATATTGAATCAGCCATCCAACGTGGTGAAAGGCGTTTTGAAGCTGGAATTCTGGCTGCTGCGAACCGAGGTTTGCTTTATATTGACGAGGTGAATCTGCTTGATGATCATGTTGTGGATGTTCTGCTTGACTCTGCAGCGATGGGCATGAATATTGTTGAACGGGAAGGCATTTCATTTACTCACCCGGCTCGTTTTATTCTGGTCGGCACCATGAATCCTGAAGAAGGTGAACTGCGGCCGCAGCTATTGGATCGTTTTGCTTTATCTGTTGACATTCACGGAATACGAACTGCGCGCGAGCGTGTGCAGATCATGGAACGCAACCTTGCTTTTGAACAGGATGCAGAAACCTTCAGACAGGAATGGCTGCCGCGCGAAGAAGAACTTTCACATAAAATCGAAAATGCTCGCAGGATCATCGACCAGGTTAAGCATAATTCTCGCAACCTGTTGGCGATAGCTTCTCTTACAGCATCGCTAAATGTGGACGGGCACCGATCTGATCTGGTAATTCTCAAAGCTTCGCGAGCGCATGCCGCACTGGAAGGTCGAACATCTATTAATGATATGGATATCGCGATTGCTGCTGAACTGGCACTTCCGCACCGCATGAAAGGCGGTCCCATGCAGCAGAACGAAATGGGTGTTGAGCAGATCAGTCAACAGATCGAACAATTGGTTGGTTCTCAGGGAGAGGATAGCCAGCCAACTGAAAGAGAAAAAGAACTACAAGAGGAATCTGAAGCCCCAAAAAAAGTATGAGGGGGGATGAGTCGGGCGAACTTCCATCACAGGAAGGCGAAGTCCCTGTCCCCCCGCAGAGTGTCTTTGAACAATTTAACGCCAACTGGTGGGAGGGCGGCCAAAAAGTAAAAACTGGAGAAGCTTTCGTTCCACGAAAACTTGATACACCGCTGGACAAGATGGTGCGCAGTATCGGGGGCAGGCGGTCACGAACACAGACTGAAAGAAAAAGAGGCCGCTACATTCAGGCGCGACCGGCAAATGGAAAAACTAACGATCTCGCCTTTGATGCAACGCTGCGCGTTGCTGCGCCCTTTCAGAAAAAAAGAAAAGACGAAAATAAAAAAATCGCTTTTCATGTAAAACCAAGTGATTACATGAAAAAGGTGCGCGTTCGCCGTGCAGCCAACCTGATCTTGTTTGTGGTGGACGCGTCCTGGTCAATGGCAGTCGCAGAGCGTATGAGTGCCACTAAAGGTGCGATTATGTCGCTGCTCACTGATGCATACCAGCGCAGGGATCGAGTAGGTTTGATTGTTTTTCAAAAGGACCGGGCGACTCTGGTAATGCCGCCGACTAATTCCATCCAGCTTGCTCAGCGCGCACTCAGCAATATCCCTGTGGGTGGAAAAACACCACTATCAGCCGGGCTGCAGATGGCTTACGATATTCTCAAACGTGAGGCGATCCTTCACCCGGATGTGATGCCGCTGCTGATTGTATTGACTGATGGGGCAGGCAATGTTTCATTGGGTAATTTCGCTCCGCTGGAAGAATCACACCAGATCGCAGATATGATTAAAAAGGAAGATGTTCCAAGTGTAGTTATCAATATGGAATCAGCAACTTACGATCAGGGGCTTGCGCTTGAACTTGCCAACCATCTGGATGCGCCATGCCTGTCAATCAGCGAACTTAAGGCTGAGCATCTCTACATGGCTGTCCGCCAAGCCAGCGATGAGCTAAAACGCAGCGATATCTAACCGGATCAAATCCACGCTTGATCGGCATTATCTGATTTACAATTAGCCGAAGATTAAATCCGACCATGTTTAAAAAGTTAAAGGAATTTAACAGAACGCAACTGATCTTGGGAATTGTCATCCTGAGTACCATTCCATGCTATTGTCTTGGACTGATCATGTTGTGGAATGCCGATCTTTTACGCGAACAAAGAAAAGCAACAGCAACATTTACACCGCAAAAGACTATGCAAACTACACTTACTCCATCTTATACAATCCCTGTTCAGTTGCCTACTGCAACTCACACACCGACATTGACAACCACATTCACCCCAACAATCACTTATGTTATTCCCCCAACCAGGACATTTACCGCTTCTCCTTCACCTTTGCCTACAGATACACCCGAGCTATCCCCTACTTTTACTGACACTCCCGTGCCTTCACTAACATCAACACCAACAACTGCATCAACGGAAACACCATCCGATGTCATTGATCCTGAGAGTACTCCATAACAAACACAAAAATTATTTTTTTTAATTTTCCTCAAAAATGTGAATAAAAAAATATTTTATGACCAAGACCTCGCAGCGAATGAATAATAATCAAAAAATCCGCTTGGGCATCGCATGCCTGTTATTGGTGGTTGTCATACTTGCTGGATGCCAGGGACAATCGTTCATTGATTTTGTTTTCCCTAGTCAAGAGGAATCCTTGGGAGAGTTAGAAGAATCAAAGGAATCCACAGAGATTTTGATCGAAGAATCTCAACCGACTCCGATACCGCTGAAAAAAATTGACCTAACCATTTGGATGCCTCAACAGTTCGATATCTCGAGTGATTCTGAGGCGGCGGTCATGCTAGAACAAAGACTTCAAGGATTTAGGGAAAATAATCCTCTGATCAATCTGAATGTACGCATAAAACCAGCGAGTGGTCCAGGCAGCATTTTAGAAACCCTTGCCGCTGCCAGTGAGGTAGCACCTGAAGCTCTCCCTTCACTTATACTGATTTCTCGCTCAGATTTTGTTCAGGCTGCATCAAAGAATCTTTTATTTCCTGTTGCTGGCTTGACAGATTTTTTGGATGGGAAAGATTGGTTTGATGTTGCAAGAGAACTTGCAAAGTATGAAGGGACGTCGTATTGTGTTCCTTTCGCAGCAAATGCACTGGGATTGGTCTATAAACAACCGGAGTTTAACAGTGACCAGCCAAACTGGTCTGAAGTGGTACGGCAATCTGATGAACTCATATTTTCAATGGGAGATCCTGAAGCTTTGATTACTATCGCACTTTATTTATCTGCAGGAGGTGCGTTACCAGAGAAATCAGGAGGTCAAGAGTTAGATTTGGACGCTTTGACAACTGTTTTTTCTGCTTATGCCCTTACAGCAAAAAATGGCAGGATATCAACTTCTGGATTAGATTATCAAACTGATGATCAGGTTTGGGAAGCATTTCTTCAATCAGATCGCAGTTCAGCATTGACATGGACCAGCCGTGCATTATCAGATTCAAAAAGATATAAAATGGCGATGCTGCCAAGTTTTGGCAATGAACCGCTCACCCTGGCTGGTGGATGGTTGTGGTGCCTGACAGACCCAAACGAACAGGACAGGATCCATTCTCTGGCATTGGCAGAATATTTATCAGCGCCTGATTTTTTGACACTATGGACACCAATTTCGGGATATCTCCCAGTGAGACCTTCGGCGATTGGATATTATGAAGGAAAACCTTTGCAAGACACTCTATTAAAAATTATGATTTCAGCAGAAGTCCGCCCGGATAAAACGAAAATCTCAGCATTTGGTTCAGAAATAACACGGGGATTCTCGGAAATCATATTAAAACAAAATTCTCCTGAGGAAACTGCTCGGAATATAATTACTAGAATGGAGACAATGAAATCGCAATGAAAAATAAGCTGCATTCGATCCGAACCAGGCTCCGGAAAAAATTTCCTCGCTGGATCAACCTGCAAAACCTTGTCTTTTTCTCTGTGATATTCGCTTTTATTATTATTATTATTTGGAGTGAGGATATTTCACATTTTTTTGAGGCGATACGGCTTAATGATGTTCAAGCTACTCCAACTCCATCAATCCTACCGGGTACCCCAACTCCGTTGCCAGCAGAATGGCTGGCAAGCGCTCAACAGACAAGCGGGATAATCTTTGGAGCTTTGATCATCATCTTGCTTATTATTACGGGAACAGTTGGAATATTGATCCGGGACAATAAAAAATAAACGTATTTCATTCGCCTTCAGCTGGGTTGCGTTTACACGCAACCTTTTTTATTCTTAAGCGTATGTGATGGTGTGGATAATTGATAAGGAGATTTGGAATGCGCGGCTTAGTTAAAGAGAACAGTAAGTGGTTAATCGCCCTGGGTATGGTTTTTATGCTCATTATGGGCGCTGCAGGCACGGTGAGTGCGGCGGAATTCCCCAAGGGTGAAACAATTCCTGCGGGAGAAACAATTGATGATGATGTCTTTATCTCCGGTGAGAATGTCGTTATTGATGGCAACGTAAATGGAATGCTTTTTGTTACAGGGGCCAGGATCACTCTGAACGGTACTGTAATGGGAGATGTTCTGCTAGTCGGCGAAACCATCGTGGTAAGTGATACTGCGTTTATCGATGGAAATCTGTTTATTGCGGGAGCAGATCTGACAGTGAACGGCCAGGTAACAGGTTCTGTTTTTAGCGGCTCATCTGCTTTAGTGCTGGGCGATTCTTCATCTGTAGGCCGAAATTTGTTTTTCGGCGGTTTCAGTCTGAAAACTGAAGATGGGTCCATGGTAACTAAAGATCTTTACGCTGCAGGTTATCAGGCTATGCTTTCGGGCGCCATCGAACGTGATCTGTCGTTTACAGGTTCTGCTATTGAAATGAACAGCCAGATCGGCCGAAACGCAGCGTTGAATGTTGGAAATGTCGAGAAGGAGAGTCAATCAAATTATTGGATGGCGACAAATCCTTACATCAGTCGTTATGTTGATACAGTCATCCAACCCGGGATTCGTGTTTCGGATTCCGCTTTAATTGGCGGAAAGCTAAGCTATACGAGCTCTGTTGATTTTACCGATGAACTTGATGCAATTACTACTGGTGCGATTGTATATCAAACTCCTGTGCCTTATGAAGACCAGCAAAATAAAATTGATGAAAACGGTAATGTTAAAGATTTTAACCGACGATCTATACCAGGTGCTTTATCTGCTGCTGCGGCTCTGAGGATTGTGCGTAATTTCATTAAAATGTTTGCATTGGGCGCGCTAGCACTTTGGCTAAAGGCAAAGCTTTTTAAGAAATTGGCTGATGCCGCATATGCAGAACCACTTAAAGCGATAGGGTGGGGTTTTGTCCTGATCGCGGTTGGCTGCCTGGCATTATTTATTATTCCGCTGACTTTTATTATGGTAGGAATTTTGCTGGGATTTCTCAGTCTGGGAAGCCTGCTGTTTTTCTGGTTCGGGATCGTTGGCACAATCCTGCTGTTTGCCTTTATGCTGTTTTTCTTCGCGGTATTCACCCTCAGCAAGATACTAGCCGCATATCTGTTCGGTAAGTGGCTACTTAAAGGATTATTTAAGCAGGAAAATGAAAAACCATGGCTATATCTGTTATTGGGTGTGTTCCTATATGTTCTGATCCGGGCAATACCGCTTGTGGGTTGGCTTGTAGCCCTGACCGCAGCATTGTTTGGAATGGGTGCTTTCTGGCTGGCTTATCTGCAGAAAAAAACAGCCTAAGAATTTTATTAAACTTTGCTAAGAACTCCCTGTGTAACCAGGGAGTTCTTTTATATGTACAATGAAGGCAATTTATAAAACCTATACAATATCTTTCTGTATAATCAGATAAACCAAAATTGAAGGAAGAAAATGCGGCGGGAATTACTTACCTGGCATGACATTGATATGTTGATCGACCATATGCTGCCTCAATTCAATGTTGAGTTTGAGGGAATGGTAATGATCACACGCGGAGGTATTGTTCCCGGCGGGCTTCTGGCGGCGATGCTTCACATGGATAATATCCTGACGGCTGCAGTGGATTTTCCTGCTGAAGCTGAAATGGACTCTACCCGCCAATCATCGCGGTTTCTTGCCTGGCCGAAATTCATCCAGTTCCCGGACGATAAAGTTCTAACAATGCGCCGGATATTGATTGTGGATGATGTGTGGGGATCAGGAAGAACGATCGCAGCAGTAAAGAACAGGGTTGCCGGAGCGGGTGGTTTGCCCTATACCTGTGTGTTGCACTTTAATCCTTATCGTAACCTTTTTGGCAGCATGCGACCGGATTATTATGGCGCTGTCACAGATGCTTATATCGTTTATCCCTGGGAAAGCCCGCGAGGACCTGAGGGTGCCTTTTTGCGCGGTTTATAAAGATGACCTAATCCAGAAGAATCTTCCTGTATGCTTCCACCATTTTATCCAGGTTAAACAAATCTTCAGCCCGTTTCCGGGCAGATTTCTGATATTGCGGAAAATTTGCCAAAACTTGTGCGGATGCGGTTACTAAATCAGCTGGTTCGGGCGCATCCAAATTCCAATGATCAGACCCATAAGGTTTGACAGCACCGCCATCCTCTCCAACCAATTCGGGAATTGAACCTGTAGCATATCCAACGACTGGCAACCCGCATGCAAGCGCTTCGACCACTGCGTTTGGACAGGCGGCATTTATTTCAGCTGTAAAAAAAAGATGAGCGCTTCGATCCAGATCAGGGATTTTTTCATGCGGAACCACACCCAACCAATTTACCAGAAAAGCACTATCCATTGGTATTAAAGCTTTTAGATTCTCGGGTACGTTCCCGGCGATCATCAATTCCACTTTTCTTTTAAAATACGTGGCAAGATGTTTTGCGAAATCAACTGCGTTTAACAAGTCACGCTCATGCCCGCCTTTAAAACTACCTTCAACCACTGCAATGCGTAAAAGGTCATTAGGCAATAAGGACCGACCTGAGGGATTAAATATTTTCAAATCAACCGCGTTATAGATAACCACCGCAGGTTTATTTAAATCCCCATACACATTATTCCACCAACGTTTGGTAAACTCACTCTGATAAATGATCCTGTCAGCGAACAAGCGGCGGATCAGCGCCAACTGGAGGTTCATTCGTTCAGACCGCAGATAGTGTTTTAGCCCGGTGGCGCTTTTTTTATGCAGCCAGTTCATCCCATCCAGCCGCTGAACAATCCGGATACCGCGCTGACGGGCATTCATCAATGCTCCCAGGTCACTGGTGGCGCCTGTAATAAGCAGGGCTTGAGTATCTTTGCGAGAAATGTCGTGATGCACTTCTTCTCCAAAAACAGCCAGACCAGCTTTTAATTTTGATTGAAAAGATGACGGGCCACCGGTTGCTCTAATTTCGGGCAGAATACAAATGGATGATTTAGCCATTGATATATTGGGGTAATGGATTATTCTGGATGGAATTATACATGCTAAGATTTTTTGGAATCAAAATAAAGTTACAATTGAGAAACTAATATGGTCGATAATCATCGCATTGTATTAAAAATTGGCACATCAACCTTGACTGGTGGCAGCAAGAATTTGAATTTGCCCTGCATCATTTCTATTGTGCAGCAAATTTCTGTGTTGATCGCACAAGGAAAACATGTTGTCTTGGTATCCTCTGGCGCGATTGCGGCAGGGCGCGAGCGACTGGAAAATCCAGACCTCCCAAAGACCATTCCCGCTAAGCAGATGCTTGCGGCAGTTGGTCAGCTACGGTTAATGGCGATATATGAACAGCTCTTTGAAATATACGGTCACAAAGTAGCACAGATCCTCCTTACGCGCGAAGATATCAGTGAAAGAAAAAGATATATAAATGCTCGTGGCACATTAGAAGCTCTACTTGATCAAGGGTTAATACCGATCATCAATGAGAATGATACTGTCGCAACCGATGAAATTCGTATTGGTGACAATGACAATCTATCAGCACTTGTTGCCACGATGATTGAAGCAGATTTGTTAATCTTGTTAACTGACCAGGATGGACTTTTTACAGCTGATCCAAACAAGGATAAAAGCGCGAATTTGATCGAAAGAATAGATTCTCCAGAAATTCCGGAATTCGTTTGGAAGGCTGCCGGCGGAAGCCGTACCAGGTTGGGAACTGGTGGTATGCTGACCAAGCTTCAAGCCGCAGAAACCTCACGCAGATCAGGTACGTTGGTTGTAATAGCCAGGGGAAATGTACCCAATGTGATTGTTGATCTGGCAGGCGGCGCAAAGATTGGCACCCGTATTCTGCCTGTGGTGGATAAACTTGAAAGCCGAAAACGCTTTATGCTGGCGGGCGCAAAACCGAGAACATCAATTCGTGTTGATCTGGGCGCAGCAAAGGCAGTGGCTGCTGGCGGTTCCCTTTTGCCGGTTGGTGTAATTATGTCGACAGGATTATTTGAACGTGGTGATATCGTAAAGGTAAAAGATCCTGATGGAAAAGACATTGCTATCGGTTTAATGAATTATGGCTCTTCAGATATACAGAAAATTAAAGGTAAGCAATCCGGGGAAATTGAGCATATCCTCGGATATGCATATGGAGAAGAAGTAATCCATCACAACAACATGGCTATTCTGGCTGGTAAGAAATGATTGATATCATCACATGCTGCCGAAATGCAAAAGCTGCCAGCCGCAGTTTAGCCCTGGCGACCACTGAAAAGAAAAACCTAGTGCTTTCTGTTCTATCTGATTGGCTCAGAAAGAATAAATCAAGTATTAAGAGAGAAAACAAAAAGGATATTAGCCAGGCCAGGAATAATGGATTAAGCGAGGCTTTGATCGATCGCCTTGTCTTAACTGATGAGCGAATTGATTCCATTGCTTCAGACCTGATCACTGTTATTAAATTAGCGGATCCAGTTGATGAAGTATTTGATAAGCAGCAATTTGACAATAGACTGCAACTGTATAAGCAGCGCGTTCCTTTAGGTGTGATCGCTGTAATCTATGAATCCCGTCCAAATGTGACAATTGATGTTGCTTCATTGGCTTTAAAAAGTGGTAATGCGATGATTCTGCGTGGGGGAAGTGAGACACTCAACAGTAACCGGATACTGGTTGCCGGTATCCATCATGCATTGAAGACCGTTGGCCTTGATATTATGGGTGTTCAATTCATCGATGATCCTGACCGTGCACTTGTAAATCAGCTTCTAAAAATGCATCAATATGTCGATATGCTGATCCCGCGCGGCGGATCCGGTTTACACACTTTCTGCAGGGAAAATTCCACGATTCCTGTCATCACAGGAGGTATTGGTATTTGTCATTTATTTGTGGATGAAAGCGCAGATCAAAAAAAGTCCCTGGAAGTGATACGAAATTCAAAGATTCAGAGACCCTCGGTATGTAATGCGTTAGATACGGTTTTAGTTCACAAGAGTATTTCACAATCATTCATACCTAAACTAATACAAGCGCTCACAAATGATGATGTTTGTTTTCGGATTGATGAAAACACTTTCAATGAACTGAATATTGATGTTACTGAAAACCTAAGCATTGCCGGAAGTAATGATTTCGATACAGAATGGCTTTCGCTTGTTTTGGGTATCAAGGCTGTGGCAGGATTAGATGAGGCTATAGCCCATATTACCCAACACTCCACTGCGCATTCTGATGGCATTTTAACCAATAATGCAGCTAACGCAGAGAGATTTATCCAAGAAGTGGATTCGGCTGCAGTTTACGTAAATGCCAGCACACGGTTCACTGATGGCGCGGAGTTTGGATTGGGTGCAGAAGTGGCAGTATCCACTCAGAGACTGCATGCCCGCGGTCCAATGGCTTTACGCGAGTTGACTACGTATAAATGGGTAGGTGTGGGAGATTATCTGGTCAGAAAGTAAATAAAGTTTCTTCCAGGCTATTCTTTATCGTTTTTATGAAATATAAATTATTAAGGATTAACCTAATTAATCCTTTCATATTTCCCAGGACAACACATTAAGATCTTGAAAAATAAGACAAGGAAAAATTATAAAAAAAATTTCGATTTGTTGAATTAAATTTAAAATCCAAAAGCTCTTTTGTTACTAATGAAAAAAATCTGATTGAATCGAATCTTCGCAAAGATCTAATACCCCTCAAATAAAAATTGAACAATCCTCTCTGCCGCTTTCCCATCCCCAAAAGGATTCGCAACATGGGCGATTTTTTCATATGCGGCTTTATCTATAAGCAAGCTACTGGCTTCTGTTACGATTCTGGCAGGATCAGTCCCTACAAGCTTAAGAACTCCAGCTTCAACTCCCTCCGGCCGCTCAGTTACCTCACGCAAGACCAGGCAGGGTTTACCAAGTCCGGTCGCTTCTTCCTGGATTCCGCCAGAATCTGTGAGAATAAGACGGGCATACTTAAATAAATGGACCAGCGATAAATATTCCAAAGGCGGAAGGAGGGTAATATTTGCGATGCCCGACAATAATTCATTAACAGGCTTTTGGATGTTTGGATTAAGATGCACCGGATAGATAATTTCAACCTGATCCTGAAATTTCTGCGCGAGGATTTTTAAGGCAAGGCATATATTTCGGATCGGTTGACCAAAATTCTCCCGCCGATGAGCGGTGACCATGACCAGATCTTTTTTGCCTGAAAGAATGTCCTTTTTCTTTAACAAGTCTTCGATCTGTGGCGGGGTAGGCAGCTGTATCACCTGATTCAGCGCGTCTATGATGGTATTTCCAGTAACCTTGATTTTATCTTTGGAAATTCCTTCTTTTTCAAGATTTCCGTATGCAAATTCAGTTGGTGCAAAATGCAGGTCAGCGATCGTGCTTATGATACGCCGATTGACTTCCTCTGGAAAGGGCTGCCACTTATCACCGGTGCGCAAACCCGCTTCAATATGTGTTACCTTTATACAGCGATAATAAGCTACTAGTGCCGCGGTCATTGCGGTTGTTGTATCACCCTGTACCATAACCCAATCCGGATGATATTTCTCGAGCAAGGGATCAAGGCAGGAAAAAATTGATGCCGTCAGATTCGCCAAAGGCTGGTCATCGGTCATCAGGTTCAGGTCTTCGATAGGTTGAAGTTTAAAAAGCGAAAGAACCTGATCAAGCATTTCACGATGCTGACCTGTGACAACCATCAGGGAATCGAAACGGTTGTCCTTTTCTAATAGTTGAATAATCGGTGCCAGTTTAATGGCTTCAGGGCGTGTTCCAAAAACGCTCATTACGCGGATTTTTGCCATGGATTAATTTTTCCCATCACCTGATCTGTAAAATTCGAAACCGGCTTTTTTCCACGCTGAACGATCCCATCCATAAACTGTATCGAAAACAACACGGGCATTCGTGTTAAGGGCTACCTCGGATGGTATTAAAGATCTAAATTGCTGATGGTTGACCAATAGAACAAGAACATCGGCTTGATTAATACTATCTTTCAAATCCGCTGATGAGGTCATACCATCAATAGAGAAATTGGTCTTATAAGGTTCAAAAATGGTAACCAAAGCCCCTGCTTTCCTTAAAAGCAAAACTACTTCGATCGCGGGAGATTCGCGCAGGTCATCCACATCCGCTTTATATGCCAAACCAAGTGCTGTTATGCGTTTATTAGTCAAATCGCCAACTTTTCGCTTGATGAAATCTACAATATATGCTGGCTGACTGTCATTTATCTCGCGAGCGGTGCGTATCAGTTGAGTAGTTTCGGGTGCGGCTTCCACGAAAAACCATGGATCGACGCTGATACAGTGACCTCCAACACCCGGTCCAGGATTTAGGATTTTCACTCGCGGATGGCGGTTTGCCAGTGCAATAGCTTCCCAAATATCCACCTGAAATCGATCCGCGAGACGGGAAAATTCATTTGCTGCAGCGATATTAATATCCCGATATGTGTTTTCCATCAGCTTAACCATCTCAGCTGTAGTTGCGTCAGTCAAATAGATCTCGCCTTTCACAAAGGTCTTATAGAGTTCCCTGCCGGCTTCTGAAGAAAGGTTATCAACACCGCCAATTATTCGCGCGTTTTCCACCAGCTCCTTCAGTATCTGTCCGGGTAGTACTCTTTCGGGGGAGTAAGCAAGAAAAAAATCCGCTCCTGCTCTTAAACCACTTTTCTCGAGGATGGGAGCAACAATTTCCACCGTGGTTCGTGGCGGAGATGTGGACTCCAAAATTACAAGATTCCCTTTTTTTAAATAAGGAATGATTGACTCAGCCGCAGAAATGACATAATCCAAATCTGCTTTTTTTCCTTCTTTAAAGGGTGTTGGAACAGCAATGATGAATGCATCGGATGGCTCCGGGTGTGACTTGATTGTCAGGTTACCTGATCTCAGCGCATCATGGACAAGTTCATCCAAACCGTTCTCGAAGACGTGAACATGCCCGTTATTAAGCCCATTCACAACCTCCAGATTTGAATCAACGCCAGTGACCTTCAAACCATGATTGGCAAATGTGCTGGCGGTTGGAAGCCCAATATAGCCAAGGCCTAGAACGCATAGAGAAGTAAAGGACAAGGGTAACTCTCCTGTTTAGTGATGGTCTTTATTATCCCATAATTTACTTCATAAAATTTTCAAGAAAGGGTTAATCGTTATAAAATCAATGCAACGATTATTTGTTTTGAGGAAACCTATGTCTAAACAATATCATATTCAACTTGATGAAGGAGATTGCGCGCCTTATGTGCTCTTGCCAGGGGATCCGGGTAGAGTGGAACAGGTTGCTGAATTATGGGATGAATCCCGTAAAGTCGCTCAGAATCGCGAATATGTATCTTACTCCGGGACCTATAAGGGTATGCCGATCACCTGTACCAGTACGGGAATTGGCGGACCCTCGACTGCGATTGCAATGGAGGAGTTGGCGCGAATTGGCGGCTCAACTTTTTTGCGTATCGGCACATGCGGAACTTTTCAGGACAGGGTAAAAAATGGCGATATCGTGATCTTCGATTCCGCTGCCAGGTTTGATGGCGCTTCGCGGGCTTATGCTCCGCTGGAATTTCCGGCTGTATCCCATTATGAGATCGTGAAGTCATGTATTCAGGCAGCTGAAAAACTGGGTATTCCTTTTCATGTTGGGACGACACGAACCCACGACGGGCTTTATGCACGTCAACCAAAGCCAGGCGGTTCTTTTAATACATATTGGCAATCTGATTGGGCAAACCATTATGAAGATCTTAAACGCATGAATATTATTGCATCTGAGAATGAAGCAGCTGTGATTCTCGTTTTGGCAAAATTATGGGGGCTCAGGGCAGGCGGTATGGCTGTATCGGTTATTAATGTTCTCAAACCCTCTGACAATGAAGAAAGCTATGACCCGCAAAAAGATTTTGACCAGTCGAATGAAAGCATTAAACGATTGGCGCTTGTTGGAAGTGAAGCCCTCAGGCTGATATTTGAAATGGATCAGAAATCCGGAAATAAATCCTCAATAAGTCCTGCATAGTACAATCTTTTCAAGAGGTGAATATGTCAAAGACCTTATATTTGGTAGACGGCCATGCCCTGGCATACCGGGCATATTTTGCGTTGGCTGCCACCGGCTCCCGTTTTCTTACTAAAGGCGGGGAACCAACTGCAGCCACGTTTGGATTTTTCAATATAATCTTAAGCCTCATGGAAAAGGAACACCCGGAATATCTGGCGGTTGCATTTGATACCGGGCGGACATTCAGAAATGATACCTTTGCCGATTACAAAGCGACAAGAGCAAAAATGCCGGAAGATCTGCGTTTTCAGATAGAGCGAATTCGAGAGCTGGTTGACGCATTCTGTTTCCCGAGGCTTGAGGTAGAAGGATATGAAGCAGATGATGTTTTGGGCACCATAGCAAAACAGGCTGCCGAAAATGGGATGACGGTTAAGATCATAACAGGCGACCGTGACCTTCTCCAGCTTGTTTCAGACCGGATTGTCGTAAATTTACCCGGAGCAAAAATATCCGAGTCTGCCGATTATTATCCTGAACTGGTTGTCGAAAAATTGGGTGTTAAACCTGAGCAGGTCGTCGATTATAAGGCATTGGTTGGTGACCCATCTGATAACATACCCGGGGTCAAGGGTATTGGCCAAAAGACCGCAGAATCATTGCTCAAGAAATTTACGACACTTGACGATATATATGATCATCTGGATGAGATTGGCGGTCGCATAAAGGCACTGTTGGAGGAACATAAAAAAGAAGCTTATTTGAGCTTTGATCTGGCGAGGATCCGCACAGATGCGCCCATCTCCTTGGATATTGGGCAGGCAAGAACAGATAGTATTGATTTGCCGAAAGTAACTGCCCTTTTCAATCAGCTTGAATTTCGTGCCCTGGGTCAAAGATTGGCAACATTAATGAATAAAGGCGTTATTGGTACGCCGGGCGACCAAATGTCTCTTTTTGGACAGGAATCCGTTAAGCTTGGGGTTGCCGCTAAAATTAATATTAATGTTGTGGTTGTTGACTCGGAGGAATATCTTAATCAACTGGTAAAAGAACTGAATTCTGCCAAACAAATCTCTCTTGATACTGAAACAACCTCCACTGATCCAATGAACGCTGCCCTGGTCGGGATTTCTCTGGCAGTGGAAGAAGGCAGCGCGTTTTATATACCGGTAGGCCATACCGGATCAGCTCCTCAACTGGCATTGAGCAGAATTATTGATGCGCTTGCCCCTGCTTTATCAAACATACACATTCCCAAGATCGGCCACAATTTGAAATATGACTGCCTGGTTCTTCGCAATCATGGATTGGAGGTTTCACCCCTGACATTTGATACCATGATCGCTGCCTGGTTGCTTGAACCTGATTCAAGGCGGCTTGGCTTAAAGAAACTGGCTGAAGATGAACTTGATATCCGCATGACTGAGATAGAAGAGTTGATCGGAAGCGGGAGCAAACAATTGACCATGGACCTCGTAGCTATCAGTGATGTGGCGCCATATGCCGGAGCGGATGCCGAGATCCCTTTGCGCCTGGAAAAATTGCTTAAAGATCGCATGGTAAAAAATGGACTTCTGAAGGTATTTGATGAAATTGAAATGCCTCTCATCCCAGTATTGATGGACATGGAATATGCAGGCATAGCAGTTGATAAGGAATTTTTTGAAAGATTCTCAAGCGAATTAGGCAGCCGCATCCTCGAAATTCAAAAAGATGTCTACAGGCAAGTGGGTTATGCTTTTAACCTCAATTCCTCCCAACAGCTTTCCAAAGCTTTATTTGAAACGTTGCATCTTTCACCGCCGGATTCTTCAAACAAAACCAAAACGGGCGCTTATTCTACCGCTGCAGATGTACTGGAATTAATGAAGGACAAACATCCGGTGGTTAATCTGCTGCTGGAATACCGTGAAATCTCCAAACTGGTCTCTACTTATCTTGATGCGCTCCCCAGACAGATCAATCCCAAAACAGGCCGGGTGCATACTTCATTCAACCAGACTGGTTCTGTCACAGGCCGCCTGGCATCTTCTGATCCAAATCTTCAGAATATTCCCACCCGCACTGAACTTGGTCACAGGGTTAGAGAGGGATTCTTGGCAGGTCCGGACGAGCTTCTGTTATCGGTTGATTATTCACAGATCGAACTGCGTATAGCAGCTCATATGGCCAATGATCAAAGTATGCTGGCGGCATTTCGAGCAGGGCAGGATATCCATGCCACAACTGCCGCGGCGATCTTTAATGTGCCTTTGGACCAGGTAACCAAGGAACAGCGCCGCCACGCAAAAGCGATCAATTTCGGTTTGATCTATGGGATGGGCGTGTTTGGCTTGATGCAGAGCACTGGTTTAACCAGAGCAGAAGCCGAGAACTTTATCAAAGAATATTTTCAGGATTTTCCCGGTGTCAAGAATTATCTGGATAACATTCGAAAGTTGGCTGCCGAGCAAGGTTATGTGGAGACAATGCTCGGACGCAAGCGATTTTTCCCGGAGCTTAAAAATGCTGCAAATCAGCAACTGCGGGCACGGGCAGAGCGTGAAGCCATCAACTCACCAATCCAGGGGACTGCGGCTGACATTATGAAACTTGCTATGCTGAAGCTTCCAGATGCTTTACGAAAGGCAGGCTTGAAATCAAAAATTTTGCTGCAGGTGCATGATGAGCTTGTTTTGGAATGTCCTGAGGATGAGATTGAAGAGACTGCCAGACTTACACAATCAGTGATGGAAAGCGCCTATCATTTATCAATCCCGCTTGAGACAGATGCTGCAGTTGGAAAGAATTGGGGTGAACTGCGCGAATTGAAGGAATGATTATTTCGGTGTGGATTTTCTTTTCAAGGCGCGAGTCTGGTAAGGCGGGGCGATGATCTTATGAACCAAACAAACGCGTTCATCCATGATGCGGCTGCGGATGCGCGGATCGATTTCATCCAGGCTTGCTGAGGTCGTGAGCACAGTCGGTAAGCGGGTTTCATAGCGGTAATTGAGTATCTGATAAAGCTTTTCTCTTGCCCAAGGCGTGGCACTTTGCGTACCAAGATCATCCAGTACCAGCAACTTGGTGGTTTTGACCTGGTTGAAGATGTTGTCATACGAGACTGTGCTGGATGGACTAAAAGTGGCACGCAGATGGTCAAGGAGATCGGGCACAACTGAAAAAATAGGATCATCACCGAGCCCGGCACGATAATGTCCTATGGCTGCCGCCAGGTGGGTTTTTCCCGTCCCATATGTACCCATCAGTACCAGCCAACCATCAGGTCTATCTGCGAATTGTTGAGATAGATATAATGCTTTTTCCAGGCTTTCCTGAACCTCAGATGGAAGTTTTTCGGATTTGCGGGTGCTGAATTTATCAAATGTGCGATGATCGCTGATATGCGCCAGAGATGAGATCGGAGAATTCTCTCCTTCAGCCAGTGGATTTCTAAAGTCAGACGCGTCGATCTGAATAGTGATCACCAACTCTCGATCCTGCAAGCGTGAACTGATACGCTCATCAATTTGAGACAGGGTTAAATTTGTAGTTAATACGGTGGGCAGTTTGTGTGTATAACGGTGGTTGATGATCTGGAAAAGCTTTTCCCGTGCCCAGGCGGTTGTATTTTGAGTGCCCAAGTCATCCAGAACCAGAAAGCGGACATTGCGGATTTCTTCAAACCTTTCTTCGTAAGTCGTCTCACTTGAACCATAACTGTAACGCAGCCAGTCTAAGAGATCAGGAACCGTCAAGAAGAGAGTATCTACTCCCAAAGAAACCACTTCATTGGCGATCGATGCTGCCAGGTGGGTTTTTCCCGTCCCATAGCTGCCCATCAATAAAAGCCAGCCATTGAGGTGATGGGCGTAATTCTTGGATGTATTGAAAGCGACATCCAGTGTATTATTTTTATCCTTATCATTGCCACGACCGGAAACATTGAATGAATTGAATGTCATATGTTTAAATGCATCCAGATTGCTGAGATGGTAAAGCCGCTGAAGGCTGGATTTTTGGACTTGTTCCTTTTTACATACGCATATTTCCAAAAGTCCAAAATTTGGATCATCCACAGGCAGATCGCGGCGTACATATCCCAGGCCTCCGCAAATCGGGCAAGTTTCATCATGGATGTTTGCGTTCCCGGTCAGGTCAGTGGCTTCCGAAATCGCCATATTCACCTTTGAGGTAGCGCCGGTAATCTTCTTGAGTGTTTCGCCGATTGGTTCCATCGCGTCCTTCCTCCTGCCAGCGGGATAAGATTCGCTCAATATAATTCCATCGCCTGACGTTATTTGCGACTGCAATTTGAATAGCCTCTTCTATCCATTCTTCCGGATAGGTTTCCTCCGCGTCACGCAATGAATCTGCAATTAGCGGTGTCAATGGACCTATGTTTTCTTCATAGAGCCTAAAAATGTTTGGTTTAATGATATCCAGTGTTGCTCTGGGAAACTGCTCAGTAACAAACAGGGAGCCAGAAAGAGCGAGTTCAGCGGCAGCGCGGCCGCGCGGGCTATTAATAAAAAAACTGCTTTCATCCGGATTTTCGGAGTTGACTTTTATTAAGATTCTGTCGTTTACCAACTTTTCAAGTAATTTGGTCAATAAAGGTTTTGCTCCATCACTGGAGATATCCAGACCTTCTATAAAATTTTCATCCGAAAGAATATCTCGAACATGAAAGGGAATTCCATAATCTCCCTGTGTATAAGCAGACCAAAGTAGATAAAAGACCAGCTTGAGTTCATTGATATCTTTAATAACGGGCAGCAATTCACCAAAGAACTGGTCGGGAATTCCAGTGAAATGTCTCTTATTTTCCTGAAATCCTGAGAATGCAGATTTCATTATTTATTCAACCGTCTTGGCGTTATAGAACATAGCCAATTCTTTAATAAATATCATTTCAATATCCTTGGTGGGGCCATTGCGATGCTTGGCTACTTTTAGTTCCACTAATTCAGTTGGTGAACTTTCGTTCTTGTTCTCCTCTTTTCGGTGAATGAACATGACAATATCCGCATCCTGTTCCAGGCTGCCTGATTCACGTAGATCGGATAACATGGGCGTCTTGTCGGAACGCTGTTCGACAGCACGCGAGAGCTGCGCCGCTGCGAGAACCGGTACGTTCAATTCGCGGGCAAGCGTTTTAAGATTGCGCGAAATATAGGAGACTTCCTGTACACGGTTATCAGTTCGCGTATCACCGGACATTAGTTGAATATAATCGACCAGAACAAGGTCTATCCGCTGTTCAAGGTGAAGACGGCGGCACTTGGTTCGCATTTGGATGGGCGTCATTGCGGGAGTATCATCCAGGAAAATCTTCGTGTTGCTGAGTACATCTACTGCCCGGGTAAATAGCTCCCATTGATCATCTTCGATTTTTCCAGATCGTAAATTCTGTGAATTAATGCGGGTTTCCTGGGCAATCATACGCTGAACAAGTTGTTCATTGGACATTTCAAGCGAGAACATCGCGACGTGTTTTTTATGTTTAATCGCGGCATTCTTGGCAACGGTGATCAAGAATCCGGTTTTACCAGATGCCGGGCGTCCGGCTACGATCAAAAGGTCAGATTTTTGAAGTCCGCCCAGGAGTTTATCAAGATCCAACAGTTCAGTTGGCACACCTTTAATTTCTTCACCGCTGGCTGATTGTGTAGAGACCCGGTCGTAATATTGGCTGATTACCGTATTGATTGGCTGCATATCACGACGGATACGTCTCTCACTGAGATTGAAAACCGATTTTTCTGCGCTGTCGATGATTGAATCCAATCCCCTGTTTTCCTGATATGCCAGCTTGGCCATTTCATTTGCGGCAGCAAGCATTCGTCTTCTGACTGACGTCTCCTCCACGATCCTGGCGTAAGCCTGGGCATTTAGCGAGCTTGGCGTCTGATTAACGAGCATCATCAAATATGCCTGACCGCCAATTTCTTCTAATTTTCCGCGGTTTTCAAGCTCTTCAGTGAGGGTGAGATTATCGATGGGAATTCGATTCTCATGCAGATGAGTAAAGACTTCCCATATCCATCGATTGCGGATGATATAAAAATTATCCGCATCCAGGATCTGGCCAACATCATAATAAGATTCAGGATTGATCAGCACCGATCCCAGCACAGCCTCTTCCGCCTGGCGATTATGCGGCTGTGTTTGAATGCTGGAGCTGCTTATTTCTTCCGGTTGGAAATAATCTTCCATTGATCATTTTCCTGATTTTTAGGTGGGTGATGCGCTTTTATTATCATCCTCATCATTTTCACGGTGATCTTCATCTTTCCTGGTAGTGCCAGGTTGGTTGCCTTTCTTTTTGAGGTAATCCTCAAAGATAGATAACCTTTCCTCGCCCGGGGTTACCCTTCCGCCCTGATCGGCTTCTTCAAGACGGTGACCTCAGACACCTATACCCAGACCGAGATCGAGCGCCTGATCGATCCCGTGGCTACGATGAAGATGTTTGCCGTGCGGGGGTACATCTACGATTGGGACTTCTTCTCCATGCAGCGGGGCAAGAACGGGTACTTCTATCGCCGGCCCACAGACGGGCGGTTCATGTTCTTCCATTGGGACAGTGACCTGGCCTTCCAGAGCGCCAACGGCTACTTCTACCGGGCCACAGGTGAACGGAACGACATG
>CAZBNE010000029.1:0-24551 GCA_964493155.1 uncultured Pelolinea sp.
ATATCGCGACCCATAATATGTCTGATTTTCTGACCCGTTTTGCGTCGTTGACAGTCAATGATGCCGGCATGTTGATGAGCCTGGTCGGGCAATTAAAGGTCTGCCAGGTGGTTGATCCGCAGAAAACTGCGCGCTTTGAATTTCCAAAATGGGTGCTCAAGCAATACGGCTTTGAACTGCCGCAATAACCAAAAACATCGAACGGGCTTCTTACGAAGCCCGTTTTTTTTAATCAAGTTTGTTCATCCCTTCAAGCTCAATACATCCGCCAGTGGTTTGCCGTTAATGTAAATGCTGACGCGTTCAACGGTGCTGAACTGCAAAGCCAGGGCTTTTAATTGTTCCTCAACGCGCGGATTATCACATTCTCCCCCAAGCTTCACTGTGCCGGTCAGAAAAATTCGTGCTTCACCGCCAATTACTGCCACATCTGCGATGTCAAGTTCTGATTGATAAAGCGCGTTGTACAGTCCGGATTGGCCGTAATATTGCTGCCCTTCCAGTTTGAAGAGCTCTTTCAAGGCGGCGCGTAGAACGCCAGGTGTGGGCGCGATCGGCACTTCAACCGGCACCAGGCTGTCGCCGCAGCCGATCAGCTGACCTGAAACGTTGTTATCGCCGATCGCAATTAGATAGATCTTGACACGGTCAAGTCCTTGTGAAGCAAGTTCGGTAGAGGTTGGGGTTGGCGTTGGGTAAGGCGGGTTCAGCGTATTGGTAGTGGCAGTCGGTATGACCTTAATGGTTGCAATGGGCACGAGCGGCGTTGGGATGGTGCCAGTTGTCAGGCGGAAACCCGGCATGCAGGCGGTTCCGATAACCAGCAAGAAAATTATTAAAACTATTTTACGAAAAGCGCTGAAAGCCACAGCCTCTCGCTTTATTATGGGTTACGTTCCCCAATCGCGCAGATACAGAAAATCATATCCCACCGTGCGATTGCTGAGCTTGGCAATAGGCGGCATGACACGCTTAAAGTGGAAGCGGCGTATACGCGCGACGACGGTATCCACAAATTTCTTGTCAAATCCGGCTTCAACGCATTCTTTTGGAGTAAAACGTTCGTCTACCAGCAGATAAAGCAGCTTGTCCACTTCGGCATAGGTAAAGCCCAGGTCGCCTTCATCGGTCTGCCCTGACCACAGGTCGGCTGTGGGCGGCTTGCCAATGATCACTTCGGGGATGCCCATATCACGCGAAAGTTGACGCACCTGTGTTTTGTAAAGGTCTCCCAGCGGATTAAACGCGCAGGCGGCATCGCCGAAGAGTGTGGTATAACCAAGCAGGATCTCGGTCTTGTTGCCGGTGCCAACCACCAGCCCATTAATGACCACAGACTGGTCAAACAGCACGATCATGCGGCAGCGCGCCATGATGTTGCCTTTGCGCAGGCTGGACATTTCAGGCCATTTGCTGATCAGCCCATCCGCCATATCCGTGATGGGCAGGGTCAGTGCCTGAACGCCGAGAGCGTCGATCACCAGCTGCGCGTGGTCCAGAGATTCCTGGCTGGAGGTTTTATAAGGCATACGCACCGCCAGCACGTTTTCGCTGCCCAGCGCTTCGGCTGCCAGATAGCAGGAAAGCGCCGAATCAATGCCGCCTGACAAACCGAGCACAACCTTATTAAATCCGGCGCGCTGCGTCTCACTGCGGATAAAGCCGGTCAGGATGCTGCGCGTCAGGCTGGTGTTGATCTCAAGTTTTTCCATTTTTTCTCCTGTCATCTTCCGCTTGCGCTGGAATCCCGGCTGAGGATGCGGGTCAATTCCCGCTGTGTCAGCGCGGTGCGTTCATCGCGCAGCAGCGGCAGGCGCGCACGGGTGCGGTGCAGATCATTCAGGTCGATCTCGCAGAAAGTGAGCGCTTCTTTCTCCTGCGGTGCTTTGGCAACCAGATTGCCATCTGGATTGAAAACCGTGGAGCCTCCCCAGAAATGCAGTCCGTCTTCATACCCAACGCGGTTGCAGTGCACCACGAAGGAGGTGAAAATGCTTGCGTAGGCGCGGTTGATGCTTTCTACCCAGAAAGCGGTCGCGAGCTGCGGTTCCGTGTTCAAACCGCGCCCGGGTGAGGCGGAAGTGAACAGGAACAGGTCGGCGCCATCCAGCCAAAGCAGGTAAGGCGGCGAGATATGCCAGAAATCTTCGCAGATCAGGATGCCCGCGCGCCCGAAGCGCGTGTCAAACGCCTCGGTTGAATCTCCCCAGGCGAAGAAGCGCCCTTCGTCGAACAGGCCGTACGTTGGTAGATATACTTTGCGGTGCACATGTACGACCTTCCCCAATGAAAGGTAAGCGCTGGAAATATAAAAGCGGTTGCGTTCGTCTTCTTCAACAAAGCCTGCCACAATGTCGATTTCGCTGCTGGCTGCCAGTAGTTCTTTAAAGATCGGGTCTTCATCTGTTGGCTTGCGCGCGACAGTTGATGCCAGGTCCTGCAGCACATAGCCAGTCAGCGAAAGCTCAGGGAAAATGACCAGGTCGCTGCCTTCCTCGCCTGCTTTTCTGATCTGCGCCAGATGGATTTCGAGGTTCTTTTCAACCACACCGAGCCGGGTATTGATCTGTGCGAGCGCCAGCTTTACCTTCATGGAATTCCTTGATTAAAAATCCACCACGAATTTGCCGTTCTGATAGAACAGCTGCCCATCCACAGTGATCTCGCCACCTTTGCGCAGGTCGCAGACCATATCCCAGTGAATGGCAGAATCGTTTTCGGTCAGTGATTCCGGGTAGCCATGCCCGACTGCTAGGTGAAAACTGCCGCCGATCTTCTCGTCAAACAGGATTTGCCCGGTGAAGCGGTCGATGCGCTCGTTGGTGCCGATAGCGAATTCACCTAAAAAGCGTGCGCCGGGATCTGTATCCAGTTTTTTGATCAGGTAATCCTCGTTCTTGTCAGCGTTGGCTTTAATGACCTTGCCATCCTTGAATTCAAGGCGCACATTGGTCATTTCAAAGCCCTCATAGAGTGTGGGAAAGGTGAAATGCACAAAACCATTGGCGCTGTTCTCAACTGGTGAGGTGAAAATCTCACCATCTGGCACGTTTACCTTACAGGCGCAGTTGATAAACGGGCGCCCTTCTATGCTCAGCGTCAGGTCTGTGCCGGGCGCGGTAACATGCACCTTCTTCTTGCCCTTCAGCCAATTAATCGCCTTTGCCTGGCGGGCTTCAACCCTGCGCCAGTAACCCACCGGATCATCCGGGTCAGGCAGGCAGGCATTGTAGACAAAATCTTCATAATCGCTCAACGCCATATTGGCGTCCTGGGCATATGCCTGCGTGGGGAAGAGACCAGCCACCCATTTCATCTCGCCTTTAGCCTCGCGGTCCAGTACAATGCGCAAATCCCTGCCAATCACCGAGGTGAACGCGGTGACCTTTTCTGGATCAAACTGGGACAGTTCCTTGGTATTCAGTTCACCCAGGATGCGCACTCGTTTGTCGTAGGTCTCGAACATCTGCCGGAAAGGTGCATATACAGGATCATATTGGTCGGGTGAGGCATAGCGGATGATGCTCTCAAGCCAGTCATGGGTATAGGGGACCACAAAAGGATATGCGCCAGCCTGCAGGCATTTTTTATATACTGCCGACAGCAGCGGCTCAGCGCCAAGTTCTCCGTGGATCAGTACGCGTTCCTTGGGCTGAACTTCAACACTGTAATTGACGAGCAGGTCAGCCAGTTTATCGATACGGGGGTCTGCCATTAAATCTCCATAATTCATTAGTGTAGTTTTTTTATTTTACTCCAATGGTTTTAATCGCCGGCATGCGATACACTTGCAATAATTCAGATTAAATTTGATTGGGTTTGGATTGAAATAGGAGAGGCAATGGTTGATATACATTATCTTGGGCATGCTGCGTTTCAGTTAGATTTTGATGGAGTGAAAGTTCTGATCGATCCATTCCTTGATGAGAATCCTTTTACCCCATTATCTAAAGAGACAATAGAAGCGGATTACATCCTGGTCACACATGGGCATGGGGACCATTTCGGAGATACAGAAGAAATAGCCAAACGGACAGGCGCAGTAGTGGTCAGCAATTCTGAGATTTGCGACTGGTTGGAAGAGCAGGGAATTAATACTCATGCACAGCACTTGGGCGGCGGTCATCAGTTCCCCTTTGGATATGTCAAGCTAACCAATGCTCTGCACGGTTCTTCCCTGCCGGACGGGACTTATGGCGGCAACCCGTGTGGTTTTCTGATCACCGATAATGCCGTTAAGCGCCTGTATTTCGCCGGGGATACCGGCTTGTTCGGAGATATGCGCCTGATCGGCGAAGAGGGGCTTGATTTTGCGGCGCTGCCTATCGGCGATAATTACACCATGGGGCCGGAGGATGCCCTGCGCGCGGTCAAGCTGCTTGAGCCGCGTGTGGTCATGCCTATACATTATGATACCTTTGAAGTCATCCACCAGGACGCATCCGCTTGGGCAAAACGTGTGACAGCTGAGACTTCGGCTCAGGTGGCGCTGCTCAAGCCAGGCGACCATTACAGTTTATAAATTCCTGATAGTTTTTGGGAGGGGCAGAAGCGTATCATCCGCACATAATTATGAGTGTCGATAAAAAGAATTCTCTTAAATTCTATGAACTCAACGTTGCTGATCGCCTGAAGCAGATCGGTACTGAAACCGGCGCATCTGCCGATGATCTGGCAAAGTTCAGCGGACAAGCGGGTCTGAAAGAAACACAGGCTGACCAGATGATTGAGAATGTGGTCGGCATCTACGCCCTTCCGCTGGGGATTGCAAGGAACTTCCTGGTTAACGGCAGGCAAGTGCTGGTGCCAATGGCCATCGAAGAACCCTCCGTGGTAGCCGCGGCTTCATTCATGGCGAAACTGGCGCAATCCGGTGGCGGCTTCAGCGCTTCCAGTGACGCGCCCGAAATGATCGGTCAGATACAGGTTCTGGATATTGACGATCTTGAAAAAGCCAAAAAAGCGTTGGAAGCGGGACGCTCTGAACTGCTTGCTGCGGCAGATAGCAGTGATCCTGTACTTAAAAAATTGGGCGGCGGCGTGCGCGATCTGCAAGTGCGCGTGATCGCTGATTCCGCCATCGGTCCTTTTCTGGTACTCCATTTAATAATGGACGTGCGCGATGCGATGGGCGCCAACGCCATCAACACCACGCTCGAAAAGCTGAGCCCGATGGTCGAGCGCATCTGCGGCGGGCGCGTTTTACTGCGTATCCTTTCCAACCTGGCAGACCGCCGGCTGGCAAAATCCGTCTGCACCATTCCGTTTGAAGCGCTGACGACCAGCGAGTTTACCGGTGAGGATGTGCGCGACCGGATCATCGAAGCCTGGGCTTTTGCCGCTGCCGATCCATACCGCGCTGCCACTCATAATAAAGGCATCATGAATGGGGTAGATGCAGTGGTGCTGGCTACCGGCAACGACTGGCGCGCTGTGGAAGCCGGGGCGCACGCGTACGCAGCGCGTTCCGGAAAGTACACCAGTTTGAGTACCTGGTCAAAAGGAAAGAATGGCGAATTGATCGGTGAACTGGAAATGCCGCTTGCAGTGGGCACGGTCGGGGGCGCCACACACGTCCATCCCGGGGCTGGCGCAGCGTTGAAATTAATGGGAGTGAGATCCGCGCATGAACTGGCTGAGGTGATCGTCTCGGTTGGGCTGGCGCAGAATTTGGGCGCACTGCGCGCCCTGGCAACCGAAGGCATTCAGCGCGGGCACATGGCCCTGCATGCCCGCCAGGTGGCGGCTGCCGCTGGTGCGCCGACTGAACTGGTCGGCCCGATCGCGGAGCAGATGGTCAATGAAAGCCACATTCATATTGACCGCGCGCTTGAGATCCTGAGATCCTGGAGGGCGAAATGACGCCTGAAAATCCTGAACATAAAAATGTAAAACCATCCTTGCTGTTGAAACCACTGCGTCCGGTGGGCATCACCGGTTACGGCGCGTATATCCCCCAATACCGCCTGCCTGCGTCTGAGGTCGCGCGCATGTGGGGCGGATCAGATGAAGGCCTGCCGATCAAGGAAAAATCTGTCCCCGGCCTGGATGAAGATACCATCACCATGTCCATCGAAGCTTCCCGCAATGCCCTGGCTCGGGCTGGCATAGATCCAGAACTTATCCGTGCGGTATGGGTGGGGTCCGAATCGCATCCTTACGCAGTCAAGCCCTCCTCCACGGTGGTAGCCGAAGCTATCGGGGCGCCGGTGCATATCCAGGCGGCAGATCTGGAGTTCGCCTGCAAAGCCGGCTCTGAAGCCATGATTGCTGCTATGGCGCTGGTGGGCTCAGGCATGGCAGATTACGCACTGGCCATCGGCGGTGATACTGCCCAGGGCAAACCGGGCGACGCGCTCGAATTCACTGCTGCTGCCGGAGCTGCAGCCTTCATTCTGGGTCCAGCCGAGAATTCACTCGCGGAGATCATTTCCGCCTATTCATTTGTGACGGATACGCCCGATTTCTGGCGGCGCGCTTACCAACGCTACCCTGAACACGGCCAGCGGTTTACCGGCGAGCCTGCCTACTTCAAACATGTCTCCACCGCAGCGCGTACCATGATGGAGCAAAGCGGCACGCAGGCCTCCGATTTCACTTACGCGGTGTTTCACCAGCCGAACGCCAAATTCCCGCGCCGCATGGCAAAAGAGCTGGGTTTTACTGACGAACAGACCAAAACCGGTTTGCTTTCGCCGGTGATCGGCAACACATATGCCGGCGCGTCACCCATCGGCTTGACCGCCATCTTGGATATTGCCAAAGCCGGCGATCGCATCCTGATGGTTTCCTACGGTTCAGGAGCAGGTTCGGATGCGCTGGATCTGCGTGTTACAAAGAACCTTGAAAAGCGCCAGGCGCTCGCACTCACAACCGCGGATTATATCGCCCGCAGGGTGGAGATCGACTATGCCACCTACGCGCGCTACCGCGACCAGCTGGCTTTGAAATAGGATCGTGCAATGAGTGAAGTTTTTATCGCAGGGATCGGTATGACGCCTGTCGGCGAGCATTGGCAGTTATCGCTTGCCAATCTGTCCGCGCGGGCGCTGTTGGCAGCTATCAAAGATTCCGGCGGCATCCGCCCGCAGGCGCTGTATATAGGGAATTACCTAGCCTCCACTCTGTCGGGTCAGGCCAATCTTGGCACTCTTATCGCGGATAACGCCGGGCTGGGGCATATCGAGACTTTTACCGCTGAAGCGGGAGAAGCCTCGGGGGCGGCCGCACTCCATATGGGCTGCCTGGCAGTCAAATCCGGTTACGTTAATGCAGCACTGGTGGTGGGTGTAGAAAAATACACCGACATGGTCGGTGTGGAGGTTGAAGGTTTATCCTCGTACAGCATGGATGCTGATTTTGAAGCGACTGAAGGCCTGACCCCGGTCGGACAGGCGGGCTTACTCATGTTGCGCTATATGGAGACCTGCCGTGCGCCCAGGGAAGCCTTTGCACCCCTGCCCCTGCTCGCGCATGCCAACGCCACGTACAACTCCAACGCCATGTACCGTAAGGCAGTTACCCTTGAAACTTACAACAAGGCACCTATCCTTTCATTTCCACTCAACTTGTTTGACGCGGCGCCCTATGCGGATGGCGCTGCTGCGCTCCTGCTGGTCAATGAGGACCTTGCGCAATCCAGCAACCTGGTGCGGATTGCCGCTTCCAACGTGGTCAGCGACGCTCTCGCGCTGCATGACAGGCCGGATCCGCTTGCTTTCAGCGCGGCAACGCATTCGGTCCAGAAAGCGCTGGCACAGGCGGGAACTGATTGGGATGCGATTGACCTGTTCGAGCTTTGGGATGCCTATTCGATCTTTGGGACGCTGACCATTGAAGCCTGCGGCCTTTCCGCGCGCGGCGAGGGCTGGCGCTGGCTGCAGGATAATGACCTGTCGCTCAAGGGCAAACTGCCGCTGTTGACCCTGGGCGGCAACAAGGCGCGCGGGTTTCCGCTGGCCGCTGCCGGGGTCTATCAGGCTGCCGAAGCTGTATTGCAATTGCGCGGTCATGCCGGTTCCAACCAGGTTCCGGACGCAAAAACCGCCCTCATCCAGGCTTTTGGCGGCCCGGCTTCAACGGTTATTACCCATATTCTAAAAAAGTAATTTTTTTTACACTCTCTGAGGAAGAGCGTAAGGGAGAAGTTATGAATATCATAGGGTAGATACATAATCTCGATTAAGTACGTTTTAATATCGTACTGCGCGCACTCCTGCCTACCTTTGTTCAACGTTCGGCAGGCAAAATTTTTTTAAAAGTGGTACGGGGATCGTAGGTCAGGCTTAAGCCTGAAGAAACCTTCGACAAATTCAGCCAACACATGGAGGATAAAGAGCAGATCCTTCCCCTCATTGCGTTTCGGTCAGAATGGCATACTAGGTATCCTCTTGTATTTGGCAGGCTCAGGATAAGGCAGTTCATCCACAATTACAAAATCTTAAACTTCCCTTGACAATGTCATAGTATTCAGTATGAAGTTAATCGCACGTTCTGCGCCCATCCTTTATACATCAAAGGGTGTTGAAGCAAGCCGAGATCAGTGTATAGTGGTTTGAACTGGTCAATGAGCCAGGCATTATCAGGTATTTTCTGTAACAATCCTCATTTCCCCAGCTTTCCATCCTGTTGTACAATCAATAAAATTATCACGAGGAGGGCTCTTGAAAGAACCTTGGAAGATCGCCATACCGATGGCAGGGCTGGGCACACGCATGCGCCCGCACACCTGGAGCAAACCGAAGCCGCTCATTCATCTGGCCGGGCGTACAGTGCTGGATTATGTGCTCGATCAATTCAGTTCACTGCCCCGTTTTATGGATGCAGAGTTCGTGCTCATTTTAGGGCCCAATCAGGAAGATCAGGTTGTGCCCCATATGAAAGCCAACCACCCGGACAAGAAGGTGCATTACTTCACACAAAACAGCATGAAAGGCCAGTCTGACGCGCTTTATTTGGCGCGCAGTGTCCTTAAAGGCCCCATGCTGATGGCTTTTTCAGATACGCTGATCGAAACCGATCTTTCAGATCTGGATAAAGAATCTTCCGATGGCATCGCCTGGGTCAAGCCGGTTTCCGATCCACGCCGTTTTGGCGTGGCAGAGGTGGGAAAAGGCCAGTTGATCAAACGTCTGATCGAAAAACCTGAGGATGTCACCAATAATCTTGCGGTTGTTGGTTTTTATTATTTCCGCAGCGGAGAGGCGCTGATGGATGCCATTCATGTTCAGATGGAAAAAGATATTTCCTTGAACGGCGAATATTTCCTGGTGGATGCCCTCAACCTGATGATCACCTCCGGCACCAGGCTGCGCGTGCAGCAAGTGGATGTCTGGCTGGACGCAGGCAAGCCTGAAGCATTGCTTAAAACAAACAGGCACTTGCTTAAGAACGGCGCTGCCAACAGCATCGAAGCAGCCAAACGAAAAGGAATTTCTATTATTCCTCCTGTGTACATTCACCCCGAAGCGGATCTGCGGGACTGTGTGATCGGGCCGTATGTATCCATCGGGCGTAAAGCCATCCTGTCGCGTTCGGTTATCCAGAATTCCATCGTGGAGCAGGAAGCCGAGATCGACCAAATGGTGCTCGAAAATTCGCTTATCGGCCGCCAGGCGGGTATTAAAGGCAGGGCGGAAGCGATCAATATTGGCGATAATTCCTGGATCGAGATCTAAAATGAGGGTGATCTGCGAGGCAGGCTATTCCGGATGCGATCATCCAAAAACCTTTTCCTGGCAGGGTCATAAGTTTTCCGTTGAGCAGGTATTAAAAGAATGGCGTGAACCCGATGCCAAACACTTTTTGGTGGCAGCCAATGATGGCAGGCAGTTCGAATTAGTCTTTTCTGAAACCGGAAATCAATGGGAAATCTCCGGGGTTTCAGGTTAACCCAATTAATAAGGAGCAGAGCATGGCAAGATCTTACTTATCCAAACGCGTGTCAGAACTGAAACCTTCCGGGATCCGCAAATTTTTCGATATCGCGGCGACCATGAAAGAAGTGATCTCGCTGGGTATCGGTGAGCCGGATTTTAATTCTCCCCAGCCCATTATCGAGGCTGGCATTCGCTCGCTGCGTGAGAACCAGACACATTACACCGCCAACCGCGGCATCCTGCCCCTGCGTCGCACATTGAGCGAGCATTTGGAAAAGTTATATGGCGTTACCTACAACCCGGAAGAGGAGATTGTGATGACCGTTGGCGGTTCTGAAGCGCTGGTCATGGCCTGCACCGCCTTGCTCGATCCGGGGGATGAAGTGATCTTGCCCACCCCGTGTTTTGTTTCGTATCAGGGTGTGATCAACCTTGCCGGCGGCGTTTGTGTGGAAGTGCCCAGCCGCATGGAAAACGATTTCAAACCCGATCCCGCCGAGCTGGAGAAAGCGGTCACACCAAGGACCAAAGCCATCCTGATCAACTTCCCCTGCAATCCCACAGGCGCTGTAGCAGACCGGGATACTCTGGTCTCCATCGGTAAGATCGCAGAGAAACACGACCTGGCGGTGATCTCGGATGAGGTCTACGACCGCCTGGTTTATGGGATTGACCATATCTGCTTCCCCACGCTGCCCGGTATGCGCGAACGCACCATCCTGATTGGCGGGTTCTCAAAAGACTACGCCATGACCGGCTGGCGTATTGGATTTGCCTGCGCGCCACGCGAACTGATGGAAGGCATGGCGCGCGTGCATCAGTACATCATCATGGCCGCGCCCACTATGGCCCAGATCGGTGCGCTCGAAGGGCTGTCCTGTTGTGAAGATTTTGTGCAGATGATGCGGAAAGAATATGACCGCCGGCGTGTGTTGATGGTCGAGGGATTGAATTACATCGGGCTGCCGACTTTTGAGCCCAAGGGCGCTTTTTATGTTTTCCCCAAGATCAGCGTGACCGGACTGGATGATTCGACCTTTGCCGACCGGCTGCTGCATGAGAAGCACGTGGCGGTTGTGCCGGGTTCTGCCTTCGGTCCTGGCGGCGAAGGGTTTGTGCGTTGCTCCTATGCCACAGCCTTTGATCAGCTTGAAGAAGCCCTGGACAGGATCGATAAGTTCGTAAATTCTCTTTAATCTCAGATGAACACAAATTTTTAAAAACGATAAACATAGATACTTTTATTTTTCATGTCTGAACTTGTAAATCTTCCCGTTGAGCAATTAAATTCCATAACCGAAAAGATCATTGGTTGTGTATTTGAGATCAGTTATAAATTGGGAGTGGGCTTTCTTGAAAAAGTCTATGAAAATGCCCTGATCCATGAACTCAAAAAAGCCGGGCTTTCGATTGAAAAGCAAGTTCAACTAAAAGTTCGTTATGAAGGTGTGATAATCTGAGATTATGCAGTAGATTTACTGGCTGAAAAATGTGTTTTGGTAGAATTGAAAATCGTTACGACTCTTGAGAAAATTCACCTGGCACAATGTCTTAATACTCTCAAGGCAACAGGATTAAAAATATGTTTACTAATAAACTTTGGTACAACTAAAGTTCAAATAAAAAAGGTAATAAATTAATATATAAATCTGTGTTTATCTCATTTTATTTATCAGTGTGAATCTGTGGTTAAAAATAAATATAAAGCTGACATCGGTCTCGAAGTACATGTGGAGCTGGCGACACGCTCCAAGATGTTCTGTTCCTGTGCGGTGGTTGATACCACCCAAGCCCCGCCCAATTCATCCGTTTGCGAAGTCTGCTGCGGGATGCCAGGCACACTGCCGGTCATCAACCGTGCTGCCGTTGAGCTGGCAATGAAAGCCGCCCTTGCAATGGACTGCACGATTGCCGAAACCAGCATCTTCGCCCGCAAGAACTACTTCTACCCGGACCTGCCCAAGGGCTACCAGATCTCGCAGTACGAATATCCTCTGGCGCTCAACGGCCGCATTCTGATCAATACACCCGCGGGAGAAAAGTCCATCCGGGTACGGCGCGCCCACCTGGAAGAAGATACGGGCAAACTGACACACGTAACTGAAAACGGCGAAACCTGTTCTCTGGTCGACCTTAATCGCGCCGGTGTCCCGCTGCTCGAGATCGTCAGTGAGCCGGACATGCATTCCGTGGAGGATGTGCGCGCCTACAGCCACGCGCTGCGCTCGCTGCTGCGCTGGTTGGGGGTTTCCAGTGGTGATATGGAAAAAGGCAGCATGCGTTTTGAAGCCAATTTATCCCTGCGTCCGGAAGGCAGCGAGGAACTGGGCACGCGCGTCGAGATCAAGAACCTGAACAGCTTCAAAGCCATGGAACAGGCCATTCTTTACCAGATGGATATACAGAAAGCCAAACTGGATAAGGGTGAAAAGGTCAGGCAGCAAACTCTGGGCTGGAGTGACGGCCAGGGTAAAACGGTGGCGCAGCGCAGCAAAGAAGATGCCAATGATTACCGCTACTTCCCCGAACCTGATCTCCCGCCGCTTGTCGTAAATAAAGCCTGGGTGGATGAGGTAAAAGGCACTCTGCCGGAATTGCCGGATGCGCGCCGGCTGCGTTATCGCACCACGTTTGGATTGAAATCTGAAGATATTGAACGCCTGCTGGAAGACAAGCCGGTCAGTGATTATTTTGAGGCTTGCCTGACAGCCGCGCCAAAACTGACTCCAAAATGCATCGCCAACTGGCTTCTGACCCACCTGTTTGCCTGGCTCAATGAAAACGGTATGCCCTTTGAAGAAATGGCGCTAACGCCAGCTTCTTTCGTCCGCCTGATCACCGCGGTCGATGATGGTGTGATCAATCAAAATACAGGCAAAGAAGTGCTTACAGGCATGCTGTCATCTGGCAAAACTGCCGAAACGATTATTGAGGAAAAAGGATTGCGACAAGTATCGGATGAAAACCTGATAAAGGACCTGGTTGCTAAAACCCTTGAAGAAAATTCGGAAGAAGTGCGCTCCTATTTAAACGGTAAAGCGACTGTTTCCACCTGGCTTTTCGGACAGGTAATGCGCTCAGCCCAAGGAAAAGCCAACCCCCAGGTGGTTAAGAATGAATTGAACCGGCAGCTCGAGAAATTAAAGAAACACCTTTGAGCGTAACTGCTAGTAATTTTCCAGACCGGATTGATCAATCAATAGCCATTTACAATTAATTTCTTTTTTTCCAATCCGATTTACCCTTGTTATCTGATTCGATCCACTTTTTTTTAAATACCGCTTCTTTCCAAAATTCAGTGAAAACTTGAGTTTATTTGCCAAGTTAAGGACATTCATCATATTGACGCTTCGGCTGTTCTCTTTAAACTTTATGATGTAACAATATTTTTGTACAGTTGGAAGTGATTTTTAATATTTCCAGGGACTCTTTTCAAGGAAAGAATCAGATAGGAGAGTGATCCATGAACGCAGCAACAACCAACGCTTTTCAAATGGCACAGCAGCAATTTGACCAGGTCGCCGACCAGTTGAAGCTGGATGAGCAGGTGCGCGAATTCCTACGCTGGCCATTGAAAGAATTTCACTTACGCATCCCGGTACGCATGGATAATGGGCAAATCCGGATTTTCAATGGTTTTCGCGTGCAGCATAACGATGCCATCGGGCCCTGCAAGGGCGGTATCCGTTTCCATCCTGCGGAAACAATCGATACCGTACGCGCGCTGGCCACATGGATGACCTGGAAATGCGCCGTGGCAGAAATCCCTCTTGGCGGCGGAAAAGGTGGCGTTATCGTTGATCCTGCCACTCTGACTGTCAGCGAAAAAGAACGCCTGTGCCGCGGTTATATCCAGGCAGTCTGGCGTGAGATCGGTCCCCGTCAGGATGTGCCTGCACCGGATGTCGGCACCACCCCGCAGATGATGGGCTGGATGATGGACGAATATTCCAGGCTGGCTGGTCAATACACGCCCGGCGTGATCACCGGCAAGCCGGTTGGCGGCGGTGGTTCGCTTGGCCGCAAAGAGGCAACGGGTTTTGGTGTGGTGTTCCACCTGCGTGAGGCCATGAAGAGGCTGGGCATTGACTCCACCAAATGCACAGCAGCGCTGCAGGGGTATGGCAACGTCTCCCAATATGCCGCCATCGGTTTTACAGAAATTCTCGGCGGAAAAGTGCTGGCAGTTTCTTACTTTGACCGTAACGACCGCAAAAGCTACACTATCAGCCAGGAAAAAGGTATTGATCCGCGCTTTCTGCAGAGTATCACCGACCAGTACGGCGCGATTGATAAGGAAAAAGCCAAAACAGCCGGTTATGCCATTGAAGATGGCGGCGCCTGGTTGGGCAAGGAAGTGGATGTACTCATCCCTGCGGCAATAGAAGGGCAGATCAATGCCGAAACGGTTGAAATGATCTCGCCCAAGGTGCGGATCATTGCTGAAGGTGCCAACGGACCCACTACCCTGGAAGCAGATGAGCAGCTAAAAAAGCGCAACATCTTCATCATCCCCGATTTTCTGTGCAATGCCGGCGGTGTTACAGTTTCCTACTTTGAAAGCGTCCAAAACGATATG
This sequence comes from uncultured Pelolinea sp., assembly GCA_964493155.1. GTDB lineage: Bacteria > Chloroflexota > Anaerolineae > Anaerolineales > Anaerolineaceae > Pelolinea. The sequence goes on from CAZBNE010000029.1 coordinate 14,458, forward strand.
AATTATTACTGGGGACACGAAGAAGTTCTGAAACGGCTGGACGAGAAAATGACCAATGCTTTCCAGAGCGTTTATGATTTGCACGAAAAAGAAGGCGTATTCATGCGCGACGCAGCCTATATGGTGGCTATCAACCGGGTTGTCAAAGCCATGCAGCTCAGGGGTTGGATATAAATCCTCCATTCTGAAACCAAGCGGGATTGATTAGTTAATCAATCCCGCTTTTTGTTTTACAATATAAGCATTAAAGTGATTTTTCTTATAGAATACAGTATGATTGATTATTATTTAAAAAAGGGAGGTACCCTACCATGAAGCTGACAGTATCTCAAGCCCAACTTGCCCACGGACTGGGAGTAGTATCCAGGGCTGTGTCGCCGCGCAGCACCCTGCCTGTGCTCGGTAACATCCTTATTGCTACGGATGAAGGCCGTTTGCGGCTTTCGGCAACCAATCTGGAACTCGGCATCACCTGCTGGATAGGCGCCCAGATCGAAGAAGAAGGCAGCGTGACCATTCCTGCCCGTATTTTTGGCGACCTGGTCAGCACCTTACCCGGTGACAAGGTAAGCCTGGCACTGACAACCCGCACCCAGACACTCAATATTCGCAGCGGCACCTCCAATTTTGATATCAAAGGCATTGAAGCCAGTGAATTTCCGCCCATGCCCACTCCAGATCTTTCCGCTGGTGTTGAATTAAATGTCTCTGATCTAAAGGAAATGATCCAGCAGGTCAGTTTTGCTGCCTCGACAGATGAAGCCCGCCCGGTTTTGCAGGGTGTTCAGTTGGAGATCAATGAAAATCAGATCTCATTGGCTGCAACCGATGGTTTTCGCATTTCGGTGCGCAGCGCTGAGCTTTCCAACACCGTTGCGAACCCCGTTAAGGTCATCATCCCAGCCCGCTCGTTGAGCGAACTTGCACGAATTGCAGTAAACGGCAGTGAAACTGTAGCTATGGTGGTACCTCAGGACCGCGGCCAGGCGATTTTCCATCTGAAAGACGCTGAATTGGTCACCCAGTTGATCGAAGGAAACTTTCCGGATTACCGCGCCATCATTCCCCGCAGCTTTAAGACCCGTACAATCGTCTCCACCGCGGAATTCCTCAAAGCCTGCCGTCAGGCAGAGATTATCGCGCGCGAAGGCAATTATGTGATCCGACTAAAAATGCAGCCTCAGGAAGGCGGACCCGGTACACTTGAATTTTCCACTCAGTCCGAAGAAACCGGTTCGGGTGAAGTGGTTGTGGATGCGAATATTGAAGGCCCCGATCTTTTGATCGCTTTTAATGTCCGTTTCCTGAGCGAAGTGCTTGAAGTGATCGGTTCGCCCAATACAATCCTGGAAACCAACCAGAACAACACTCCCGGCTTGATCTCACCGGTAGGTGATGAGACCTACAAGCATGTGATCATGCCCATGCACTTGGGTTAATTGTATATACAATTAACAAGAATAAATATCCTGGAAAACAATTTTTCCGTCGCGATGAAATTTCTGCATCCTGGTTGCATTAAAACCTATTCTCCGCGCCGCATATTTATTAAAAAAAAGGTAATGGCAGATGCAGTCATTCTCAAATTCCGCTGATCGTTTAATGAGCATCACACTCGCGTTGGGGCAGTACCCCATCCTGTGCGGGCGCATACGCAGTCGTATGCGTGATGAACTTTACAGGCGCAGTGTGGTGGATCGGCAGGAGTTTGAAGCCCAGGTACGCAAACAGGCCATCCAGTCACAGGACCGTGAAGGGCTTCGCAATCCGGTGGGTGAAGAACCAACAGAACTATGGGAAGAACGCCACGCGCGCGTCCGTGATCAGCTCACAGATTTAACCTTCAGCCAGCACCTCTCCTTCGATCTGTTCCAAAACCTGGTTACCGAGATACTCAATGAACGCGGCGTTGAGCGCACTGATCCCAACCTGGCTTTTAACCCTGAACAGGCGCCACAGGAGCTTATCTTTGAGCATGCCTGGTCAATCCTGCGCCTGCCGCCTAAAGAACGCGCAAAATATGAGCACCACCTGGAAGAGTCTCTGGTTGTGCTGATCCGCACCATGATCAGCGACCAGTTAATGTATGTAAACATTGCCAAGCGCTGGTTTACTATTCCCGACTTGGCTGAGATCCGCAAGCACAAGATCGGCGCCGGGCGTATCGGCGGCAAGGCTGCGGGTATGCTGCTGGCGTACCGCATCCTCAGCAATGAGCTGCCCGAGGAACTTCAGGCCAGTCTAAAAAAGCCTGAGTATTACTTTATCGGTTCCAACGAAATGTACTCCTTTTTCGCTATGAACGACCTTGAAAGCTGGAATGACCAGAAGTATAAAAGCGAAGATGAAATGCGTTCGGACTACCCGCGCATCATCCGCGAATTTCTGGCGGGCGAATTTCCGAGCGACATCCGTGAAAAACTGGAGAATATCCTGCATGATGTGGGTAAGAAACCGCTCATCGTGCGTTCCTCAAGCCTGCTGGAAGACAGCTTCGGCACTTCATTTGCCGGAAAATATGAAAGCATCTTTGTGCCCAATCAGGGAACTGAAAAAGAAAATCTGAAAGCGCTGCTGAACGCAATAGCCCGTGTTTATGCTTCCACCATCAATCCCGACGCGCTGCTTTACCGCCGCAGTAAAGGATTGCAGGATTACGACGAACGCATGGCCATCCTGATTATGGTTGTGGAAGGTAAACAATACAAGCACTTCTACCTTCCGGATGCCGCCGGTGTTGCCTTCAGTCGCAACCTGTACCGCTGGGCGCCACAGATCCGCCGTGAAGACGGTTTCGTACGCCTGGTTTGGGGCTTGGGCACCCGCGCGGTAGACCGGGTGGGCAATGATTACCCGCGCCTGGTTGCGCTCAGCCACCCGCTGCTGCGCCCTACACCCGATCAGCGCACCATGGAACGCTGCGCGCAGCAGTATGTTGATGTGATTGATCTTGAAGAAAATTCATTCATGACCCTGCCGGTGCATAATGTGCTGGACGCGGACTATCCGCCTCTGCGCTATATCGCCCAGGTCAGCGATGAGGGTTACTTTTCTTCGCTTCATTCCCGCCTGATGGAAAAAGATCGTGGAAAGCTGGTGCTGACTTTTGAAGACCTGCTGCGCGGTTCAGATTTTGCATCACGCCTGCGCCAGATCCTGGCAATTCTGGAGCGCTCATATGAATATCCTGTCGATCTGGAATTTACATTGAAAATCGGTGAGAATTCTGGTGGAAAACCGGATATGGTTTTCACACTGCTCCAGTGCCGCCCGCAGAGCCAGTTGGCCGAAAGCAAGGAAGTCAATATCCCCGGCCATCTTCCGGAAAAGGATGTGCTCTTGCAGACCCGCTTCATGGTGCCGCAAGGCGTTGTCGATAATATTGACACAGTTGTTTTCATACCGCCGACAGCTTACTTTAATTTGCAGATGTCAGAACGCTTTGAATTGGCGCGGGTTATCGGTAAACTGAACGGCGCTTTGAAGGGCAGCAAGTTCATCCTGGTCGGCCCGGGACGCTGGGGCAGCACCAATGCCGATCTGGGTATCCCGATCGGCTATAGTGATATTTTTAATTCCAGCGCGCTGGTGGAACTTTCCGGCAAATCCATTGGTCCTGCGCCTGAACCCTCGCTGGGAACCCATTTCTTTCAGGACCTGCTTGAAGCACAGATCTATCCAATGGCTGTCATGCTGGATGATCCGCAGAGCGTCTTTCTGTCCTCCTTTTTCAATCATGCACCAAGCAGTCTGAGTGAGTTTATCCCATCTGATGAAGCCGCCAGGGAGCGCGTGAGAGTAATCCGCATCAACGATTATCGCAAAGGCCACGTACTGCGCCTGGTGATGGACGAGGAACACAGCATGGCTGTGGCGTATTTGACACTAAAGCAGGTTTAACCCAAAAAACCTCTTTTCAGCGGTTCTTGATTTTCTGACTCTTGCCCGTTAGCAGGGCGCTGCGATTGAACGTCTTGAAGCCAAAATAAGCCAGCACCAGCGCGATGATCCAGAATATCGCTCCCAGGATTATTTCAACTCCCACGCTCAGATAGAGCACACCGCTCATCTGACCTGCGAACAACAGCACTACCAGCAGCACGACAGATGCACTGGTCTGATACGCGCCAAGGAAGTTCTGCACGCGGGCTGAGATGATCACTGTCAGTGCAATGCCCATCACCACCAGTGCGGGTGTTATCCAGAAGATCAGAGGCCACCATGTAGGTAGCGGGAACCAGATGCGCTGGAAAAAGCGGTAAGGCGCAAGGTTCAATATCAGTGTATACACTACAAACCCGATCCAGGTAATCAGGATGGAAGGTATTGCAGCGGCAGTGACTTTTCCAATCAGCAGGTCAGCGTCGGTAGCGGGCGTATATAGCAGCGATTCGATCGTTTTACGCTCCCGCTCACCTGCAAAAGACTCCGCTGCGATGGTCGTGGAGAACATCAGAGGCATGATCAGGAACATAGGCGCCAGCATAAATCCGAGCATGATCACGATCATGGATTCCATCGGTTTGCCGAAATCAATATACTGCCTCAGGGCTAAGGGCATGCGCTCAATAAAGAACTGGATATCTGTATCAGAGCTGATCACATCCTGCGGGGGGACATTAAGGTTGGGGATCAGCAACGTAAAAACCAACGGCATGACGATCACGAAGATCGCCGGAACAGTGAACATGGCAACCATTGCGTATTTATTCTGGCGCACCTCGATCCAGTCTTTCTTCGCAATCGTAAGAACATTTTTCCATTTCACGGTTACTACTCCTCGCCGGCGTGCTGCAGGCGCAGATAAATATCTTCCAGGGTTGCGCGGTGAGGTTCAACCGCGCGGATCGCTGCCTTGGCATCGACCAGCGCATTGACCATTGCCGGAATTCGGTCCTCGCTATCAATAACCAGACACAACTCTCCATCAGGAAGGACTTTTACTTCATGCGCTCCGGGCATTTTCAAGAGAATTCCCGCCAATTCATCATCCGCCTTTCCGGTCGTCCTGAAATTCACCCGGACCATGGGAAAGACCTGGGCGCGCAGTTCATCCAGTGTGCCTGCAGCAGCCACCCGGCCATCTTTCATGATCGCTACTCTGTTGCATAATCGCTCCGCTTCATACAGGCGGTGCGTACACAGGATCACGGTTCGATTTTCATGCCCGCTGACCTCCAGGATCAGGTCCTGCACCTGTCTGGCCGCCTCGGGGTCCAGGTCAGAAGTAGGTTCATCCAGAAAGAGCAGTTCGGGATCATGCAGCAGGGCGCGCACCAGCGCCAGCCGTTGTTTCATGCCTTTGCTGAACGTCTCCACACGGTCACTGGAACGTTGTTGTAAATTGAATATATCCAGCAGATGATTGCTCCGCTTTTCAACCTCAGGTTTTGACATATCCGCCAGTGAACCGAAAAAAGCGAGGTTCTGCCACGCCGTCAGGCGTTCATAAAGCGCAGGAGTTTCGGTCAGCACCCCGGTGCGGGCGCGTATTTTGGCTCCGTCCCGGCGCGGATCAAATCCCAATATATTGATCGAACCGCTTTCCGGCGACAAAAGCCCATTCAACACCCTGATCGAGGTGGTTTTTCCCGCTCCGTTCGGCCCGAGCAGCGCAACTACTTCACCCTGCTTAACATTCAGGTTGAAATCCTTCAGCGCGTGAACGCTGTTATATCGAAAAGATAATTTCTCACAGTTAATGACATAAGGCATAACTCCGCTCCTGGCCATGATTGCCATAAAAAGCCTGGAAATTAAAGCCTAATCATATACGCAATTGCCTTCCGGAGGTTTCACGTGAAACATTTCTTGCTGTTGACTATTTTTATATCTGACCAGATTATTCTGATTTTGATATACTCAGTAAGCAGTATCATGAATAATAAACTAATACCGTTAATTAATATTGCATCTGCCATGGACTGGATCGATTATGAACTGGTCGATTCAGGAGATGGAACTAAGATCGAGCGCTTCGGAAAATTTATTTTTCTCCGGCCAGAAGCGCAAGCCGTCTGGTCGCCCTTAAAGCCCGCGGCAGTCTGGTCAAAAGTGGATGCGGTTTTTCAGACGACTGCCGAAGAGAACGGCGGGCACTGGAATTTCAACCGACAGATCGCGGATAGCTGGGTGATGAGTTATAAAGACATCAGCTTTAAGGCGCGCGCAGGCGCGTCGCGCCATCTGGGTGTATTCCCTGAGCAGGCGGTGCACTGGGATTGGATGACCGGTGTGATCTCTGCCGTGAACCATCCAGTGAAGGTGCTCAATTTATTCGGGTATACCGGTTTGGCCAGCCTGGCAGCCGCCAAAGCCGGCGCGCAGGTAACTCATGTGGACGCATCCAAGAAAGCAGTTGCCTGGGCAAAGGAAAATCAGGCGCTCAGCGGGCTTACAAACGCGCCCATCCGCTGGATCGTGGATGACGCGCTTAAATTTGTGGAGCGCGAGATCCGACGCGGAAATCTTTACGATGGCATCATCATGGACCCTCCCAAGTTCGGGCGCGGTCCGAAGGGTGAGGTTTGGGAATTCTTCAGGCTTCTTCCCCAATTGTTGGCTGCCTGCAGGGCTGTGCTTCTGGCTAAGCCCCTTTTTTTTATTGTGACGGCTTACGCAGTTAAATCTTCTGCGCTGACCCTGCATGGCGCTTTGAATGCCCTGATGTCAGAAAAGGGCGGCAGTCTGGAAGTGGGCGAGCTGGCAACGGTTGAAAAAAGCGGCGGCAGGCTTATCTCCAACGCCATCTACGCGCGCTGGTCCGCAGGGCTTTGAGCTGTCAGGATCATTATTTATTTTTTCATCACTTCACCTATCCAAATATCTCGATGCAGATTTTTCTATTGTTTCACATGAAACATTTAATAGAATCATTATTTTTTTACTCTGAAAGAACCGAAAAATCTCTTGGTGGTAGAATTGAAATGCATTTCAAGAATTTTCTGGAGGTATATAATGACTGGAGAAACAGGTTCTTTTACTGTCAAAAAAGGATTAGCCCAGATGCTAAAAGGCGGTGTGATCATGGATGTGGTCACACCCGAGCATGCACGTATCGCGGAGGACGCAGGCGCATCGGCGGTCATGGCGCTGGAACGTGTTCCGGCTGATATACGCGCACAGGGTGGCGTGGCACGCATGAGCGATCCTGAATTGATACTCAAGATCATGGAGACGGTATCGATCCCGGTGATGGCCAAAGCGCGCATCGGGCATTTTGTTGAAGCTCAGATCCTGGAATCATTGGGTGTGGATTATATCGATGAATCCGAAGTATTGACCCCCGCGGATGAAGAACACCATATCAACAAACATAATTTTAAAGTGCCCTTTGTATGCGGTGCCCGCAACTTGGGCGAAGCCCTGCGGCGTGTGGGTGAAGGCGCAGCCATGATCCGCACAAAAGGTGAAGCGGGTACGGGTGATGTGGTTGAAGCCGTGCGGCATGCCCGCTGCGTTCTGGGCGAGATCCGCCATTTGATGACACTCCCCGATGAAGAGCTGATGGCTTATTCCAAGGAACTCGGCGCGCCTTATGAACTGCTGGCCGAAACCAAACAGCTGGGCAAACTTCCTGTGGTTAATTTTGCCGCGGGCGGAGTTGCCACACCCGCCGATGCCGCGCTGATGATGCAGCTTGGTGTGGATGGTGTTTTTGTGGGTTCCGGCATTTTCAAATCCGGCGATCCTGCCAAACGCGCATCCGCGATCGTGAAAGCGGTTACACACTTTAATGATCCCAAGATTCTGGCCGAGATCAGCCGCAACCTGGGCGAGCCCATGGTCGGCATTTCAGTGAGCAGTATGTCTGAAAAGGAACTGATCGCCGGCAGAGGCTGGTAAATTTGAAGATCGGAGTGCTTGCCCTGCAGGGCGACTTCCTCGAACATCAGCAGGCACTCGATCGCCTGGCAGTTGAATCCTGCCAGGTGCGTAATGCTGTTGAACTGGAAGATCTGAATGGGCTGATCATTCCCGGCGGTGAATCAACTGTTATTGGCAAACTCGCACATGATTTTAATCTGCTTGAGCCTATGCGCCATTTTGCAGAAAGCCATGCGGTGTGGGGTACCTGTGCGGGCAGTATTTTTTTGTCCAAAGATGCCCGCCGCGACCAGCCTTTGCTCGGCATGATGGACATCACTGTCGCCCGCAACGCATTCGGCCGCCAGGTGGACAGTTTTGAAGTTGACCTGGTCATCCCGGCGCTGAAGGCTGCTTCCGGCGAGAATCCGCCTTTCCACGCCATCTTCATTCGCGCCCCACTGATCGATTCGGTTGGAAAAGACGTTCAGGTGTTGTCCTCCCTGCAGGATGGCCGCATCGTCGCTGCCAGGCAGGGACACTGGCTGGCTACGGCCTTTCACCCAGAATTATCAGGCGATGACCGCCTGCACTGTTATTTTCTGGAGATGATCCAATAATCATCAAAAATGTTTCCCCTCTACATTTATTGACGCTTTACCGCCATCGCAATGAAGTCCTGTGGACAAACACAGAGTTATTGCTTTTACGCGGATTTCAAAATATTTTGGCAACGGTTGGTGTTGAATCTGCAATGGGCAGCAGGGAGTGGTTTAGCCAGGCTTTGGCTCTTAATAATTTACAGTTGTATGCTTTTGGTCAGGCGAAGATTGAGAATCAGGGGGCTCGCTTAAACTGGCTGCTCCCCCTGGGTTTTACTGAAAAAGATCCCCTGCCCGAACTCCTTGACAACCTGGCGATGGAAGCCGGTTTGCGCGGAGCCAAATTCATGCTTGCCTCCACCCGTGTGGACGTCTGCCTGTTTGAAACGCTGCGCCGTGCCGGCTACTGCCTGTATGGGTGGCAAGTGGTCTGGGATATTTCTCAAAATCTTGGTCGATCCAGAAATCACCAAAAAATCTGGTTCAAAGCGTGTGCCGACGACGCGCTGGAACTTTCCCGCATTCAGCGCAAGCTCCTTTCACCCGCCGCACAATCGGTCACCGCCCTTGCCTCACAGGTACTGCCAGATTTCGTCTTAAAGAAAGACGGGATTGTAAAGGGGTATGCTAAGGTCAGCGCTTTTAACAATAAGGTCCTGATCGCACCGGTCATGATGAATTCTGTCGAGGATGCTGTGACTGTATTATCCACCCTGCCCAACGAGTTCTTTTCATCAGCTGAAAAAGTCTTCCTTCTTCAGACAGCTGATATCGGCTGGCTGACTGCTGAACTGGATAAGATGGGAACACAGGTAACACCTAGGGAAGAACTCCTGGTAAAACATTTTGCGGCAATGCAGAAACTGCCCTCGGCGGAATTGAATCACAACGCTGTTGCGCATCAGACAGATACAATCACCCCCATGATGCCGTCTGCCGGGCGAAAGGATAATATATAATTGTAAGTTCAGGCCGAACGGCCGAAGAGGTTCTTTAAAGAATGACGCAACGTCGAATTACGGATGATCTACCCGCGCTATTTGCGGTTTTACCAAAAAAATATCTGTCTGCCATCCGCGAAAATAATAATGTGGATGATCTGCTTGAAATTATTATGGATCTTGGACGCTTGCCTATGGCGCGCTTCGTCGATCGCGAGATCGAGATCTGTAACCAGGAGGTCACGCGCGAAGAGATCGATGAAGTAGTCGCCCATATCGGCGATTTTGACGCTGACAACCGCGCCGGTATCGAGCGCACCCTGCACCGCATTTCAGCCATCCGCAACAAGCATGGTGCTGAGGTCGGCCTAACTTGCCGTGTGGGTCGGGCGGTTTACGGGACGATCGATATTATCGAAGACCTTGTATTATCCGGTAAAAGCATCCTCCTGCTGGGAAGGCCGGGGATCGGCAAAACCACCATGCTGCGCGAAGCCGCCCGCATTCTGGCAGAAAAGACACGCGTGGTGATCGTGGATACATCCAATGAAATCGGCGGTGATGGGGATGTTCCGCATCCCGCGGTTGGGCGCGCCCGCCGCATGCAGGTTTCCCAGCCCTCTTTACAGCATGAGGTGATGATCGAGGCGGTTGAAAACCACAATCCCGAGGTGATCGTGATCGACGAGATCGGGCGCGAGTTGGAAGCCGTTGCCGCCCGCACCATTGCCGAACGCGGTGTGCA
>CAZBNE010000030.1:0-23937 GCA_964493155.1 uncultured Pelolinea sp.
CATAAGGGCGTATCTTATCCCAGGAGCGCTGCATGGCAGCCGGAAGGAAAAAGGAGAGCACTTCATCTCCATCCAGCGGCGGCAGCGGGATGAGGTTAAAGAGCATCAGACCGAGGTTGATGTAAAAGAAATAAACCAGGAATTGAAACGGCGTAGGAAAGAAAGCCACCAGCGGTTCCGTCGCCCTCACCCAGCCGAAGCGCAGCGGGATGGATGCCAGAAAAGCCAGAATGAAATTAGATATGGGTCCTGAAAGAGCCACCAGCATCAGGGCATAGTTCGAATGCTGCCGGATGCGTGCGGGATTGATCGGCACAGGTTTTGCCCAGCCGAAGCCGGTAAACAGCAGCATCAGGCTGCCCATGATATCCAGGTGGCTGAGCGGGTTAAGTGTCAGGCGCCCGTAAAGGCGCGGGGTATCATCGCCAAACTGCGCGGCTGTCCAGGCATGCGCGAATTCATGAAAGGTGAATGCGATCAGAAGCGTGATGATTCCGGCAAAGAGTTCCACAGGTGAGTTGTTTAACATTGGTTAACTATAATCGGAATGGCCCCGCTTTTCAACATACGATATAATTTTGCCATGCTCCCTGATCTGGATCTGGAAGATATTCTGTGTCTTAAGAAGCCTCATCCATGCGGGGGAATAACCTGGAAAGTCACCCGCCTTGGCGCGGATATTGGCCTGGAATGCACCACCTGCAAACGCAGGGTTTTGCTGACCAGGCGCGAACTAAAGAATCGCCTGAAAAAGAACCTGGGAAAAGGAGCGGATGTCCAAAATCCCCGCTAAAAAACCGCATATTGTATTCTTATACTCAGATACCGGTGGTGGCCATCGCAGCGCAGCGGAAGCCATCATCGAAGCGCTAGAGCTTGAATACCCGCACCAATTCACCTGTGAAATGGTGGATTTCTTTCTCAATTACTCCCCGCCCCCCCTGAACCTGGCCGGGCCGGTTTATCCATCATTCTCAAAAATGGACACGCTGTGGAAATTTTCATTCGATCACAGTGACGATTCTGACCGTATGCGCGTCATCTATTCGATGTTCTGGCCTTATATACGACTCTTTCTTTATAAGTTGATCCGCGAGCACCCCTGTGACATGTTCGTTTCAGTGCATCCGCTGATCAACATCCCGCTGCTGCGCGCCATGCGCCGGCGGGAGGTTCACAAACCATTTATGATCGTTGTCACTGACCTGGTATCCACGCATGCCTCCTGGTATGCTAATGAAGCGAGCCTGATCATCATTCCCACACAGCAGGCAGTTCGCAAAGCCATCCGCGCCAATGTTAAAGCGGACCAGCTCAAGATCATTGGGCTGCCGGTAGCCGACCGTTTCTGCAAGCCGGTTGGCGCTAAATCCAGCCTGCGTGAAAAACTCGGCTGGCCTAAAGACAAACTCATGATCCTGCTGGTCGGCGGCGGTGAGGGCATGGGTCCACTGGAAGAGATCTCCAGGCAGATCAATCAATCAGGTCTGGATATCGGATTGGTGGTTATTACCGGAAGGAACAAGAGACTAAAGGAGAGACTCGAAGGCTTCCAATGGTCCATCCCTGTTTATATATATGGATTCGTGAAAAACATGCCCGACCTGATGCGCGCTTCCGACATTCTGCTCACCAAAGCCGGGCCCGGCACCATCAGTGAAGCGCTCATTGCTGAGCTGCCAATCATCCTTTACCATCGTATTTCAGGCCAGGAAGAAGGCAATGTTTCATATGTGATCGATGAAGGCGCCGGCGTTTGGGCTCCTGAAACCGAGGATATCATTGAAATCCTGAAATACTGGCTTGATCATCCTGACAAAAGGCAGGCAGCTGTGGATAATGCCAGGCGACTTGCGAGGCCTAACGCTTCACGTGAGATCGCACGGGAAATTGCCGCCCGACTTGGAGAAGATTACAGATAAAATTGGAATACCTATGCCAATCCTGGATGCGAACACCTTTGAATTCATCAGTCGCAGCCCCGACCAGACGCGCCGCATTGGCATGCGCCTGGGTGAATTGCTGCTCCCTGCAGATATCATTTGCCTTAATGGCGAACTAGGCACAGGCAAGACCACCCTGGTGCAGGGCATCGCCAAAGGCTGGGGTTCCAGCGACAGCGTAACAAGCCCTACCTTTGTGCTGGTTAACAATTATCGCCGTCCGGATGGCAAGGAAATGAATCACCTGGATGCTTACCGCCTTGCGAACGCACTGGAAGCGGATGATCTGGACCTGGAGCGCATGATCGTTGAAGGCCCTTTGCTGGTGGAATGGGCCGAGCGCATTAAGACAGCTCTGCCCGAAGAATGTCTGACGGTTTTCATGTCTTGGGTATCCGATGAGCATCGTCGTCTGGTTTTCAGTTTTATCGGTGAACGATATCACAGGCTGCTAGATCAACTGAGAAGCGGAATAGTGATGAGTTTTGCATGATACTGGCAATCGATACATCAACACAATGGATGGGGCTGGCGCTGTATGACGGCAGTCAGATCCTCTATGAAAAAGTCTGGCGCACCAACCGTCGCCATACAGTGGAATTGGTGCCTTCGATCCAAAACTGCTTTTTTGAAAGCGGGCTTGAAATTCCCGCTGTGACCGCGGTCGCTGTGGCACTCGGTCCCGGTTCGTTTACAAGTATGCGTATCGGACTGGCAGTCGCTAAAGGTCTTTCTTTGGCGCTTCACATTCCGATCATTGGTATACCTACTTTGGACATTGCAGCGTACGGACAGCCGGTTCAGGACCTGCCATTGTTCTGCATTCTAAAAGTTGGACGCGGGCGTTTTGCCGCCCAGGAATATCGTTCCAACGGAAAAATTTGGAAAAGCGCAGGAGAACTTCTGACCCTTACTCCCCAGGAATTAGAGGAGCGTGTCAATGCTCCAACGCTGATCTGCGGTGAGATGGATGCGCAAGACCGCCGTACACTTGAGCGTCGCTGGCGCAACGCTCTGGTTGCCAGTCCAGCTGCCAATATGCGCCGGCCGGCACATCTGGCTGAATTAGCCTGGGTACGCCTCGCCGCCGGGCAGATTGATGATCCAATCTCTTTGGCGCCAATCTACGTACATACGCTGGGCAGCCCCGCCCTTTAAATTCGGTTATTATTCAAATCCGGAGAAAAATTATGGAATCGGAACATCCAATAATTGAGATCGCGCAGGAGATCGGGCAGTGCCAGAACTGCGACCTTGCCCGCACGCGTAAGAACGCTGTACCCGGAGAAGGCCCGTTTAACGCAGAAATCATGCTGATTGGAGAAGGTCCCGGATATTTTGAGAATGAACAGGGCAGGCCTTTTGTCGGCCAGGCAGGTAAATTTTTAAACGAACTGCTGGCGAATAGCGGATTGAAGCGTGAAGAAGTTTTTATTACCAACGTGGTCAAATGCCGGCCGCCTGAAAACCGAGACCCGCAGGATACAGAACTGACCGCCTGCGCCGCCTATCTGGAACGTCAGATCGAAGCGATCAATCCGCTGATCATCCTGACCTTGGGGCGGCATTCCATGGCACGCTATTTTCAGGCTGCCAAAATCAGCGCTATTCACGGTAAAGCGTCATGGGTCAGCGGGAAATTGATCGTAGCCATGTACCATCCAGCTGCCGGGCTGCATCAGCCAAACCTGAAAGCAGAAATTATGCGTGACTTTTCTTTACTGCCAGGGTATATCGAAAAAGCGCGCGCTGAGCGTTCAAGAAAATTGTCTGAAACAAATTCAGCCGCTGAAGTTCAGAACGATGCCGAGCAATTGAGTCTGTTTTGAACAAGGAAAGGTACATTATGGATTACGCCAATGAATTGATGAACAAACTGCGCAGCAAACAAGCCCGTGTAGCCGTCCTCGGCCTGGGATATGTTGGTTTGCCGCTGGCGGTGGTTTTCGCAGAGAGTGGGTTCAAAGTAACCGGAATTGACCCAATGAAAGAAAAGGTTGACTCGCTCAATCAGGGCAGGAGTTATGTACTCGATATCAGCAGCGATCAGGTCAGATCTCTGATCAATAGCGGAAAATTATCTGCAACCACCGATTTTTCGATCCTGAATGATATTGACGCGGTCAGCATTTGTGTTCCGACACCCCTAAGAAAAACTGGTGATCCCGATCTTTCCTATATCCTTTCAGTAGCTGAATCCCTAAAGGACTATCTACATCCCGGTATGGTCATAGTACTCGAATCCACCACCTACCCCGGCACCACCCGCGAACTGATACTGGACAAACTTTGCGAACACAGCAGGTTGGAAGTGGGCAAAGATTTCTTTTTGGCTTTTTCCCCGGAACGCGTAGATCCCGGCCGCAAGGATTGGACCACCATCAATACGCCCAAGGTCATCGGAGGCATCACTCCGGCTTGCTCGGAGGTTGCCAGAACCTGGTATGAGCAGTCTCTGCAGAAGGTTGTGCCTGTTTCTTCAGCCGAAGTGGCCGAGATGGCAAAACTGCTGGAAAATACCTTCCGTATGATCAACATCGGCATGGTCAACGAAATGGCCATCATGTGCGACAGGCTGGGCGTTGACATCTGGGAAGTGATCGAGGCAGCCGCGACCAAGCCCTTTGGCTTTATGAAATTCCAGCCCGGCCCAGGCTTGGGAGGTCACTGCATCCCCATTGATCCGCTCTATCTTTCCTGGAAAATGAAAACGCTTAACTATTCAGCGCGCTTTATCGAATTGGCGTCCGAGATCAACACTACCATGCCGCGTTTCACGGTCAGCAAAGTTCAGGATTCCCTTAATGCTCACAAGAAAGCACTTAATGGCGCTTCAGTTTTGGTGCTGGGCGTTGCTTACAAGCCCGATATTGATGACCTGCGCGAATCCCCCGCTCTGGATATCATTCACCTGTTGGGTGAAAAAGGCGCTCAGGTGAGCTATCATGATCCCTTCATCCCTGCCCTGGATCATGATGATGTAAAGATGGAAAGCGTAAAGGATCTTGATGCGGCAGTTCGAGCAGCAGATTGCGTTTTGATCGTCACCAACCACTCTTCCTTTGATTATGCTGCAATATTGAAGAACGCCAAGCTGATCGTTGACGCGCGCAACGCCCTCAAGACACAAGGCCAGAAGATCGACAAGGTGGTGCGGCTCTAATGGCCAGTTATTTTGTAACCGGCGCGGCGGGTTTTATTGCCTCCAGGGTATGTGAATTCCTGCTTGAAAACGGGCATACTGTGGTCGGGATCGATAATTTTGATCCCGTATATGACCTGCGCATTAAGGAATGGCGTCTCAAGCGCATCCAAAACCACCCGCGGTTTACATTTTATAAAGAAAATATTTGCGATCAGACCGCACTGGAGCGTATCTTCTCGGTACATCCCCGGATCGCTGCTGTCATTAATCTGGCAGCCAAAGCCGGTGTGCGAGATTCAGTGCTGGATCCCTGGTCGTATTACGAAACTAATGTGACCGGCACCCTGAATCTATTAGAGCAGTGCCGTCGGAAGCAGATTTGTAAATTCATCCTCGCCTCAACTTCCAGCATCTACGGCGCGAACGCGCCCTTCCCCACTCCTGAAACTGCCGATTCCAGTTTCCCGCTGCAGCCCTATGCTGCCAGCAAGAAGGCTGCTGAAACTTTATGTTACAGCTATCATTATTTAAATGGGCTGGATGTCACCGTGGTGCGCTATTTCACAGTGTATGGCCCTGCCGGGCGGCCAGCCATGTCGATGTTTCGATTTGCCAAATGGATCAGCGAGGGCATGCCAGTACAGGTTTTCGGCGATGGCAGCCAAACGCGCGGATTTACCTATCTCGATGATATCGCGCACGGCACGATCGCGGCACTTAAGCCGCTGGGCTACGAGATCATCAACCTGGGCGGGCATGAATCCATCAGCATCAACGACCTGGTGCATAAGTTTGAAGGTGTGATTGGCAAAAAAGCCGACCTGCATTATCTTCCTGCCAATAAGGCTGATATGTCTGCCAGTTGGGCGGATGTCAGCAAGGCCAAACGCCTGCTCGATTGGGAGCCGCGCGTTGGCCTGGACGAAGGCATCCGTGCTGTTTTAGATTGGTACCGCCAGGAACATGACTGGGCAAGCCAGGTGAGTACCGAATGAAATTTTTGCTCTCACTGTGGAACACTTTTAAAAACGATCAGCTGCTTCAAAAAATTGTAAAAAATACCAGCTATCTTTTAAGCAGTAATGTTGCCAGTATGGGGCTGAGTATGGCGCAGAGCATTTTAGCGGGCCGTTTGCTTGGGGTGGCCGGATTTGGCATGATCGCCACCATTACTGCTTTCGCCTCCATGCTCAACCGCCTGTTCTCCTTCCGCATGAATGAGCTGGTGGTCAAGTATTTTGGCGAAGCCTCTTTGCAGCAGAAATCCGAACGTGCCATGGCGGTGGTTAAAGCCGCCCTGGTTGGAGAAGCACTCAGCGCGGTATTGTCTTTCATTGTGATCCTCATTTTTGCCCCGTTAGCCGCATTAAAGCTGGCAGATGACGCTGCCACATCCAACCTCTTCATCCTCTACGGGACAATGGTGCTGGCAAATTTTGCCACCGAAACTTCCATGGGTATTCTTCAGGTCAGGAACAAATTTAAAAATCAGGCCGTTATCAACCTCGTCGGCAGCCTTTTGACCGCTGGGATCATCACATGGGCTTTCTTTACCAAAAAAGGTCTTATGGAAGTTATGGGCGCTTATTTGGCTGGCAAATTCGTGGTCGGCCTGGGAACCGCCGCCTTGGGCTGGCGTGAAATGCAGAAGGATTTTGGTAGCGCATGGCTGAAAACTTCCTTTAAGCATCTTCCACCTTTTAAAGAGCTTTTTGGTTTCGCTTTCAGCACCAATATTAGCAGCACCATCATCATGCTGGTGCGCGATAATGAAGCGCTGTGGATCGCCTGGTTCCTTTCACCGGTTGAGGTGGGTTACGCCAAAACGGCGCTGGCCATCATCAACCTGGTTCAGATCCCCATCACGCCTTTCATATCGACAACCTATCCCGAGATCAATGCCGCTGTCACCCAAAAAGACTGGCCGCTTTTACGCCAGCTGTTAAAACGCATCACACTGATCTCCGGCGGTTGGACAGGCATCACTGCGGTTGGGCTGGCTCTTTTCGGCCGCTGGCTGCTGGGCTTTTACGGGGCAGATTTCCAGCCTGCTTATATCCCCATGCTGATTTTTCTGGCGGGATTGGGCTTTGCCAATATTTTCTTTTGGAACCGTCCTTTGCTGCTTTCACTTGGGCTGCCAATGGTTCCCTACCGCATCAGCCTGTGGTGCGGAATTGTCAAGATCGTGTTGGCAATACTGCTCGTTCCCAAACTCGGCCTGAATTTTGAAGCGGCTCTGCTTTCTCTGTTCTTCATCATTTCTGTCTCCTGGATCATCCTGAAAGGTTTACAGGAAGTGAGAAAACTGGAAAAGCAGCCTCAGGAAGGCAGCCTCGCATGAAGATCGCCTGCATCACCACCTCGGTCATCCCCTCTAAAAGCGCCAACAGCATTCAGGCGATGAAAGTCGTCCAGGCGCTTAAGCAATCCGGACAGGATGTGCGCCTGTGGGTACCGGATTTTTCCAGTTCTGATTGGGGAACCCTTGCAGATATTTACGGCCTGACAACCGAATTCGATGTGATCTGGCTGCCATTTTCGCCAATGGCTAAACAATATGATTTTGCTTTGAAAGCAGTCAATGCCGCTGTGCGCTGGGGCGCTGATGTGGTCTATACCTGGGCGCTACAGGCAGCGGTTATCAGCAGGTTGATGGGCAAGGCAACCATCATGGAATTTCATGACTTTCCCATGGGGCGTAACGGCCCGTTGCTTTTCAAACTCTTCAGTCGATTTAAAAACGGAAAACTGACGCTATGCACCACTCAGGCTCTGGCTGATGGACTGCAGGAACGCTTTAAGGTGCATTTTCCGGAAAATGAACTGCAGATCGCGCCCAACGGAACGGAAACTGAAAGGTACGTCGCATTACCTGCGCCTGAAAAAGCCAGAAAAGAACTCAGCCTTAAGGATGGCTTCACCGTTGGTTATTCCGGGCATTTTTATGCGGGTCGGGGCATGGCGTTGCTTAGCGAGATAGCGCAGCTGCTTCCGGACGTCAGTTTCCTTTGGATGGGCGGCAAAGCGGAGGATATCCTGCCCTGGAAGCAAAAACTGACAGAACAGGGCATCCATAATGTAACCATAACCGGATTCATCTCAAACAGCCAGCTGCCGCTTTATCAGGCTGCGGCGGATGTGCTGGTGATGCCCTATGGCAGGCATATCTCCGGTTCTAGCGGCGGTGATATTTCCCGGGTCATTAATCCTATGAAAATGTTCGATTACTTGGCAGCCGGCCGGCCTATTATTGCCAGCGAAGTGCCGGTCTTTCATGAGATCCTGACCAGCGAGACCGCTAAATTCTGCGAACCGGATAACGCTCAGGATTGGGTAAAGGCGATCAAGGATCTCAGAGACCATCCCGAAAAGCGCGCTCAAATGAGCGCGAGTGCTAAAATCAGCGCGGAAACCTATACCTGGAAGAACCGCGCACGTATTACGCTGGAAAAGATAAAAAGGCAATTAAAATAATCCGCGATGATGAAGAAAATTTCACCTTTGCTTTTTACTTCAATTTTGCCCGCCTTTCTTGTAGGGGGCGCAGTTGCCACCCTGAATCCTGGCTCGAAGCCGTTCATCGGCTTCATCGCGGCATTTATCATGACTGTAGTCTGTACTTTTTTCCTTAGACTTGCCTGTGTACGTCTGGGGATCAACCGCTCTGCAGGTCTGGCAACCGTCGTTAGTTTTGTCCTGCGGCTTGTGATCGGCATTCTTCTCTTTGCTGCGCTGCCGATATATGGATATGACGAAGCACCGCCGAATAATGGCTACCTTTACCTGGATGCCTACGCACGTGATACGGACGCTTGGCATCTGGCCAGTTCAGGGGAATCACTGCTGACTGCCTTTCAAAACGAATTCAGGACAGATCAGTATGGCGGGCTCCTGTCACTCAGCGCCGCCATCTACCGCAGCTTCAGCCCGGATGCCCACCGCCCGCTGCTTATCCTGATCCTCACATCCTTTTTCACTGCTGTAGGTCTGCCTTTCCTGTGGAAAGCGATCAGCACTCGCTGGGATGAAAAAACAGCCAATGCCAGCACCTGGATCTACGCGCTTTACCCGGAGAGCGTTATCCTGGGTGCTTCACAGATGCGCGAACCTATTCTAATCGGCCTTTCGGCGATTGCCTTATGGGCAGTCGTTGAATGGGGGCAAAACCACCGCGCTTCAACTCTGGCATTATGCCTGGCTGCAGCTGGCATGGCCTTCATTTCGGTCAAGGCTGCCGCCGCCATCCTTTTAGGAATGGCTGTCTGGTTCTGGCTTGAAAATATCCTCCCGCAAGTTGAAAAAAAATGGCAGGCCTTGACAACAGTGCTTCTTCTTGCCGTGGTCATTACTGGCGTTTTTCTCAGCTGGGGCTGGCTGGTTGACAGTTCCAAATGGGATCTTTATTTAATGGAAAGCTCCTCCGGCCGCATCCAGTGGGAAGTGGAACTGGTCGGCGATAGTATGCGCGTACCCTTTATCATCGGCTATGGGCTGGCGCAGCCAGTTCTGCCGGCAGCGATCGTTTATCCCGGCATCCCTATTACCCGCGCGGTATCCATTTTCCGCGCGCTGGGATGGTATCTGCTCGTACCTTTGATGATCTCTGGTTTCTTGTTAATGTGGCGCAAACAGACTAAGGAAAACAAGATCGTTCTCCTGCTGTTCTTTGTTTTATCGCTTCTTTGGATCTTTGTTTCCTCTGCGCGCGCTGGCGGCGACCAGTGGGATAATCCCCGTTACCGCTCCCTCTTTCTGGTTTGGATGGCGTTCCTGGCAGGCTGGTCCTGGATTGAAACACGGAGCAGACGCTCGCCCTGGCTGTGGCGGCTGCTGCTGCTTGAATTTGTCTATATCGGCTTCTTTATCCACTGGTATCTCAGCCGCTATTATGATTTGTTCAATCGCATGGATTTTTGGCCGATGGTTAAACTTCTCGGTAAGATCGGAGCTTCCGTTATAATTGGCGGCTTGATCTTTGACCTGATCTACAATGTTTTCCGCAAAAAATCCAATCAAGTTAGCTAAAATAATAATTTCTGCCGGATATAATAACTATGAATGGCAGGAGAGGTCAA
Source organism: uncultured Pelolinea sp. (assembly GCA_964493155.1). GTDB lineage: Bacteria > Chloroflexota > Anaerolineae > Anaerolineales > Anaerolineaceae > Pelolinea. The sequence continues at coordinate 10,167 of CAZBNE010000030.1, forward strand.
TTGAACTTAAAACAAGCCGTTTCCTCAACAAGCGCTAAACCTAAAATCAAAAAAGCAAGCTCTCGCTTAAAGCTTTCCATCATTGTTCCCATTTACAACGAAGCTGAAAGTCTTGGCCTGCTTTACAGCGCCATCGCAAAAGCCGTATCTGAGTTGGACGTAGACTGGGAGCTCATCCTGGTGGATGACGGCAGCAAGGATGACAGCCTTGCCCGCATCCGCCAGATCGTTTCTGCCAACCCTTCCACAACCAGGGCGGTTGTCCTGCGCCGCAACTTCGGCCAGACCGCTGCGATCGCAGCCGGTATTGACCATTCCAGAGGGAATGTGATCGTGCTTATTGATGCTGACTTGCAGAACGATCCGGCAGATATTCCCTTAATGATTGAAAAGATCAATGAAGGTTATGATGTGGTCAGCGGCTGGCGTTCCGATCGTCAGGACAGCTTCATCACCCGCACCCTGCCCTCCCGCATCGCTAACTGGCTGATTTCCCGGGTAACGCATGTCGATCTGCATGATTATGGCTGCACCCTTAAAGCTTACCGCCGCGAGGTACTGACCGGTTTTCGGCTGTATGGTGAAATGCACCGTTTTATCCCTGCTTATGCCAACTCCATTGGCGCCAGAATCACCGAAGTTAAGGTTCACCACCTTCCGCGAAAATTCGGCAAGGCTAAATATGGGCTGGAACGTACGATTAAGGTAGTGCTCGATCTCTTTACGGTCTATTTTCTCACTCACTTTGCCAGTAAGCCCATTTACCTGTTCGGCGGTGCTGGATTGGTTTTGATCCTGCTGAGCTTGATCACTCTGATCTACCTGGCTGTCCGGCGTATTGTGTATGCGATATCGCCATTCGCCTCGCCGTTGTTCATCATCGCCGTGATGATTGCTATCATGGGATTTCAATCCATCCTGATGGGCCTGATTGCCGAACTGCTGGCACGCACTTATCATGAATCGCAGGACAAACCCGTGTACACAGTTCGCGAGGTCATTCACGGAGACAGATCCTGATCAAAAAAAGCTTTAGCAATTCAATGAAGATTCTGGTCATCTCCCATGAATATCCACCTATTGGAGGTGGAGGCGGAAAAGTCGTCCAGGACCTATGCATTGGCCTCGCCGGACGCGGGCATGAAATTCACCTCCTGACTGCACTGTGGCAGAACCTGCCTGAAAAGGAAATTTCAGGCAAACTGGTGATCGAAAGGCTGCCTTCTGGCAGGAGCCAATCATTCCGGGCGAGTTTAACCACCATGGCAACCTTCGTCTGGAAAAGTTTCTGGCGTGGATTGAAGGTCATCCGCACATGGCGCCCTAACCTGATCCATGCGCATTTCGCCGTTCCCGCCGGTGCGGTGGCTTTTGCGCTTTCAAGGCTTACCCGCACACCTTATATCATCACCGCCCATGGCGGTGACGTGCCGGGCGGTGCGCCTGAAAAGACAGGCGGTTGGTTCCGCTTTGTTTTACCTTTCAGCAAGCCTATCTGGAAACACGCCTCAGCAATCGCGGCGGTCAGCAGCCAGACACGGGAACTGGCGCTGAAGCACTATAGCGCGGATATCCAGGTCATTCCGAACGGCATCGATCCAAAAGCCTTTCACCCCGGGAAATTCAATTCAATGAAAAAGCCCCTGATCATTTACATCGGCAGATTTTCGCCCGAGAAGAACGCAGTGGCAGTGCCGCTGGTTCTTTCAAATTTAAAAGACCTTGATTGGGAATGCGTCATGCTGGGCGATGGCCCGCAGATGTCAGAGGTTAAGGAGTTGATCAGGAAGCACCAGATGGAGCAGCGCTTTACTCTGCCCGGCTGGATTGATTCGGCGGAAGTTGTGCGCTGGATGGGAAAGAGCGACATTCTTTTTATACCCTCGCTGCGCGATGCCATGCCAATGACTGCGCTGCAGGGGCTGGCAATGGGGTTGGCAATGGTTGCCAGCCAAATTGGCAGCATTCCGGATATTGTTTCTAATGAAAAGAATGGATTCCTGGTGACGCCCGGCGATCTGAACGGTTATACGGCAGCAATTAAAAAACTTCTAAGAAATTATTCTATTCTTGAAAACTTCAGGCGCGCGAGTAGTGCGAAAATCTCAGAGTTTAATATTACGGATGTTATTTCTGAGTATGAGGCACTTTTCCAAAAGATCTTTGCCGAGATGAGGCATTAGCATGCGTATCGCTTATGTGACAATGCAATGGCCGCGCTTATCTGCCAGTGGCGTGGGAAAAAAGATTTCCAGGCAGATAAAAGCATGGCGTAACGCAGGGCATACTGTCGAGCTGTTTAACCATATGCATTTGTTTGAGGATAAAAACCTCCTTCTGGATGGCAAACAATTTGAGTATGAGCTCGCGACAGGCCAACTTGCTTTTTTAAAAACAGAAACTGACCGCATCAGGGCAGCAAAAGCTCTAATCGCTTCTGTCCTTGAATTCAAGCCTGATATAGTTTACATGCGCTGGTCAATATACACCTACCCCATACAACGCTTACTCGACCAAATCCCGACAGTTCTGGAAATAAACTCTGTTGATAAATCTGAATACCGTATTCTGGGAGGTATTTACAATCTTTATAACCGCTTAACAAGGTCAATTATCCTTTCAAAGGTTGCCGGGTTAATTTTTATTTCGGAGCAGATCCGCAGTATGACTGACTTCACGCGATTCAATAAGCCGAGTACCATAATCACCAACAGCATTGACCTTGATATTACTCCCTCATTTCCTGCCCCAGCTAATATGCCGCCCCGCTTGCTTTTCATCGGAACTCCGGGCATGGCTTGGCACGGCTTGGATAAACTGGTGGCACTTGCCAGGTCTTTTCCTGATCTGGAAGTTGACATTGTTGGTATCAGTGAACTGAAAGAAAATGCAAATTTACCTGGAAATATTCATCTATATGGATTTCTAACGGGTGAGGCTCTCGAAAAAGTGATGCGTAAAGCTGACGCAGCTATCGGATCACTATCGCTACATCTCATCGGTATGAAAGAGGGTTCAACCCTTAAAATACCAGATTATGTGGCCCATGGTATCCCCTGCATTTTACCTTATTATGATTCTGACCTGACGCCCTTAAAAAGCGAATATTTTCTGCAAATACCCAACAATGCAGAAAATATTCACACTCATGGTCAAGAGATCAGGGATTTTCTTTATAACATGCGCGGTAAACGCGTCCCCCGCGATCTCATCGTCAGTCGAATCGACAGCAGCATAAAAGAGAAAATGCGCTTGGATTTTTTCCAGAAGGTTATTGAAAGCTTCAATTAACACCCTTGATGGAAAACCAGAAGCAGGTATGCTATACTGTGAAAAACCCGACTGAAAGAGGGTTAGGTCAAAAATCATGGATGAAACAATCTGTCCCGAATGTGGGCGCCCAAATCTGATTGAAGCAGAAAAGTGCTGGTACTGCCAGGTCCCGCTGATAAATAAAGAAAGCTTGCCGGATGAAACATCCGGATCTCATGCGGAACAATTGGGGGAAGAAAATGCAAACACAAAGTCAGCCTCCCTGGAAGATAATGAGGAGAATCTCCCAGAATGGCTGAAACGCATCCGTGAATTAAAAAAAGCCGACACACCGGTCGAGGAATTGGACGAGTGGCGGCAGGAAAAATTATTCCCCGGATTAACGCCGGATGCTGAAAACCCGGCAGGCCGATCTGAGCCTCTCAGCCGGACGCCGAGAGGGCATGAAAAAATCGATCCAAAACCTGTGATCCCAGATGAGCAACCAACGCTGGAAGATGCGCCGGTTGAATCGGATGCGGCGGACCAGCAAAACATGATCGAAAGCGCCGCACAGGATGAGGAAGAGCCAGATAATCTGGATGATGAATTACCAGAAGGCTTCACACCGCTTGAACGCTGATCGAAATATTTTTTGATTCAAAAACCATGTGAGGAATTATGAATAATCCTGAAGCAGATAATACAATAAAGGAAATACTGGAAGAAGACAAAGCAGAAATCAAAAAGAAGAAACGCGGCAAGGGCTGTTTTGTGCGCCTGCTGCTCATTATTACCCTGGTTTTTATCTGCGTTTACGGATTTATCCTTTTCCGCCAAAAGCTGTTGGATCTTGAAGCGCAGGCAATCATCGGCGCCCGGCAGACGGCAACAGCTGCAGCCAAAACCGAGGATTCTGTCAAAATACCCGTTGATCAGCCGGAAGGCACAACCGATGCGGATGTTCAGCCTGAAAATGCTGCCCCCGATCCGATGTTGGAGCGTACCGCCACCATTTCTGTACAGCTGACCAGTGTCGCGGAATTCCAGTCATCGGTTACGCCTACGCCATGAATTCTGATTAGGGGAGATCATGCTGGGAGCAATCGCGGGCGATATTATCGGTTCAATCTATGAATTCGCCAATTTCAAGGAGTATGATTTTCCGCTTTTTTCAGATGGATGTTCCTTTACAGATGACAGCGTCCTGACCGTCGCTATCGCCGACGCCTTGATCCATAACCTGGATATTGCGCAAACACTCAAAACCTATGCGCTCAATTATCCCAACCGCGGATATGGCGGCAGTTTCAACAAGTGGATGCATTCCAATTTACAGGCGCCTTACAATTCCTGGGGAAACGGATCAGCCATGCGCACCTCCGCGATCGGATTTTTTTATAACAGCGAAGCTGATGTCCTTGCAGCAGCCCGTAAATTTTCTGAAGTCACCCACAACCACTCCGAAGGCATCAAGGGCGCCCAGGCTACTTCTTTTGCCATTTATCTGGCACGGCAGGGAAGCTCAAAAGAGGAAATCCGAGACAATATCACGAAATTATTTGAGTACGACCTGACCCACAACCTGGATGAGATTCGACCGAAATATGGTTTTGATGAATCCTGTCAGGGCAGCATGCCGCAGGCGATCATCGCTTTTCTGGAGTCCGGGGACTTTGAAGACGCCGTACGTAAAGCGGTTTCTCTGGGTGGAGATGCGGATACGCTGGCGTGTATCACCGGTTCCATAGCTGAAGCCTTTTATGGCCAGGTTCCTCCGAAAATTAAGCATGAGGTTCTAAAACGTCTTCCGCAAGAATTTATCAGGATCATTGACAAATTCTATTTGATATTGGAAGAATAAAAAAATCCCCCGAAAAATTCAGGGGATTTTTGAAACCTTATTTGGCGGCATCAGCAACCGCTTCTCCGTAAGCCAGAAGGGCCTGCACCATCTCTTCTGACTTGCCCTCCGCGTAAACCCTGAGTACTGGTTCGGTGCCGGATGGACGGATGAGCAGCCAGGAATCATCCGCCAGGATGTATTTAACACCATCCAACGTTGAGACTTCTTTGACAGTCTCACCGCCGATCGATGCGGGAGCTTCATTGATCAGCTTTTCGACCATTTTTGATTTTGCCACAGGATGGCTCAAACGTTGGTCGCGCCGCGCATAAAAAGCAGGGCCGTATTCTGCCAGTAATTTGGCTACCATTTCGGATAACGGCATTCTGGCTTCCGCCACCATCTCAACTAGCAGCAGCCCCATAATAATGCCATCCCCTTCAGGAATATGACCCTGGAAAGAAATTCCTCCGGACTCCTCACCGCCCATCAGAACTTCTTCTTTTAACATATGGTCGGCAATATGGTTGAAGCCAACCGGAGTCTCGTGCACTGCCAGGCCGTATTTCTTTGCGATAAGGTTGATCATCCTGGTGGAAGATACGGTTTTAACAACCGAACCCTTCAGCTTGCGTTTTTCCGCGAGGTACTGAATGGTCAGCGCCATGATCTTGTGTGGATCCACGAAAATCCCGCGTTCATCCATTGCGCCGATACGGTCTGCGTCGCCGTCTGTCGCCAGGCCGATGGTGCCCTTGCCCATGCAGATCGCTCCCGAGAGCGCGCTGAGGTATTGGGCGATCGGTTCGGGATGCACGCCTCCAAAGCCCGGGTTGAGTTCGTTGCGGATTTCAAATACCTCGCAGCCCGTCCCTTCCAGCGCGCCGCGAATCACGCCGCGCCCGGCCCCGTACATGGAGTCGACCACTATGTACTGCGGATTTTCAGCGATGATATCAAAATTGATCATCTTGCGCAGGTGTTCATAATACATAGGTATTGGATTGAAGCGTGTGATCAGTTCTTTTTCGCGGGCGATGTCATAATCGATCAGGTTGGGTCCGCGTCCCTGTTCTTCATTATCATTTAAATAGACTTCCACTTTGCGGCACAGGTCAGGCAGCGCCGACCCTCCGTAAGCAGCTTTTAGTTTTACGCCATTGTAGCGCGGCGCGTTGTGCGATGCAGTGATCATGATACCGCCTGTGGCGCTCATGCTTTTTACCGCATATGAGATCACCGGTGTGGGAGCGTCAGCCTGGGTTAAGAATACATTAAATCCATTTGCTGCTAGAACTCTGGCAGCTTCACGCGCGTAGCGGTCGGATAAAAAGCGCGTATCAAATCCCACCACCATCTTTTTGGGGTCCGGGGCTGGTTCGATCTTCATTCCGTTCAGCCAACCTTCAGATTTAACCGCATCTGCAATTGCCTGTGTGATCATACGCAAATTATGGAAGGTAAAGGTATCTGATATAACTGCTCGCCAACCATCGGTGCCGAAATTAATAGGCATGCTCATACTCCTTGAAAATAGATATTAACAAAACAAAACCCTTGAAAGCGATTCGGGTTTTGGTAAAAATAATAATTTTTTGGTTAAAAAAACCAGCCCTAGTATAAGGCACAGTCATGGGTGCAATTATAATCCATAGAATTCCTTAGGGTAAAATACCACCTATGCATCCTGCCAAAAAGCAATTCATAATCAGGCTCTTCGTAATCATGCTTGCCACAACGGTTTTGGCTGCTTCGGGCTGTGCCAAAAAGCCCGAGCAGGCACAGCCGACACCAGACAACAATGTTCAGCCAACTTCAATGCCAACACCTCTACCCGCCGCTGATCGGGTGGTGCTGGTCGCCCCGGCTGATTTTGATTCCGTGCTGCTTGCAGACGCAGAAACAGCCTTACGGGAACTGGCCACTTCGTCCACGCTTGAATTTGAAAAGCGTGAAGCGGTTTTAGCAAATGAGATAACTTCAGACATTAAAATAATCATCTTCCTCAACCAACCCGAAAATCTTGGCAGCCTGGCTTCAGGCGCCCCCGGAACCCAGTTCGTGGCGATCACAGACCAGGATTGGAATCCCGGCCAAAATGTGACCGTTATCCGCAGGCGCGAAGATCACACAGCTTTCATGGCCGGTTATCTGGCATCGCTTTTAGCGCCCAATTTTCGCACTGGCGCGTTGATCGCTGCCGAGAATCCAACCCTAAGTCAGGCGTTTGCCAATGGTGCAAGCTATTACTGCGGTCCCTGCGCATCGCTGCTCACCCCGCTTAACAAGTATCCCTTCATTTCCACCCAACCGTCTGGCAGCCCGGCTTCAGCCTGGCAGGCAGGATTTGACGGTATGAATGTAAACAAGATCAATGTTCTATTTGTAGACAGGGAAGCCGCTTCGCCCGAACTGATGACATATCTGGCTGCTTTAGACGTGGCTATGATCGGCAACCAATCGCCGCCGGCGGAGGGAAAGCCCAAATGGGTGGCGACAATCTATTCCGACGGAATTTCACCCATCCGTGAAATCTGGCCTGATCTGCTGGCAGGCAAAGGCGGAAGAGTATTAAATGCCGCCCTAAAGATCTATGATAATCAATATGTGACGATAAGCGATGGGCTGGTTTGGCTGAGCCAGGGAAAACTGGATTTCGCCCAAAAGACGATGGACCTTTTGCAGGGAAATTTTATCAATCCTCTGCCAGTGAATTAGCTGTTTTTTCGTAAAAACAGTCTGTTGTCTGTCATCCTGATTGGACCGGAGCATAAAACAAGGAAGAATCTCGGTGAAAAGAAATCATGACAGTTATTGACCGAGATACTTCGCTGTGCCAAATATGACAAATCAATAAGGTCATCCTTACCGGAGCGAAGGATCTCTGCATAAAAAACGCAGGATCGAAAACAGAGCAAGAGAAACCACCTTAAAAGTTTTTTGTGACTCGGAAAGGGCATCTAAAATATTGTTTTCGAGTGGTTTTATTTACTTTTATTTTTCTCATTCCCCATAAACTCATCCATAGTCGCCCGCCCCGGCTGAGAGATGCCTTCGCCCGAGATGACCTTCCAAAGCGTTTTGAAAAGGATGCGGATATCCAGCCAGAAGGACCAATGCTCGACATACCAAAGATCCAAGCGGAACTTTTCATCCCAGGTGATAGCATTGCGCCCGTTGATCTGTGCCCAACCGGTGATCCCTGGCAGCACTTCATGCCGGCGCGCCTGCTCTGGTGAATAACGTTTCAGGTATTGCACCAGCAGTGGGCGTGGACCGACCAGGCTCATCTCACCCTTGATCACATTGATCAATTCCGGCAGTTCATCCAGGCTGGAGCGGCGCAGGAACCTGCCGATCGCAGTGATACGCTCTTCATCCGGCAACACTTTCCCCGAAGCGTCCTGTTGAACTTTCATGGTCCTGAACTTACATAACTTAAATATCCTGCCGCCCAAGCCCGGTCGTTCCTGGCAGAAGAGAAGCGGCTGTCCTTGGATAACCAGGAGCAAGAAAGTCAGAATTAACAGGACAGGGGAAAGAAGCAGCAGAATAACAATTGCAGCTGAAATGTCAAATATCCTTTTGCATAATGGCACATGCAGATCAGGTTGGGTCATTAAAGGTGATTTTACCAAGTTATCCAGAACCAAAGACAGGGAGGTCAGTTATAATTCTTCTATTGATCGGAGAAAAATATGGAAAATATAATTCTAATCGAATACTGCGAAGCCTGACGCTTTGAAAGCCAGGCTGCCAGTTTGGCAGACTCACTGATGATGCAGTTCGCGGGCAAACTCAAACAAGCCGATATTCAACCTTCTGATCGCACCGGATGCTTTGAAGTTTCTTTTCAGGGCGAACTGGTCTTTTCAAAACTGATGTTCGGCCGCCTACCGCATCCCGGTGAGGTGGAACAACTGATCATGGAAAGGTTACTGAAATAAAAATGGCAAGTAAAGGACGCGTTTTTTCAGGGGCACGGCCAACCGGCCGCCAGCATTTGGGCAATTATCTGGGTGCTATCAAGAATTATGTCGCGCTACAGGCTGATTATGACTGCATTTACTGCATCGTCGACCTGCACGCGTTGACAACGCTCGAAACCACCCTGAACCTCAAAGAAAATACCTATGAAATGGCTCTGGATTGGCTGGCAGCGGGCATTGACCCGCAGAAATCCATACTTTTTGTGCAATCTAACGTGCCTGAAGTGACCGAGCTGCATACTATCCTCTCCATGGTCACTCCTCTGGGAAAACTGACTGATCTTCCGACATTTAAGGAAAAAATCCGCGAGAATCCCAACAATATCAATTACGGGCTGGTCGGCTACCCGGTGCTGATGGCTGCGGATATTCTGCTATATAAAGCCAATTTCGTGCCGGTGGGAATTGACCAGGCGCCGCATATCGAATTCGCGCGCGAATGTGTGCGCACATTCAATCATCATTACCAAACCAATGTTCTGGTTGAGCCGGGGATGAAGGTTACCGAGGTACCCAAAGTTCTGGGACTTGATGGCAAAAACAAAATGAGCAAGAGCCTGGATAACCATATCGAGATCGCCGCAACCCCCGAGGAAACCTTGCAGCGCGTAATGAAAATGGTTACAGACCCCGCACGCCTGCGGCGAAGCGATCCGGGCAACCCGGATGTATGCAATGTTTTCACGCTGCACAAGGTCTTTTCCAGCCCGGATGAGGTGGAAATGGTCAACCGTGAATGCCGCTGTGCGGGCATTGGCTGTGTGGAAGACAAGCAGCTTTTTGCCAAAAATCTGAATGCAGCATTGGCCCCCCTTCGCGAAAAACGCGCCGAAATCGACCGTCGGCCGGATGACGTCTTTGATATTCTGCATGACGGCGCCAAACGCGCGCGGGCGATCGCTCAGCAGACCATGGCTGAAGTTCGCGCGGCGATCGGCCTCTTCTAAATTTCGTTCATATCTGATCGGGAATCAACTATGCGGGCTGTCATTCAGCGGGTTACCAAAGGTCGGGTCACGATCGATGCGCGGGAAACCGCCAGCATCGCCAGCGGCTTTGTGATCCTTTTAGGTGTTGAAAAGAGCGATGACCAGGTAAAAGCGGACATGCTGGCAAGGAAAATCTCCAATCTGCGCGTTTTTAGCGACGCAGAAGGCAAGATGAACCTGTCCATCCTTGATATTCAAGGAAAAGCAATCGTTGTATCGCAATTCACCCTCATGGCCGACACACGCAAAGGCAACCGCCCTTCCTTTATTAATGCCGCCCTGCCGGAAATCGCCAGCCCGCTTGTCGATCATTTTATCGAATCCTTGAGAAAATTGGGCGTTGAAACCCAGAGCGGAGAATTTGGCGCGGATATGCTGGTGGAGATCCATAACGACGGTCCAGTCACCATCCTTCTGGATTTTTAATCTCTGACAGATACTGTTGCCTAAAAAAAACGTTTGGTAGGAAAGATAAATGAGTTTATTTTTCATCCGTGGAAAAATCAATCTGTAAAAAGAAATGTGGAATGAATGAAAATTACAGATCTAATTTGCGAAGCCAAACATTTTATCAACAGAAGTCGGGCTTCTTGCTTTGCTCAGAATGACGATATCTTTAATCGTCAGCATCTTTTTTCATTTTTATGGTGTATATTTATATTGACGTGCATGCCCTGACATGCTATTATAATTATTGTGATATTTATTAATATAATTTATACAATAAGAACTTTGGAGGAGAAATACTCATGAAAAGGAATCAAATCGTTCTATTGGCAGGGCTTATCATTTTCAGCGTTTTGATAGGCGCCTGCACACGCTCTGCTTCCGGAGGTCCTTCCGATACGCCTGAAGAGGATACCACCTTACCAAATCCAGTATCCACCCAATCACAGCTGATGAAAGATATCATTGCAGGCACCCAGACGGCCATGGCCATTCCACTAGATGCCACGCCCGCCGACGGAACCGAAGAGGCTGATACGGATGACGATGATGATACAACCGCCGATGCGACAGCAGAGCCTAAAAATGTTGAGCCAACCGCCAAACCGTTGCCAACTTCTACTCCCGGACCTGCGCCAGTTTTGACCTTGGATTACAACTCAAAGAAATGTGCACCAGGTTTATTCCTGTGCGTGGTCGAATTTGTCAAGGATCAGACAGCCACGGTCCAGGGTTCCTATCCCTGGCTGCTTGACAACATGGAACTGACCTTCAAGATGGGCCCTGACGGTCAGTATGACTACAGCAAGTACATCGTCGTTGGCACCGGCACCTACAAACCCGAGGGCGGGCAGGGATTCAGAGTAACTTTGAACATCCCCGACAGTCTGCGCGGAACCGGAACCATCGTTGTATTGCTTGAAACCAATGACCCTAATTATTACGGAACAGATTATTTCGCGAATAAATAGACACAACAAGAATCAATCTGACCCTGATGGAATATCCGTCAGGGTTTTTTTCTTCCCCCCTTCTATTTATTCGAAGAAAAAAAGGAGAGGGATTTTGCGGTTGGCTGAGCCTGTCGAAGCCCATTGGCTGGACTTGTCGAAGCCACGGGCATATCAAATCCGCTCCCTTCGACAAGCTCAGAGAACGTTATCTTCATTAGTTGAGTCTTAACTTTTTCATTCTTTCTGCATGAAGAGATAAAATTATCAAAATCAAAATTTAGAAGGAATCCTGATGACTGTTTCGATCCTTTCCCGCAAGACTGTCTATACCGGACGCGCATTTGATGTCGAAAAACTGCAGGTCAGCCTGCCGGACGGGCGCGTAAGCGCCTACGATCTGGTTAACCACAAGAATTCTGTGACCATCCTCCCGGTGGACAGCGATGATTCGATTTTTTTTGTCAGCCAGTTCCGTATGGGCAGCGACAGCCTGATGCTGGAACTGCCCGCCGGAGTGATGGATGATGGAGAATCGCCCGAAGCAGCAGCAGCCAGGGAAATCCGTGAAGAGATCGGGATGGCCGCCGGTAGCCTGAAAAAGCTTGGATCGATCTATGTAGCAGCTGGTTACATTACGGAAATAAACCATATTTTTCTCGCGACCGAGCTTACCCCTGCACCTCTGGAAATGGATGAGGATGAATTCCTGGAAGTCAGGCGGCTTTCAATCGCGGAGACCCGTAAAATGGTCGAGACAGGTGAAATGAATGACAGCAAGAGCCTGAACGCACTACTCCTCGCGCAGCCTTACCTGAAATAAACTTCAAAATCAAAAAGTGGTATGATTAATTGGTTTTAAATATAATCGTTCTATTTCGCCTGCATGGGCATTCATGCAAATTCAAAATATTTTTCCTAAGGAGTTATAGATGAAACGTCAACAGGTCATGATCGATGGCAATGAAGCCGTTGCATATACCGCTTACCGCTTGAATGAAGTCATCGCGATTTATCCGATCACACCCTCATCTGGCATGGGTGAATTCGCTGATGCCTGGGCTGCCGCCGGCATTTCCAATATCTGGGGTACGGTTCCGCTGGTTATGGAGCTGCAATCCGAGGGCGGTGCCGCCGGCGCGGTTCATGGCGCCTTGACCACTGGCTCGCTAACGACAACTTTTACTGCCTCGCAGGGCTTGCTGCTCATGATTCCCAATATGTACAAGATCGCCGGTGAACTTACCGCGGCTGTTTTCCACGTCAGTGCACGCTCGCTGGCCACTCAGTCCCTGTCCATTTTCGGCGATCATGGCGATATTGCCGCGGCGCGAGCCACCGGATGGGCTTTCCTTGCCTCCCGCTCTGTTCAGGAGGCCCATGACATGGCGCTCATCGCCCAGGCTGCCAGCCTGGAATCGCGCGTACCCTTCCTGCACTTCTTTGACGGTTTCCGCACCTCGCACGAAGTCGCCAAGATCGAACTCATTGATGAAGAAGTAATGCGAGAAATGATCGACGCAGATCTGGTTGCCGCCCACCGCCAACGCGGCCTGAATCCTGAAAAACCAGTGATCCGCGGAACTGCTGCCAATCCGGATGTCTATTTCCAGGGACGTGAGACAGTAAATACTTACTACGCTGCCTGCCCCGAGATCACCCAAAAAGTGATGGACAAGTTCGCCAAACTGACCGGCCGCGCGTATCATAACTTCGAGTACTCCGGCGCTCCGGATGCGGAACGCGTGATCGTCATCATGGCCTCCGGCGCTGAAACCGCCGAAGAGACCGCCAACCACCTCACCGTAAAAGGTGAAAAGGTCGGTGTTCTTACTGTGAGACTGTTCCGCCCCTTCTCGGCTCAGCTGCTGCTCAGAGCGCTTCCAAAGACCGTTAAATCCATCGCGGTTCTGGATCGCACCAAGGAACCCGGTGCTGATGGCGAACCTCTTTATAAGGATGTCGCTACTGCCATTCTTGAAGCAGTCAAAGCAGGCAGCGCACCCTTCAAGGAATCGCCGGTGGTAGTCGGCGGTCGGTTTGGCCTCTCTTCCAAAGAATTCACGCCTGCCATGGTCAAAGGCGTCTTCGATGAACTGATAAAGGCAAATCCCATGAACAACTTCGCCGTGGGTATCGAAGACGACGTCACCGGCAAGAGCATCAGCTTCGATCCGCAATTCAGTATTGAAACTGACGACATCGTGCGCTGCGTATTCTTCGGTCTGGGTTCCGATGGCACAGTAGGCGCCAACAAGAACTCCACCAAGATCATCGGTGAGGAGACCGGCAATTTCT
>CAZBNE010000031.1:0-22689 GCA_964493155.1 uncultured Pelolinea sp.
CCCCGTTGTTCAGTTCAGTCTCGATTACACTCAACCCGGCTTGTATCACTATAACCTTGCCAAAGAGCTTGCGCCCCTGCGCGACCAGGGTGTGCTTGTCGTGGGCAGCGGCAATATAGTGCATAATTTGCAACGCATTGTTATCCCCGGCAATGATTTTCGCAACTTCAACCAGCCCTTTGCACTGGAATGGGCCAAGGAAGCGGACGCAATTTTTAAAGATCTCATCAATACCGGTCGTTTTGAAGAACTGGCCGATTATCAGTCTTTGGGTGCATCCGTTGCACTGGCAGTGCCAACCCCCGAACATTACCTGCCCATGCTCTACACGCTGGCATTAAAAACCGATGATGATGCCATCTCTTTCTTTAATGACAAGCCGCTCGCAGGCTCGCTGACAATGACATCACTGTTGATTCAATAGGTTCTTGATACGCTCTTACGCATGGGGAGTGAAAATTGGTAATGCGTCCTGCGAAGTGTGGTTAAAAGGATATAAGGATGCGTAAAACGATATTAGTGGTTTATGAATTGATCCATTCAACTTGAGAAACCAGGCTAATAGATTATTGTATCTCTGTGAGGATAAAAAATACTAATTCCGTGCTATAATGTTACGTCCGGAAGATCCACCCGGACAGGTTATCGTGCTTGGAGTCAAACGCCTTGCCGGTTTCAGCAAGGCGTTTTATATTGAAATGGAGCGTATTGATCATGTTATCTGATTTTGAAAATTTGGGACTGGATGAGAATCTCCTCCGGTCTATACAGAAGCTTGGCTTTGAGACCCCCACCCCCATTCAGATGCAGGCCATCCCTGCATTGCTTTCGGGGCGCGACCTGATGGGCCAGGCGCAGACCGGCACTGGAAAGACCGCTGCTTTTGTGCTGCCTTTGCTTCAGCGCATGGAGCGCGGTGCGAACGTTCAGGCACTCATTCTGGCGCCGACCCGCGAACTTGCTATCCAGGTGACCAAAGCCGCCGCGCTGATGGCCGAGGAAAAGAAACTGCGCATTATGACCGTTTACGGTGGGCAGGCCTACTCCCTGCAGATCAACAAACTTAAACAGGGCGTGGATGTCGTCGTCGGCACCACCGGACGCGTCATGGATCTCATCCGCAAGAATTTGCTGGATATCAGCCATGTGCAGTATCTGGTCCTGGATGAAGCGGATGAAATGCTTGAAATGGGCTTTATTGAAGATATTGAATCCATCCTCAAAGGCATTCCCAACGGGCGCCAGACCGCTCTCTTTTCTGCAACCCTGCCCAAAGAAATTCGCCGGCTGGCCGATCAGTACCTCAACGACCCGCTTGAGATCACCATCGAATCCAAACAACGCACAGTCTCCGAGACAGACCAGCGCTATTGCCTGATCCGTCAAGATAACAAACCTGCCGCTTTGGTCAATCTATTGGAGATGGAAGATATTTCCGGCGCGCTGATCTTCACACGCACCCGCGCCAGCGCCCAGAATCTGGCGGATGACCTCAAAAGCCGCGGTTACGCTGCAGAGGCTCTGCATGGTGATATGGACCAATCCAAACGCGAAAAGGTGCTCGGCGCCTTCCGCAGGCACCTCATCAATATTGTGGTTGCTACCGATGTAGCCGCGCGCGGGCTGGATATCCAGGGTCTATCGCATGTTTTTAATTTCGACGCCCCCAATGACGCTGATGATTATCTGCATCGTGTAGGCCGTACAGGCCGCGCCGGCGAAAAAGGCATCGCCATTACCTTCTTCACCCCGCGCGAACGCGGCCTTCTTAGAAATATTGAACATTTCACCCGTCAGCCCATGACCGAACTGCCCATGCCGACCAAAGAGGCTGTCATCAACCGCCGTGAAGAACGCTTTGAGGCACGCTTGTTAGCGACGCTTGCCAATAATGCGTCCAAGCGCGACCGTGCCCTGATCGCCCGCCTGGCGGAAGAATCCCCTTACACTTTGGGGGAGATTGCCGCTGCCGCAATCAGTATGGCTCGTGGTTCTGAAAAAGAGATCGCCCTGCCCGCGGCACCCGAAATGGCGCGCGTGGACTCCCGCGAGTTCTCGCCCAAAAAGAAAGGCTATCCGCGCTCCAAGGCGGGTGATGCTCCGCATTCTTTTAAAAAGAAAGAACACCGTAAAGGCCAGCACCGCGAAGAGGGTATGGTGCGCCTGCAGCTGAACCTTGGCAGCATCGACGGCATCCACGCCAACGATGTGGTGGGTGCCATCGCGGGCGAAACCGGCATCAATTCACGCTCCATCGGCAAGATCGACATTTTCGACCGCCATGCTTTTGTGGATGTATCCGAGCGTGACTTCACCCACATCCTGCAGGCCTCTGACGGCAAGTACAAGCTGCGCGGCAAAGCGGTTCGCCTCAAGCTGGCTGCAAAAAGTAAATAATTTTTTTATGAAATCCAAAAGCCCTGCTATTGCGGGGCTTTTTTCTAATCCTTTCACTTATTGAATGAGTCATGGATTACAGATACATTTATTATCTCAACTAAAACTTGAGTGGCCGAAAAGATATAATTACTTTATTCTCAATAAAGGAATTTTCGATGAAATTCTTGGTTATTTATGATTCTGTGTACGGTAATACCAAAACCATTGCCGAGACAATTGCCAAAGAACTGGGTGGCGAAACAGTGGCAGTGCCCGTCCTGGAATTTAAAGCGGAGTATTTGAAAGAAGTCAAACTGCTGGTCGTCGGCAGCCCAATCATCGCCTGGCAGCCCTCCCAGAAAATGATGGACTTTCTGATGGCATTGAAGGCAGGTCAGCTGGAAAACATCAAAGCTGCTGTCTTTGATACCCGTGTCGAACTCTTCATCCATGGCGATGCCGCCGGTAAAATTGCGGTCGAACTGGCGCGCGCCAGCGCGGTGATCATCTCTGAGCCAATGGGTTTCAAGGTCAAGGGTAAAGAAGGTCCTCTAAAGAAGGGTGAGGTTGACCGTGCAGCAGCCTGGGCGAGAAGCCTCAGTAAGCTTGCCCTCTAACCAGACTTGCGTAGGAATATATTATTGCCTATGCGCATCATCCTTCTGATTAATCTTCAAGCGTATATAAATCGTCAAACCTTTGATGATAAAAGACCTGATCCTTAGCTAGCACAAGGACTCAGGCCATTTGTCTTAACCAGCCGTGCGGTCAGGCATTTAAGGTGATGTACAGGATCTGAAAGCCGAATGTGGGATGGCAAACTTTCATTGAGGAAAAGCTCGACGATCCCGTCCTCAAATAGATCCCTGACTACAATTCTGATCACATGTAATTCATCTTTGATAATAATTGCCAATTATTTTTGTAACCTTCAATTGGTGTTGGGATTGAGATAGCCTATTCATTGAGCCTTCAAGCCGATACTGACTGAATGTAAACCAGACAAATATTCAATAATGAGTCCTCTGTTAATTTCTGGCGGCTTTATAGTCAGCTTACTCCAGGCTGATCATGCAAACAAAGATACAATTTCTTAAAATGAGTTTTAAATTCCTTCCTACTACTCCTGAAGAACTGATCGACCGCGGCTGGGATCAGTTGGATATCATCCTTGTCAGTGGTGATTCCTATATCGACAGCCCTTTCATCGGTGCGGCGGTCATCGGGCGTATTCTTGAAAGTGTCGGGTTCAGGGTGGGTATCATTGCCCAACCGGACCTTCGAACGCACGCAGATATCACTCGACTGGGTGAACCGCGCCTTTTCTGGGGTCTCACCGGAGGCAGTGTGGACTCCATGGTCGCCAACCACACTGCCAGCAAAAAAAAGCGGCGAAAAGATGATTACACTCCCGGTGGAGAAAACTCCCGCCGTCCTGACCGTGCAGTGATCGCTTACGCCAACCTGATTCGCCGCCATTTCAAGAATACTGCGCCAATCGTTCTGGGCGGCATAGAAGCATCTCTACGGCGCATTGCCCACTATGACTTTTGGGATGACACTATACGCCGTTCTATCCTCTTTGATGCCAAAGCAGATTATCTTCTATATGGCATGGCGGACCAATCCGTTGTCCAGCTGGCTCAGTTGCTGAGTGAAGGCAAAGATCCGACTAACATGCGGGGATTGTGCTACATTTCATCAACTCCCCATCCAGATTATCAGGAGCTTCCATCCTTTGAATCTGTTTCCGCTGATTCTGAAGCCTTTATCTCCATGTTCCATACTTTTTACAAGAACAGCGATCCCCATTCAGCACGCGGTTTAACCCAAAGGCATGCTGACCGTTGGCTGGTTCAAAATCCGCCCGCGAATTACCCTTCCCAAAAAGAACTGGACGCTGTTTATGCTCTACCATTCCAGCGTGCCCAGCATCCCTTTTATGAGCGTCAGGGCAAGGTAAGAGCGCTGGAGACGATCCGTTTTTCCATCAACACCCATCACGGTTGTTACGGTGAATGTAATTTTTGCTCAATTGCTGTCCATGAG
This sequence comes from uncultured Pelolinea sp., assembly GCA_964493155.1. Lineage (GTDB taxonomy): Bacteria > Chloroflexota > Anaerolineae > Anaerolineales > Anaerolineaceae > Pelolinea. The sequence continues at coordinate 4,429 of CAZBNE010000031.1, forward strand.
GGGCGTACGGTTCGCTGGCGCAGTATGGATTCCATTATCAATGAAGCTAAAGCCATTACGCGCTTACCGGATTTTAAGGGTTATATTCTGGATGTCGGCGGCCCAACAGCGAATATGTATGGTTATGAATGCCCTTTGAAGCTTAAACAGGGCGCGTGTCAGGACAAGCGCTGTATCTATCCTTTTGTCTGTGAAGCTCTGAAACCCGACCACGCAGTACAAACCGATCTATTGCGCAGGTTAGGGCAATTGCCCGGTGTAAAGAAGGTGTTTGTAGGTTCAGGACTGCGTTATGACCTGATCGCTGCTGACGCTGAACATGGCGGGGAATTTACTGAAGAACTGGTTGAGCATCATGTCTCTGGCCAGCTTAAAGTTGCCCCGGAGCACAGCCAGGCACATGTTCTGGAGCAAATGGGCAAACCGGGTATCAATGGATTGCTTGAATTCAAGCACGATTTTGACAGGCGTTCCCGTGAGGTTGGCAAAAAGCAATATCTAACCTATTACCTCATCGCAGCGCACCCCGGTTGTTCAGAAGAGGACATGCGTGAATTGAAACATTTTGTGAGCCGGGAACTGCACCTCACTCCCGAGCAGGTGCAGCTCTTTATCCCCTTACCTTCAACTTACTCCGCGCTAACTTATTCAACAAGGCTGGACCCATTCACACTCAAACCTGTTTTCGTTGAAAAAGATCCTTCCCGGCGGGAGCGGCAAAAGCAGATCATTGTTCAGAAACCACTAAAAAGATAAATACCCCAATTTGGAAGTGTTTGACGATAGAACATAAAAAAATGAGCGGATTTCATCCGCTCATTGAATAAAAATTCATTTAACGATAGTTTTCAAGCGGCTTCGAGTAAGTTTTTCACTTCCCAATCCGTTACCTGTATGCGGAATTCCTCCCACTCTTCAAGTTTAGCGCGCCGGAAAGCTGAGTAGATCTCATTGCCCAATGCGTTCCGCAGCACATCGTCCTTATCCAGTTCCACCAGAGCTTCGTCAAGCGCACCCGGAAGTTCCTTAATACCCTTGGCTTTGCGCTCGTCGATGCTCAGTTCATAAATATTTACATTATTGAGCGGCTTGGGTACCTTAAGTTTGTTATCAATCCCGTCCAGCGCCGCTGCCAGCATGCCGATAAAAGCCAGGTAGGGATTGCAGGATGGATCCGGGCAGCGTAGTTCAGCGCGTGTGGCTTTATCCTGACCGGCAGTATAACGCGGGATGCGGATCAATGCAGAGCGGTTCTCTTGTGCCCAGCCCACGTACACAGGCGCCTCATAACCGGGCACCAAACGCTTGTATGAGTTGACGGTCGGAGCTACCAGGGCGGAGAGACCACGGGCATGTTTCAACTGTCCGGCAATGTAGGCATAAGCGATCTCCGAGAGATGGAAATCATCTGTCGGGTCAAAAAACACGTTATTGCCATCCAAATCAAAGAGAGACTGATGTGTATGCATGCCTGATCCATTGGTGCCGAACATTGGTTTGGGCATGAAGGACGCAGTCAGGTCATGTTTTGCGGCAATGGCTTTTACTGTGTATTTCAGCGTGAGCACGTTATCAGCAGTACGCAATGCGTCTGCGAAATGGAAATCAATTTCATGCTGACCAAGCGCGACTTCGTGGTGGCCGACTTCCACTTCCAATCCCATCGTATTGAGCGCAAACATCAGTTCAGTGCGTACTTGCGCAGCCTCGTCATCCGAGGAAAAATCAAAATAACCGCCGACATCATGAGGAACAGGGTGCATGTTACCATTCTGACGGAAGAGAAAGAATTCCGGTTCAGTTCCGCAATTGAGAGTTAAACCGCGTTTTTTAAGATCAGCCAGTTTACACTTCAACTGCCCGCGTGGATCACCGGCAAAGGGTTCGTCCTCCGGTGTCATAATATCGCAGAAAAAGCGGGCGCGTCTCAAATCTGGGGGCGTCCATGGCAATACCGCGTAAGTATCTGTATCAACGCGCAGGTGCATGTCGCTTTCCTGAATTCGGGCAAAACCCTGAACAGAAGATCCATCAAACCAAATTCCGTTATCCAATTGCCCTTCCAGCTGATTTACTGGAGAATCAACACTCTTGACCTTGCCGGTCACATCCGAGAATTGGAAACTGATGAACTTGACATTATCAGCTTTTACGCGTTCGAGAATCTCTTTTTTATCCATGTTTTTCTCCTATAGTGTCCTTAAAAAGTTATGGGCATGCCAGGCATGCCCATATTTTTGATTAATGGCTGCGCTGCCCTTCCACTTTAAAAACAGAGTTTTTTTAAACCTGACTCTGGCCACTGCACCCATTTTGCCAAAGGCATTGCTGCCTGTTCTTGAATGTATGCTTTTCGGAAGGGAGAATGCAGCCCGTGGCAGGGCTGCAGAGGCACCCGCTGAACTAATCGATTTTTCCCCGTTTCCGGGGGTAGCGCTTCCCTTGCAGGAAGGAACCTCTTCCTCGTAGTCTCTTATCAGAGACCCAGCCGCTTTTCTCCGTGATATTCAATTGTTAAAGACGCATATTTTTATCACTTAACCTTTTTATTTGTCAAGTGAGGTTTTTTCTTAATGTTGAAATTGATAAGGATAATCTCTATAATCATTAATAGAGTTGACCTGGTTTTTTAGAACAGATATACTATAATTATGTAAACTATAATTTTAGTAAATAGGATTGAGGAGAACAGCATGGCAGCCAAAGCAAATGATTCAGACAAATCACAAGGAGTCGAGAAATCGATGGATGAGGCCAAAAAAGTAGTCCTGAATAAAGCTCTGGATGATATCACCAAGCGTTACGGCGAGGGAGCCATCATTCGTCTGGGTGAAGCGCGCCATCTTGAAGTGGCTGCCATCCCCACCGGCTCGCTCTCACTGGATATCGCTCTGGGTGTGGGTGGAATGCCGCGCGCACGCGTGGCTGAGATCTTCGGCCCTGAGGCATCCGGCAAAACAACACTGTGCCTGCATCTGGCAGCCGAGGCGCAGAAGATGGGCGGTACGGTTGCTTTTATCGACATGGAACATGCCCTTGATCCTGCCTATGCAGCCAAAGTGGGCGTGAATGTTGAAGACCTGCTCATTTCTCAGCCGGATACGGGCGAGCAGGCTTTAGAGATCCTGCAAACCCTGGTTCGTTCCGGCGCTTTGGATCTGGTGGTGGTTGACAGTGTGGCGGCTTTGGTGCCTCGTTCCGAAATCGAAGGCGACATGGGCGACGCCACCATGGGCATGCAGGCGCGCCTGATGAGCCAGGCGCTGCGTAAGCTTTCAGGCGCCATTAACCAGACGCGGACCGCGGTGGTCTTTACCAACCAGATTCGCCAGAAAATAGGCGTTTATTTTGGAAATCCTGAAACGACTCCCGGTGGATTGGCACTTAAGTTTTACGCCTCGGTGCGGTTGGACGTGCGGCGCATCCAATCCATCAAATCCGGCGCCGAGATCGTTGGCAACCGCACCCGTGTGCGTGTTGTCAAGAACAAGGTCGCTGCACCTTTCCGAACTGCTGAATTCGACATTATGTACAATGAAGGCATTTCCAAATCCGGTGATGTGCTTGATTTGGGCACGATGCTGGATGTGGTTACCAAACGTGGTGCATTTTTCTCCTATGGGGATGTCCGCCTTGGACAGGGACGTGAAAATGCCAAGGAATATCTGAAGCAGAATCCTGAATTATGCGCTGAGATCGAGAAAGCTGTGCGAGATCACGCCATGGGTTCCGGGATGCCAGTAACTGCCACTTATGACGCGGAAAGCACAGCAGAAGATTCCTCTGCAATGGATGAGTAAGTAATATCACATTAAATCTAAAATCCAGATTTCCGGCTGTGGATGATCCACAGCCATTTTTTAAACTGGGAAATTATCATGTCGATTATTTCTCACCAGCCTTAAATTAATCTTTATTTCTAATTCTATCTACCAAGTGCATTAAGATTTCGAATTAAAATTAGTTTTCAATATGTTGGATGCACAAATGGATTTTGACACTAAAGCTGCCTTGATCCGTCTCGCCATGGAAGAGGCGCAAATCGCCGCTGATCAAGGAAATTATCCTTTCGGAGCAGTGATGGCGGATGCAAACGGGAAAATTATCGCATCCGCGCATAATACTCAAGTGAGCGATCGTGACCCCACTGCGCATGCCGAGATCAACCTGATCCGTCGGCTGGCAAAAGATTTCGAACCCGAAGAATTCGAGCAATTTTACCTGGTCAGCAATGCTGAGTCTTGTTCAATGTGTTTTTCGGCTGCGATAAAAGCGGGTATCATCCATTATATTTTCGGAGCTCCTAGTGAAGTCCATATGGAGCCCTTTTTAACTGTTGCCGATACTTTAAAATTCTGCCGAATTCGCCTGGATATCTCATTTGGCGTACTGGAAAAGGAATGCGTCCGCCAGATCGCAGAGATCAGGTTAATGCAGGGCAAAATCGCGCAATAAATAATTTCGGTGCATTTTTTTTCAATGAAATGGGAACTAATCAATATTTCTATGCGTTAATTTGGAAACAACCTTTATTGAATTCATTGTGGCAAGATATTTGCAACGTAGTTAAGGAATCATGTCTGAAAAATCGCCTGTGAAACATACTTTTTCACTTTTAACTGCAGCGGGTATTCTCTTCGCAACACTGCTTTGCCTGTTAACCAGCGCAATGGTTGTCGTGGCATTTCCAGGTTCCCTTCCTTTTATTGAGCTTTTGATCAAAGCCGATAGCAGCCGGGATGAATTAATTATCCCTTTGATCAAAGGCAAGCAAACAGCCACACCCTTTCTACCAATCACAACTTCAGAACCAGTTATTGGTCTGCCACTCGAAGCCACGCCTTTATCGCCAGCTGAACAAGTCCCTGAATTGGAGCCCACACTAACCGAGCAACCACAACCTGCCCCAACCGCGATTCCGGAATCAAAGCCTGAAATCACTGAACTACCGTTGACCGCCAGTATTAGCGGTTTATATGGATCTCCCATGCTTTACACACTGGACTGTGAATCGCAATCAGCTGTTGATTTTGCTCGCTATTATGGTGTCAGCATCGATGAACGCGATTTCATCAGCCGTCTTCCATATTCTGACGATCCTGAAGAGGGTTTCGTTGGCTCCATTAACGGCGCTATGGGTCAACTTCCGCCCACCGATTATGGCATTCATGCCAAACCAATTGCCAAATTGCTGCGTGAATATGGGGTTAATGCCAAAGCAGTTCGCGGATGGGATCTGGATAAGATCAGAAATGAGATCGCTTCAGGCAGACCGGTAATTGCCTGGATTGTCAACATGCCCTTCGAGATCGAACCACAGGAATATACAGCCTCGAATGGCAACACAACGCGCGTCGCCCGCTTTGAGCATACCTGGATCATCACTGGCTACAATATGAACGTCTTTACTGTTGTGGACAGTCAATGGACATATAATGTAAAGATTTCCACTTTCCAACAGCGCTGGGATGCGCTTGGAAACCAGGCTGTTGTTTATCGCGGAGAATAGTTCTTTAGAAATTCTTGCGGATCTGGCAACGGCATGTCCTAAGTGCGTTGCATATATCACGTGTTTTAACATTTTTAACCATTCTTCTGTCGATCCTTAAAATAAAGGATGAAAATATTTTAGGGATCATCAAATAACTTTCACTTGTGCGGATGACATCAGGTTCAGGTTAAGTACTGCTTCAATCGTCAATGAAAATTACTTTTTTTCATCAGAAATTCAGATCTAAAGTATATTCGTATTGAGCTTTGCTTGAAACTTCAAATATTATTTTTCGTATATCATTAATGCTGATAGCCAAATAATTTAATAATTTGTCAAGCCCATTGGAGGTGAAAATGCCAGAGAATAAAATGCCATCATCAGCCAGACAATTTGGATATATCGTTTCGATACTTATTAATATTCTATTTTGTTATATTGCAAATAATTTATTAAATTGGAATGTTTCGCTGTTTACAAAGGATTTTTCCAGATGCCTGTGGGCGATTAATTTGTCATTTGGGGTGACAATTTTTATGAATTTTATTTTCTTATTCTTTGATCGTAAGTGGTTTAAAAATCTGATGCAGGCGATCGGCAATGTCTTTGCTTTTATTTCAGGTTTCATCTTTTGGCGGATTTTTCCCCTTAATCTTTCAGACAACATTGCGAGATTGGTCAATTTCGTCCTGATCCTGGGATTGGCAGCGATTATCCTTTCAACAATGATCGAACTCCTCGGAGCGATTCGGAATTACAACCGTTCCAATACATAAATGGTTCTCAAAATCCAAATCTTTTAATCATATTTACCATAGCGAATCGCGATCATTTCAGCAAGAATTGAAAGCGCGATTTCTTCCGGGCTGCGTGCACCGAGATCCAATCCCACCGGAGCGTGTATTCTTCTAAGGTCGCCTTTGCTCCAGCCTGCATCGCTTAATTTTTTTAACCTGTTATCGCGTGTCTTTCGCGATGATAGCAATCCAATATAACGTACCTTTTTATCCATTCCCATTTGCAGCGCAGGAAGATCAAGCTTTTCATCATGGCTGAGAGCTAAAAGATAGTCCCTTTCATTCAAACCAATTTTGACTAAGCCATCTGTTGGCCAGGCAATTTCCATGCGATCCACATCCTGAAACCGCTCGCTGGAAGCAAATGTTTTTCGCGGATCAACAATAATCGTTGTGAAACCACAAATGCGGGCCATTTTTACCAGAGATTGTGCAATATGGACTGCACCGATGATGACCAACCGTGGTTTGGGAAAAGAAAAATCTGCAAAGATTTCTCTTGACTTAATTGTTATTATCCCGGATGTCTCTTTTCGTTCAAAAGATTTCAATTCTTCCAGTAAAGCGAAATCAATCCAGCGAGGTTTTTTAGTAGGAAGAATTGGTTTACCTTCAGTCACTATCGCAGCTTCCTTTTTGAAATTTTTCGAAATATCGGTTAATACACAAAAAGGTATATCAGCTGTTTTTAATTCATCGATCTTTCTAACCATTTCCAATGAAAAACCATCTGAGTTGTTTGCACCCACTGGCTGTATCAATATTTTTATCTGACCGCCACATGCCAGACCAACAGCCCAAGCCTCATTATCAGTGATGCCGTAATCCACAATTATTTTTTGACCAGTTTTCATCACCTTAAGAGCTTCCTGAACAACTGCCCCTTCTACACAACCGCCGCTGACTGAATCAGCCACATTCATTTCTGAACTGATTCCCATTTTTGAGCCAACGCTTCGCAAGGCTGAGCCTTGCTTCTTAATTACTGTAGCAACGGCAGCTTTTTTACCAGCCTCCAACCAACTCATAACCTGATTGAATATCTCCATAAGATAATTGTACTGTTCTTGAAATTCTTTTCCACAAAGGATTTATTTATTGCTTTTCCAAGCCAAAAAAGATGCAGATTTTTTATGGTTTTGTGTCGAAACTTTACTAAAAAAAGCCGTGAAATCTTATTGACTTCACGGCTTATTAAGCATCCTTTGTATTATGTTCCGTGCTCCCAGGAATGCAGGTATTTCTCCTGTTCCGGAGTTAGCACGTCAATTTCAATACCTATTGATTCCAGTTTCAAACGGGCAATCTCCTGGTCAATATCATGTGGTACCCCATACACATTTTTTTCCAGCTTGCCAGCGTTTTTGACCATGTATTCCAGGCTGAGAGCCTGGTTAGCGAAGGACATATCCATAACACTTGCCGGATGTCCTTCTGCAGCTGCCAGATTGATCAGGCGGCCTTCCCCCAAGATATAAATACGCCGACCATCCTTTTGGACATACTCCTCAACATAAGGCCTGACAAGACGCTTGGAGACTGACATTTGTTCAATCGCAGGAATATTGATCTCTGCATTAAAATGCCCTGAATTGGCAACGATAGCGCCATCTTTCATGACTTCAAAATGAGCTTTATCAATGACATTCAGGTCACCAGTCAATGTGCAGAAAATATTGCCTTCTTTAGCTGCCTCGATCATCGGCATCACGCGGAAACCATCCATAACCGCTTCTAATGCTTTCAAGGGATCAATTTCTGTGACGATGACATTAGAGCCCATTCCACGTGCCCTGGTTGCCAATCCACGGGCGCACCAACCATAGCCTACTACCACAAAGGTCTTTCCAGCCAGCAGGGTATTGGTGGCGCGGACAATTCCATCAAGTGTTGACTGGCCCGTGCCATAACGATTATCAAATAGATGCTTGGTCATAGCATCGTTGACGGCGATGATCGGATAATTCAAAGCTTTATCATTTGCCATCGCTCGCAATCGGATCACACCTGTGGTTGTCTCTTCGGTTCCGCCAACCACTGTTTCGAGCATTTCACGCCTTTTGGTGTGAAGCGTACTAACCAGGTCTGCACCATCATCCATTGTAATGTGCGGATTGTGATCGAGCGCGGCGTCCAGATGTTTATAGTAGACTTCATTAGTTTCACCCTTGATCGCGAATGTGGGAATCTCGAATTGCGATACCAGGGCAGCAGCAACCTCATCTTGAGTGGAAAGCGGATTTGAAGCTGTCAGGACGACATCTGCGCCTCCTGATTGAATCGTTCGCATCAGGTTTGCTGTTTCTGTGGTTACATGCAGACAGGCAGAAACACGAATCCCTTCCAGTGGTCTCTCCTTCGCAAACCTTTTTTGAATAGTGCGCAGAACCGGCATTTCCAGTTCTGCCCACTCGATTTTGAGTCTGCCACCCTCTGCCAGTTTGATATCTTTTACATCATATTTTTCCATTCTTAATCCTCTCTTTTATTCTTCAGAAGCACTTCTAGAGCGTTCTGATCTTTAAAGTTTTCTCTATATCGTTTTACGAAATCAGAAATCGAGTATTTGTGATTCTGTGTGCCGCGATTTTCCAGGCAATAAGTGGCTGCCAAAGCGCCCATTTGGCCGCTGGTTTGAAAATCCAATCCCAGCCGCATTCCGCGCAGAAAGCCGCCACGAAATGCATCACCCACACCGGTAGGATCAGCAATAGCGGCTGGTTGAACAACAGGAATTTTATAATGCACGTCTTTTACCCAGATATCTGATCCACATTCCCCGCAGGTAATCACCACATAGTCAACTGCTGTGCGTATTTCAGAATCTTTCATACCTGTATGTTTTTGGATCAGCTCATATTCATATTCGTTAATGAAAAGGCTTTGGGCATGCAAAATACCTTCGCGGATCTCCTCCGGTTTGTTGCGTACAACTTGCTGCCCTGGATCATACAGGTAAGGAACACCCATTTCTGTGCATTCTTTGGCATATTTCCACATTGCTGTGGGATCATTTGGGGATATAACAATTAGATCAATTTCAGATTTATTGAGATCAAATATCGACAGATCTTTTGAAAAAGCCATCGCGCCGCTATAAAAACTTGCGATCTGGTTGTTGGAAAGATCCGTATTAGCAAAGAATGACGCAGTATAAATTCCGTCGATGCGTTCGACTAATGAAGTATCAACGCCTTGGTTTTCTAACAATTTGCGATAATCTTCAAAATCTTCTCCAACAGTTCCCATCAATTTTGGTTTCTCACCTAATAACGCCAGATTGTAGGCGATATTGGGAGCCGTCCCACCCCGTTGTTTGATCATAGAATCCACTAAAAAAGAAAGGCTGATCGAATCAAGCTTGTCGGGGATGATATGATCCTTAAAATAACCTGGAAAAGACATCAGGTAATCATAGGCGATCGATCCAGTGCAAATAATTGATGACATATTGACTCCTTATACACCTTTAATGGCAAATCGAAGATTCTTTTCAAAAGGAGGACTGATAATGCCCTTTTCAGTGATGATCCCGGTCAATAACTTGCTTGGCGTCACATCAAATGCTGGATTTCGAGCCGTGGAACCTTCTGGTGTCATTTTTTTTCCATTAAACTGGATATCAAGCACTTCCTCCGCACCTCGCTCTTCGATCGGGATGCTCAATCCATCTGCGAGAGAAAAGTCGATTGTTGAAGTCGGCACAACACAATATACCGGCACCTGGTTGGCAGAAGCTGCCAAAGCAAGCATATAAGTACCAATTTTATTTGCCACATCCCCATTTTGTGCAACCCGATCACCACCAAAAAAAACTTTGTCGGCTTTTCTATTTTGTAGAAAATATCCTGCTGCATTGTCGCTTATGATGTCATAAGGGATTTTATATTGTGAAAGCTCCCAGGCTGTCAAGCGTGCACCCTGCAACTGAGGTCGAGTTTCATCCACAAGCACATGGATTTTCTTCCCCTGTTCATGAGCCATTCGGATTGCACCAAGTGCTGTCCCCCAGTCTACAGCCGCCAGCGCGCCAGTGTTGCAGTGATGTATGATCGTATCCCCATCTTGAATCACCGAAGCACCAAACGCCGATAGTTTTTTATTGATAACGATATCCTCTTCAGCCATGTGAGCTGCTTCATTGATTAGCGCATCATTCAATGAATCGATAGAATCAAATTCTTTTTCAGCAACAGCCAGCATTCGCTTGAGCGCCCATTGGAGATTGACAGCAGTTGGTCTGGTGCTGAATAATTGACCTGATGCATAGATCAATTCTTTTCTGAGGGATTCGACCGATGTTGCTTTGGAATAAAGACCGGCGAGCACCAATCCATAAGCCGCAGTAATACCGATGGCAGGCGCTCCACGGACAGTCATATTACGGATCGCTTCAGCGGTTTTCTGATAGGAGTCTAGATAAGTATAAGTCAATCGAGAAGGAAGGTCCCTCTGATCGATCAATTTCAGCCGCTGCACAGCGGAATCCCATTCTATGGTGCGCATTGGTTTTTCACCAAAAAAAACGCGCCCGGTATTGAGCGCCTTTGGACTTATTTTACTGAGTTTAACACGGGAAATGCTGTTTGTCAAAGAGTTGACACATTGAATAAGCCATAATATAAACCAGCCATGACATATTCGAAACTGAAAATCCTGCTTGGCTGCTTCTTTATTTTTTCAGCCTGCAGTCTCCCCTTTACTACCAAATCGGCAGTCATCGAATCAGGGGAAAAAGAAAAAAAATCAATAAGCATTTCTGAGATCCTGCAAATCCAATCCGCAACCACGCCTTCAGCCATACCGATTCCTGCCTCAGGATTAAAAGAGGCAGATAAAGCTTTTTTTGCCGGAGATCTGGATCTTGCACAGCAACTATACCAACAGGAATATGATCAAGGGGCAGAAATTGGTATTAAGTCGAATGCGATGCTGGGTTTGGGCAAAATCTTTTACACTAGTCGGGATTACACCTCTGCAATCGATATATATAATCGCCTGCTAGGGCAATTTCCGGAAACTGAAGCTGCAATCAATGCATATTTTTTGATCGGTGAAAGTTATTTTGATACCGGAGAATACTTACAGGCGGCAAATGCCTACGCAAAATTCGCCGATCTAAAACCCGGTATTATTGACAACCTTGTTCGAACTTACCAGGGAAATGCCGCTTTAGCGGGAGGAGATTATCAGCAAGCGATAGTCGCTTATCAGGCAGCTTTACAAAGCGATCCGCCGGGGATTGCGAGTTACCTGAACATCCAAATTGGAAAGGCATACGATAATCTGGGAGATTACACAACCGCCATTCAATACTACTTGGCAGTTTACGATGCTGCCCAGGAAAACTCATCCAAAGCTACCGCCAACCTCCTGGCAGGCCAGGCATATCAAAAATTAGGTCTTTCCGATGAAGCGAATTCGCGTTTTATGGATTCTGTTATCCAGTTCCCAAAAGAATTTGATTCTTTTACAGCATTATCAATACTTGTAAATAACGGTATTCCAGTAAATGATTTTTATCGTGGTCTTGTGGATTATTATGCAGGATCATATGATTTCGCTATTCAGGCATTTCAAAGGTATATCGAATCAAATCCGATTGATAATGATGGCAGTGTCCATTATTTCAAGGGGTTGAGCCATTATTTTAATAATCAACCTCGCAATGCAATCGAGGAATATGACACCTTGATTGAAAATTATCCTGGAAACGCATACTGGCCCGCCACCTGGGATGAGAAAGCTTTTATCCAGGCCAATATCTTAAATGAGTATTCCATTGCAGCTGAGACTTATAAAGGATTTGTTTCATCAGCGCCGAATTCCACTGAAGCTCCGACCTTTCTCTTTGAAGCCGGTCGTACGTATGAACGTGCGGATGATCTTGAAAATGCCGCAATTTCCTGGCAACGTATGATGGATGAATACCCTTCATCTGAATTGAGTTTTCGCGGGCTTTTTCTTGCGGGCATCTCGTACTATCGTCTTGGAGAGTTTGATGAAGCCTTATCAATTTTCCAACGGATTCTGGTACTTGGTACGACCCCAACTGAAAAAGCGAAAGCTTATCTCTGGCTTGGTAAAACATTCACACAACTTAATAAACCTGATGACGCGAAAATGGCATGGCAGCTGGCAGAAACAGCAGATCCAACAGATTATTACAGCATTCGTGCGGGAGAGCTGATCAAAAGTCAAGAACCTTTAATTATTAATGAAGGTATTGACCTGGGGTATGATCTGGAACTGGAAAAACCGGAAGCAATTTCGTGGCTCAGGACTACCTTCAATTTAGCTGATGAGATCGATCTGAACAGTTTGGGAGAACTGAAAGCCAATCAGCGCATCCAAAGAATTTTAATCCTTTACGACCTGGGTTTGTTCAAGGAAGCTTTCAATGAAGCCGAATTGCTTCGTAATGAACTTCAATCAGATGTCGTTAATTCATTCCGTTTGATGAATTTCTTGGTTGAAAAGAACCTGTACCAACCCGCTATATATACAAGCAGGAATATTTTGTCTTTGGCAGGCATGGATGAGCTTTCATCTTTAACCGCACCAATTTACTTTACACATATTCGGTTTGGTGCTTATTTTAGAGAAATGATTGTGACGATAGCAAATGATTATGAAATCCCCCCTCTCCTTCTTTATGCTCTCATCCGACAGGAAAGTATGTTTAATCCTTTTATTTCATCATCAGCTGGTGCAAGTGGTTTATCTCAGATTATGCCCGCAACCGGTGCAGAGAATGCCAATCTTCTGAATTGGCCTGATAATTACGATCCTCAAGACCTGCTATTAGGCAGAGTAAATTTGACTCTTGGAGCGTTTTACCTTGACCGCATGCGGACTTATCTTTCAGGCAACACCCAGGCAGCTCTCGCAGCCTACAATGCTGGTCCCGGTAACGCAGAAATATGGCTGGCGCTTTCCGAAGGTGACCCGGACTTGTTCCTTGAGATACTTCGCGCCAGTGAAACCCAAGACTACCTGATGCAGATCACTGAATTTTTAAATATCTACAAACTGGTTTATTCCCGACCTCAATAAATAAATCCCGCAGTTTTCACTGCGGGATTTGTGGTTATCAATAATTCTCACGTGTGAATTAAATTTTTGGTTTGAACTTTAATGCTGCCTGAGCAGCAGCGAGGCGCGCAACGGGTACGCGGAAGGGTGAGCAGCTAACGTAATTTTGACCGATTGTGTGACAGAATTCAATTGAAGCCGGATCACCGCCATGCTCGCCGCAGATACCAACTTCAAGATTTGGACGACATTCTCGACCCTCTTTCACTGCCAGTTTCATAAGACGGCCTACACCATCTGTATCAATAGTCTGAAAAGGATTTTTCGGCAGTATGCCTTCTTCTACATATGTCACAAGGAAGCTCCGTTCCGCATCGTCACGGCTGTAACCATATGTCATTTGTGTCAAATCATTGGTGCCAAATGAGAAGAATTCAGCTATTCCTGCGATCTCACCAGCAGTAAGCGCTGCACGCGGGATTTCGATCATAGTGCCGAATTTGTAGTGGAATTCCACTTTTTTCTCAGCCATGACCTGTTTGGCAATCTCGATCAATCGCGGCTGGATTTTTTTCAATTCATTAACATGCCCCGTCAGCGGGATCATCACCTCGGGTTTCGCATCAATACCTTTGAGGGTCATATCTGCAGCTGCCTCAAAAATTGCCCGAACTTGCATTTCAACAATTTCTGGTATGACAATGCTCAACCGAATGCCACGCAGACCCATCATCGGATTGGATTCATGCATCGCACGAACATGTGTCAATAGTTTTTCCTTTTCTTCCAAACCTTTGGTCTCACCTTTAACACGCATAGTGATAACTTCCTCAAGCAAGGTCTCCTCAGAAGGCAGGAATTCGTGTAAAGGCGGATCTATCAAGCGAATGATTACCGGGTAGCCATTCATTGCTTCAAACAAGCCGGCAAAATCCGACCGCTGGTAAGGCAGAAGTTCATCAAGCGCCTTCACGCGCTCTTCAGATGTCTCAGCCATGATCATACGCTGAACAATGGGAAGCCTTGATTGTTCAAAGAACATATGCTCTGTTCGGCAAAGGCCAATACCTTTTGCACCATAAGATCGAGCTCTCTGCGCATCTTTGGGGTAATCAGCATTCGCCCATACTTGTAATCCAGTTGTCGGCCATCCGGCAGGTCCTTGCCGGGTGCCTGGCTTTGCACAAACTTCGTCTGCCCATCCAAGCAGAGTAAGCAAATCGGTTTGTTCCTCAAGCGAAGCAGCGGACAACTTTAATTCTCCAAGGTATGCTTCTCCTGAAGCACCATCAATCGAAATCCAATCACCCTCTTTGACCTTTACACCATTTGCATCCAGTTCACGTTTTTCCAGGTCGATATGGATCATCGATGCCCCAACGATACAGGGGACTCCAAATTGTCGGGCAACAACAGCGGCATGAGATGTTGCACCACCTTCACTGGTGAGAATGCCTTTTGCAGCCAGCATTCCATGTACATCATCCGGTTTAGTGAAGGGACGCACCATGATCACTTGCTGCTTTTCTTCTTTTGCCATTTTTTCGGCTTTGTCAGCGTCAAAATATACCTGTCCAACCGCAGCGCCTGGCGATGCATTCACACCTGTGGCAAATAATTTGCCTTCCTTTTTGGCGATTGATTTTGTATCCCCTAAAAACTGAGGGTGTAAGAGAGTATCGATATGAGTGGGAGTAACACGGGTAAGCGCTTCTTCTTTTGTGATCAGACCCTCATTGACCATATCAACTGCGATTTTTACCGCGGCACTGGCTGTCCGTTTTCCATTTCGGGTTTGCAGCATCCACAGTCTGCGATTTTCCACAGTGAATTCCATGTCCTGCATATCATGATAATGTTTTTCAAGTTTGTGAGTGATTTCAACAAACTGCTGGTACGCTTCAGATAACGTATCAGCCATTTTCTCTATCTTTTCTGTGTTGCGGATTCCCGCAACCACATCCTCACCTTGGGCATTTAACAAATACTCTCCGAAGAGTTTATTCTCTCCAGTCGAAGGATCACGGGTAAAAGCCACACCTGTGCCGGATTCCCAGCCGGTGTTTCCGAAGACCATGGTTACAATATTGACTGCAGTTCCCAAGTTGTCAGGAATGCCTTCTGCCCGTCGATAATCAACCGCGCGTTTGCCAAACCAGGATTTGAAAACTGCTTCTGTCGCAAGGCGCATCTGTTCCAGAGGTTCCTGGGGAAAATCAAAGCCCTTTTCTCGCTTGATCACTGCTTTTAACTTCTCGACCAATTCCTTTAGGTCTTCAGCTTTCAAGTCGGTATCAGCGGTTACGCCTTTTGCTTTCTTTACCGAATCAAGTACTTCTTCAAAGGCTTCATCATCAATCTCAAGCACGACTGAACCGAACATCCCGATTAATCTGCGATAAGCATCATAAACAAAACGGTCATTTTTGGTCAACTCAACCATGCCGCGGGCAGTTTCGTCATTCAACCCGATATTCAGGACAGTGTCCATCATTCCCGGCATGGACATTTTTGCACCTGAACGGCAGGAAACCAGTAAAGGATTTTTTGGATCGCCGAATTTTTTCCCGGAGGCTTTTTCAACCTCTATAAGCGCTGCCATCATTTGATCCCACATCCCTTCAGGGAATTTATTACCCGCATCCAGGAAAGCATTGCATGCCTCAGTAGTAACTGTAAAGAATGGAGGAACAGGCACACCGATTCTGGTCATATCCGCAAGGTTGGCACCCTTGCCTCCCAACAGCCCGCGCACGCCATCCCAGGAGCCAGCGTATTTTTCCGCTTCCTGGACTTCGTTGAAAAGATAAACAAATTTTTTAGCTGACATCAGAACCTCCGGAATAATTTATTAGAAAAGAATAAAATTTTCGCAAGATATGATTTTACCATATGGGTTCATTGGAAAAATAATATTTTTTCACATCAAGCAAAAATTGCTGATCATAGATATTGTATAATCCTTGCCTGTTATGGAAATTTCATTACTCAATTGGTTTTTGTCTGCCTCCCCTATCATCATTTTTCTAATTGTCATGCTTGGATTGGGTTGGAGTGGCAGCAAGGCAGGTTCGTTATGTTGGCTTCTAACTACCCTAATAGCTGTTATATTCTTCGGGGCAGGTTTTGATCTGATTGGATATGCATATATAAAGGCTTTTTTATTATCAATTGATGTCCTGCTCATCATTTGGACAGCTTTATTTTTATATTTTCTGACTGAACAGGCAGGCACAATTAAAAGAATTGGTATATGGCTTTCACAATTGACCAGTAATCGAGCTTTACAGGGGATTTTTCTGGGCTGGTTATTCCCTTCATTTCTTCAGGGAATGGGTGGCTTTGGCGTTCCAGTGGCAGTTGCAGCACCTTTGCTCGTTAGTACTGGTTTTAATCCCATTCAGGCATTGATCATGGCAAGTATTGGACATGCCTGGGGAGTTTCTTTCGGATCGATGGCAAGTTCATTCCAGACCATGATGGCAATTACCAACTTGCCAAGTGAGGTACTTGCCCCTGCGGTAGCTGTACTGGTCGGTATTGCAGCGATTATCAGTGGTATTTTGGTAACATTTATCGCGGATGGTAGTAAAGGCATAAAAAGCACTTTTTTTTTGACGATTCTGCTAGGATTAATATTAGGCGGCGGGCAATACCTGCTAGCTACAAATGGGCTTTACATTCTGGCTGTAACAATTCCTTCATTAATATCATTGGTTCTCAGTTATTTTTTGATCCCAAAAACGACCATGAAAACCGATGCAGATCCATCAGCTAACCGTAAATTGTTTTTGTCAATTCTCCCCTACTTAATTCTTGTTGTAATGACTTTCTTGTTCAGCCTGGTTATACCTATTAAGAATACTCTGGGAAAGATATTTTTGTCCTTTAATTTCCCCGAGATCTCAACCTCACTGGGTGATATAACCGCGGCAGGCCCGGGTAGAGATATAATAATTCTGAATCATCCCGGTATGATTATTTTACTCAGCAGTTTAATTTCATTCTTTGTGTTTATCAAAGCAGGATTTCTTAGTAAGAAAGATTTTAATACGATCCTTAAGAATACAACCGAAAAGTCAACCGACACAACCATCGCTATTTTCACAATGGTTGGTATTGCAGCAATTATGTCACATACACAAATGACAGCGATCCTGGCTGAGGGAATAAGCAAGGTATTTACTCAAAATCTTTTCCCGTTCATTTCTCCTTTCATTGGAGCTGTTGGAGCGTTTATAACGGGCAGCAATAATAATTCCAATGTACTTTTTGCAGCGCTTCAGATGAAAACAGCTGAACTATTAGGATTAAGCGTTCCGCTCATATTAGGAGCCCAGTCAGCAGGTGGTGCACTGGGCAGTATGATGGCTCCTGCCAAAGTCATTCTTGGTTGTGCAACGGTTGGATTGGAAGGAAGAGAAGGGCAGGTTATTGGAAAAATATTGATCTATGGATTTGGATTGGTCTTCTTAATCGGTGCATTAACATTAATTTTTTCTTATTCAGGGACATTCAATGCAGGTTAGATTTCTTGATTCGGCTTTTATCAAAAGAATTTCGGTACTTTTTGATATTTCAATTCCATTCTTTCTTTTTTATGCATTGAACAGCCGCAATCTAATACTTGCATGGCTTTTGGGTGGAATTGTAGTTATTGTCAGAATATTACTCGTAATTTTCTGCAAGTAATTCTTATCCGGTTATTCTTCCGATCAGCTCGCTTTTATTGACCGGTGCAGGTAATCCAATAATCTGTCTTGCTTCATTAAGCTTTTCCCACACATTCCAGAGAATCACTCCGCAAACGCGATTTTCACGCAGATAATATAAAACTCCTTTGGTATATTCTTCTTGCCAATCCTCAACAATTTCATCTCGCGAATCCATTTGGCCAATAGCTTCATATCCAAGGTCAAAAAGATCAGAATAGAAAAA
>CAZBNE010000032.1:0-21537 GCA_964493155.1 uncultured Pelolinea sp.
CCCTCCCCGCTGAAAGTAAAAAAAAATAACCGTTCACTGTTATTTTTGTCTTTTCTTTTAGGTGTGGGATAAAATGATCTGATCATTTTCAAGGGTGATGTTCATGCAATTATCAAAAAATTCCCAAAGGGTACAAGCATTTCTTGATGAATCAGGACTTGAGATTAAAGTTCTTGAACTGACCGAAAGCACCCGCACAGCACAGGAGGCCGCGATTGCGGCTGGATGTGAAGTTGGACAAATAGTAAAATCGCTTGTCTTCCGCAACGGTAAGGAAGCTTTGATGTTCCTGGTCAGCGGCAAAAATCAGTTGAATGTGAAAAAAGTAGCAAATCTGCTTGGCAAGGATATCACCAAAGCGGATGCCGATTTTGTAAAGGAAAAGACTGGTTTTGTGATCGGCGGTGTGCCGCCCGTCGCTCTTTCATCGCCAATTGTTACCTTCATTGATGAAGATTTGCTGAAATACGATGATGTTTGGGCGGCAGCCGGAACCCCTCATGCGATCTTTCAGATTAAAAGCAATGACCTTGCGCGCCTTACAGGCGGAAAGGTCATCACTGTCAGTTAATTAACTAAGACAGGAAGCTTAGAGCCAGTTTGGCAGCCTGGCTGGCATCGGGTGCATAACCATCCGCACCGATCTGATCAGCGTATGCTTTAGTTAGGGGAGCTCCGCCTACCAGCACCTTCACCTTATCGCGCAACCCGGCAGCCTTGAGTGCTTCAATGGTGGAAGGCATATTCGACATCGTTGTTGTCAATAGCGCAGACATGCCGATTACCGTTGCACCGCTTGACATAACCGCATCAACAAATTTTTGGGCATCAACATCCGTACCAAGATCAGTCACCTCAAAACCAGCACCCTGCAGCATCATTCCCACCAGGTTCTTGCCGATATCATGCAGGTCGCCTTTAACTGTTCCGATCACGATTTTTCCAATCGGTTTGACATCTTCTGCAACCAGAAACGGTTTAAGTAATTCCAATCCACCTTGCATTGCCCGCGCAGCAATGAGAAGTTCTGGAACAAAATATTCCCCTTCTTCAAAAAGTCTTCCAGCTTCAGACATAGCCGGGATCATCCCGCCGCGCAGAATTGAATCAGCAGTGTTGCCATTCTTAAGTGTGGCTTCGACAAGACTTTTTGTGTTATCCAGATCTCCTTCAAGTACTGCCTGATAAATATCATTAAATTTTATTTCCATAATTATTGCTCCTTTTTTAAAATTGAAAATTTCTTCTTTGAAGATTGATCTTAATTTTCATTATTCAAGTTAGCCGAAAACCAAGTTGATAAAAATCTAGTCACATATAGATACTCAGTCTATTATACATTCCACGGGAATTGAAACATATTTTTTTGCGATCACCTCAGGTAATTAAGTACTCTCAGAGCTATATTGAATGATTAAAAAGCTTGATAGAAAAACTATCCGCTCGCATATCTTATAAAAGCGTGTCATTTGCTTCATACTGGAATTAAAATCCGCGCTTCTGGCCTTGCCAGGGTGGCGAAGTGTTTTGTACGAATTCTGAATTTGTTTCAAATTGTTAACCCCGCAAATTGTATAAAGACTCCGCAATTCAATCTGAAAAATGATCGAAAATCGCATGTTACAATCTTTTCAGTGTCAAATAAAACTAAATAACAATGTTCATATTTCTTTCAAAATTTCTTCCATTATTTGTCTACCCCCTGGGATTGGCATGTTTTCTGCTCTTAATGGCGTTGATCAACTCCAATCACCAGTTAAGACGAAGATCCTTCATCATTGCTGCCTTGCTCATCCTTTGGTTGAGTTCGACCAGCGGATTTTCCAATCTTTTAGCGCGTTCTTTGGAATGGAAATATAAACCGCCTGAAGAAATTCCCTCAGGTGAAGTGATCGTTCTTCTAGGAGGAGGGACAGAACCAAAAGCCTATCCGCGCTCTGGTGTAGAGATGAACGGGGCAGGAGACCGGGTGATTTATGCCGCCCAACTTTATAAAGCAGGAAAAGCGCCACTTATCCTGCTCAGCGGAGGAGAGATCACCTGGATGAATGACGGCAGTACAACACCCGCGGAAGATATGGCCGAAATTTTGATATCAATGAATGTGCCCGCAGATGCTTTAATTGTTGAAGACCATTCCCGAAATACATATGAAAATGCACTTTATGCCAGGGAGGTATTGGAAGAAAGGGATATATCCAAGATCCTTTTGGTTACCTCAGCCATGCATATGCCGCGATCTGTTTCACTATTTGAAGCCCAGGGTTTTGAAGTAACGCCTTTACCGGTTGATTACAGCGTCGTTGAAGATGGGAATGCTGAAAGCCAGAACGACGTTATGCTTACGAAGATTCTAAACATCATTCCCAATGCAAGTAATCTGGCATTAACAACCAATGCATTAAAAGAATATCTGGGTTCGTTCATATACCAGCTCCAGGGCTGGCTTTAATCTCAAGTTGGTCAGGGTGGATAATAGATTTAGCGCGGCCGCAAAAATTCTCTGGGATTATTTAAGACTCAGCCAACCCCTGAAAAAATGTGATTGCATTATCGCAATGGGCAGCCATGATCTGCGTGTTGCAGAATATGCCGCAGAATTAATCTTAAAAAAATGGGCGCCCTTGCTGGTATGTTCAGGCGGGCTAGGCCGATTGACCAGTGAAATCTGGCGGGAAAGCGAAGCCGAGAAATATGCAAGAATCGCCTTATCAGTTGGTGTCCTTAAAAAGCAAATTATGATCGAGGATCGCAGCACCAATACTGGTGAAAACATCCTTAATTCAAAAAACCTGTTTAAAGACCGTGGTGTAAATATTAAATCAGCTATTCTGGTTCATAAACCTTATATGGAACGGCGCACTCTAGCCACAGTTCAAAGATTCTGGCCTGAATTGCAGACAGTGATTTCCTCCCCTCAAATAAAGTATGAGAATTATGCTACCGATGAAATCCCTTCGGATGAAATTATCCAAATCATGGTCGGGGATTTTCAGCGCATACTGATATATCCGGAAAAAGGTTTTCAGATCAAGCAGGAAGTGACTAAAGAAGCCATGTGTGCATTTGAACTCTTGCGAAAAAATGGATATTCGAAATATTTAATTGAGGAGTGATCACATGCTCAGCAGAATTAAAATCAACGACCTGCCAGGATCCCTGAGAGTCAAGAAAATAATGGATCTGATAGTCCAAAGCAGACCGAGGGAATGGGCGACTGATTACCCCAATATTCAGGATCTTCATGAACTCTTATTACTTAAGGATGTAAAAGAACAGACAGCGATCTGGCGAGATGACGCAAATAATTTAATTGCTTTTTGCTTACTCGATCCTTATTACAATTTGATATTTGAATGTGCGGATAATTTAATGTATCCTTCGCTTTTTAAAGAAGCTGTTGAATTGTGTGAAACGGCTATCAAGAAAAAAAATATTAATCAGCAAGTTTATCCAACCCTTGATGTAAGCTGCAGGAGGGCAGACCACCAGCGAATAAAATGCCTGAAATTAAAAGGTTTTGAACCTGAGGCTGTTGAAAGCATTTTTTTCGAGCGACCATTAGAAAATATTCCATCACAAGTTACTTACCCTCCGGGCTATTTAATTCGTCCTCTGGCGGGAAAACAGGAAATCAGTGCTTATGTTGATTTACATCAGAAAGCCTTTGGCACAAGCCAAATGACGATTGAATTACGGCAATCGATTATGACCAGTCCTGAATATGACCCACAGCTTGATCTGGTTATCCAGGCTTCCGATGGACAATTGGTGGCATTCTGTGTTTGTCAGATCAATGATAATAAGAATAACCAGTCTACTGATAAAGCGGGTTGGACCGATCCGATCGGTGTTCATCCTGATTTTCGCCATTTGGGTTTGGCGAAAGCTCTTATGCAGGAAGGTCTTTCTCTACTTAAAATGCGCGGGATTAAATACGCAAGACTTGGTACGAGTTCTGATAATTTACCGATGATCAGTCTGGCTGAAAGAATGGGATTTTTAGAAACTGACCGAAAGCTTTGGTTTTCCAGGAAAGTCAGTTGAAAATGCGGAAAGGTATAATGACAGAAGAGATAATTATCCAACAGGATAGTAAGGAATGTCAAAATGTACGATTCGATTAGACAAATAAATAATCGGCGGCTGGCGATCTTGATCGATGGCGATAACGCCCAGCCAAGCTTAATTGAAAAAATGTTATCCGAAGCCAGCAAATATGGCACAGCGACCATACGGCGAACCTATGGCGACTGGACAACTTCAAATATGGGCGGATGGAAGGATACACTGCAAACACATGCGTTTCAGCCCATCCAGCAATTTCGCTATACCATTGGCAAGAACGCGACTGACAGCGCCATGATCATTGATGCTATGGATCTGCTTTATAGCGGCACTGTAGATGCTTTCTGCCTGGTCAGCAGCGACAGCGACTATACGCGTCTGGCAACCCGAATACGTGAAAAGGGATTTTTTGTGATGGGTATTGGCCAGAAAAAGACTCCCCGCGCATTTGTGAATGCCTGCGATGTTTTTGTGTATACTGAAAACCTTATGCCCCGTAAACCTGCCAAAAAACAGGTTTCACGAAAGTTGGATACCAAAGAAATAGCTGAACCTAAAGAACCTTCCCAGCCTGAAGCGACGCCGCTATTGAAGCAGGCCTTTGAAAATGCGGTTCAGGAAGATGGGTGGGCTTTCCTTGGAACTCTCGGTCATCATTTAAGGCAGCTTGACCCTGGTTTTGATGCACGTACTTATGGGCATAGCCAGCTTTCTACGCTTATTCGCGCTAATTCGAAATTGTTTGAAGTAAAAGACGTCAAGGGCGAGGATGGAAACGCCGCAATTTACGTAAGGCTAAAAGAGAAATAGAAGGGAGATCCTATGAAAGATATTCTTGAAACAATATACAGTCGGCGCAGTATCCGTATCTATGACCGCAAGAAACTGGATAAAGAAACTATAACCAATCTTCTCAAAACAGCCATGGCAGCACCGTCAGCCAGCAATAGCCGCCCCTGGGAGTTTGTGGTTGTGACTGATGAAGCGAAGATCAATATTCTCCGTTCAAAACTCAAATATGGCAATTACAATGCTCCGGCAATCATCATCATCTGTTCCAACCTGGCAATCGCCCAGAATGAATCCGCATATAAATATTGGGTGCAGGACTGCAGCGCGGCTACTGAAAACTTGCTGATCGCAGCAGCTGGAATGGGCCTGGGCACTTGCTGGGTAGCTTCATATCCTAAAGAGGATGTCATTAATCTCTTGCGTGAAACACTTGGAATTCCTGAAGGTGTGGTTCCCCTGAACCTGATCTATGTTGGCTATCCCGCTGAGGAAAAAGCCCCGCGAACCCAATACGATGAAGCCCGTATCCACTGGGAAATCTATTAATTTATAAATTGATTCGCATTTCGCATTTTGCTATACTATTATTAATTGGTCAGGTTTTATAAAAACAATAATTTAAAAGATGGAGGCAATAATGGAAGATTTTCTCAAGTTTAGAAAAATGATCACCCCTGTTATCATCCAGGTACTTTTCTGGGTCGGTGTAGCAGGAACAGTGATTGCTGCACTGGTCGTGATGGCAACGAGTTTTGGTTCCTATGGCAATGGCGCTGCTCAGTTTCTGGGTGGATTGGTCTTGCTTGTATTAGGACCTGTTGCAGTAAGAATTTACTGTGAGCTTCTCATCCTGTTCTTCCGAATGAATGAGACATTAACAGACATAAAAAAAGGTCTTGAAAAATAATCAGGATTTGATTAATTTATAAGTAAAATTGATTGACAAGAATCATCCAATTTACTAAATTTTACTGCCGGTGTTTATGACTGGCAGTTTTTTTGTTAATATTTGCTATAATTGCCATCATTACTTTCAGAGAAAGGAACCTGATGCAATTCATTCCTGAAGATCTTCTTAAACTGGGTATTGCGCTGTTGGTTGGCGGAATTATTGGCGCTGAACGCGAGCATCATAAAAAAGCGGTAGGTTTGAGAACTTTAATCCTGATTTCAGTGGGATCCGCTCTCTTTACGATTATGTCTCAGCGTATAGGGGCTGCAACCGATGGAGATGGATCAAGGATCGCCGCAAACATCGTCAGCGGTATCGGATTTTTGGGGGCAGGTGTAATACTCGAAGATCGGGGAAGAGTTACCGGACTCACCACCGCCGCCACGACATGGTTTGTGGCAGCTTTGGGGATGGCAGCAGGAGCGGGAGAATATCTACTTGCCGGTATTGCAGCGATACTTGCCTTTATTGTTTTATTGCCATTAACAAAACTGGAAGACATTTTAGAGGTTTCAACTGAAGAACGAAATTATCAGATTACTATTGATATTGATTGGGATAAATATAAACAGGTAAAATCCTTTTTTAAGAACCAGGACATGACAATTTCCCGCATTAAACAGGAAAAACGTGAGAAGGATATGGTATGCACATTTGGAGTTCTCGGTTCAGCAAAAAAGCATGACAGAATCGTACAAAAATTTATGAATGATAAAGAAATAAAAGAAATCTCTTTCTAAGTTCAACCATAATGATCTTTCAGAGAGGGATACTTTCTATAATAACCATTACACCTTGCTTTAGAGAACTTTGATGCCAGAATGAATTTAAAACAGGCGGGGAAAATAGCGATTGCTTCTGTTCTTTTTCTTTCTTCCTGCAAGGTTAAAATCGTTTTTCCATCCCCCATACCAGAATTATCAGCTCCCCCTGTTGAGGGCGACAACATTGCACCATCTTTGGAAATTACCGCCGATGAGGTCGTAGTTGACTCGATAATTCCATCAGGAGTGTGTGCGATAACTGATACCAAGGAAAAAGTGGATTGTTTTAACAACAGGGGGGAATTAATATCAAGAATTCAGATTCCCGGTTTTTTGAGTTCGGATCCGCAGGAGCTTCATTTTGCTGGAGCGGCAGATCCCGGAAAGATCCCTCCGGTGGTATTTTTCTCCTTCAGTCCGGATCAATCATTGATTAAAAGTGAAAACGGTATTGTTACATCGCTGAGAAAAACAAAAACTTTTCTCGCCATGGCAGGTATGCCAGGAAAACCCATAATTGCTTTTTCGGATATGGTTTTTAAAAATTACACATCGCATAGTTTTTTATACGCTGGTTCTCTGTCAACGCTTGACAGATCAGATCCTATTTTTGAATTAATTGACTCCAAAATGAATTTGGTGCTGATGCCGATCGCAGTTGAGGCGCTTGGTGCGCAACCTGAGAAGGTCTGGTATACGCATTCTGCCTGGGAGATCAGTGGAGAAGAAAGGATCTTTCCGATCAACAGTGGACTTTATGTTTTTAACCAAAATACCGAACAGAATTCAATTGCGCTTGACGCGGATCGCAACCTTCAGGGATTGTCTCCTGATAAATCGCTGGCCGCGAGTGTTGATCTTGATTTCAATGGCGATCATTCCATGCGCGTGACCAATCTACTGACAGGCAGCGCAATCAATTTTCCGCTTAATCCGGAAAATGATCGCGGCGCTGGAAATGCGGTTTTTTCTATTGATGGTGAGTATGCTGCCTGGGTGGAAGTTGGCGGATCGATGATCGCAGGACCGCCTGATCTAAAAATCCGTATCAGGATCGGAAGCATCGCAACAGGTTCTGTAATCCAGGAATTGGATTCTACAATGGCATCGAAAGCATTAGGCTGGGAATGGGTATCATCCATGAAACCTGTTGGGTGGCTGAATTCACAGACTTTGATCGTTGAGCTCCATGAAGGCAATCCGAAGACCGCAGCATTAATGAAATACGAGATTGCCAATGGCGACCTGCAGTTTCTTTGTAATGGCAGCTTTGCTGGATTTTCTTACCCGTAAGAGAATTTTATTTTTATTTTAGATAAGTGTGTTTTTTTTCGATCAATATAATATCTCAATAACTATATAAAATAATTCCCTTTTAATCGTTAATGACGAAAAGGTTTTTAGTGATATCGGTTGATGCAAGTTCCATTACAACATGCACTGTGTCTTGACTCGCTCCGAGCAAGAATGCTGCGGAAATGATAGTATTAAAATTGAAGATGTGAGATTATCCAAGATTTTGACTGAAAATTTTTAACCGGGAAATGAAGCACCTACTCTCAATTATTCTGAACAGGTCAATTATACTTTTCACATCTAAAGCTTGCATAAAAAACCTCTTCTAATCTGCAACAATATTTGTGCCTTCTGACAATGTGTTTTTCATTTGCAGAAGATATCCAGGTTGATTATCGTGGCTGCATACGGAATGGATCACTAATGGAAAGCGGTTGGAATAGACATGTTCTAAATTAATAATGTTGAAGAGCAGTCTGGAAACAGATCGATTTTTTAGCCGTTTACGAGAAGATGGTTGGTTGGTGAGTATTCAGTCGGATTGATGGTTGATAATGTGGTCATCACTGAAGCCAGGTTTAAGATACGAAAAAACTTGAGCAAAACCTTAAAAATAGCTAAAAAATGAAGCCCTTTTGTCCTAATCCTGCTGAATTACGTCATGTTGTCATAACAAGACTTGCAAATTAGAAGAAAACAGAGTAGTATTTATAGTGATTCTGAAGACATTATCTCTTTATACCATTGTCATCGCAGCATAGCATTAGGGAAGCTGTGCGACAAAGATCGATAGTGACAAGAGGTCAGCCACTATCGATCTTTTGTCGTTTTTTCAGACGAGATGTGCAATGGTAACACCCCCACCGCCCTCATTATCCATGGCATTTTCCCAGCTTGAAACCAGGGTTGATTCGCTTAGCGCCTGCCTTACCAGCTGTCGCAATGTACCGGTGCCTTTTCCGTGAACAATACGCACAAAGGGCAAACCCGCAGCAAAAGCATCTTCAATATATCTCTCCAATTTTGATATTGCTTCTTCAGCCCGCAAGCCGCGCAGATGCAGTTCAACACCCGGGGAAGGATGGAATAGAGTTTTACTCTCTCTTCCATAAAGTTCTGCTTCCATTTCAACTTTTCCTTCAGGTTTATCTGTTTTGGATCGGGTGATATTGGTGTGTTCTGTTTTCAGGCGCATCTTGCCAACCTGCACTTCAATGTCGGATTCAGAAATATCCAGCACAATCGCGTCGGTCTTAAGACTGTGGACATACACGCGGTCACCAGCGCGTAAAGGGCGCGGTTGGCTCATTTGCCGTGTTTCGCCCTCAATGGGTTTGCTCAGTTTCTCTTCAAGGTTCTGAACTTGACGGCGAAGTTCTTTCTTTTTTGAGATCGCCTGATCGGGAATGTCAGTTACCCGGCGTAGTGATTCAATCTGGGCTCGTAATACAACCAGCTCTTGCCTGGCTTCTTCACGGGCGTTTTCCAACACCCTTAATCGTTCTTCGTCAATCGCAGCCAATTTTTCAGATAAACGCGCTTTTTCGTTTTCAGCATCCAGCCGTATCTGGTCTGCCTCCGACCGTGCCTGCCGGGCGTTTTCTAGTTGCCTGTGAATCTCATCGATCAGATCTTCCGACCGCAATTCGGTAGGATTGATCATACCGCGCGCATCTTGAATGATCTCTTCATCCAGACCCAAACGCCTTGCGATTTCCAGTGCGTTAGATCGCCCGGGAATGCCTGTCAGGAGCCGATACGTAGGCTTGAGTGATTTAAGGTCAAATTCAACGCTGGCATTCAAGGCGCCTTCAGCGCTATGTGCATACGCTTTAAGTTCAGGATAATGAGTCGCAATCAAGCTGGGTGCGTGACGCCGCATCAGAAAAGAAAGGATTGCACGAGCGAGTGCTGAGCCTTCCTGCGGGTCAGTGCCGGCTCCCAATTCGTCCATCAAAATAAGGGTATTGCGACCTGCCAGTTTGAGGATGCGAACGATATTGGTGATATGCCCGGAAAAGGTCGATAAGGATTGCTCAATGGACTGTTCATCGCCGATATCGACAAATATGTCCCGAAAGACACAGGTTTCAGAACCCGACCGAGCGGGGATATGTAAGCCTGATTGCGCCATTAAAGCAAGAAGTCCGGTGGTTTTCAGCGTGATCGTCTTTCCGCCCGTGTTAGGACCAGTTATGACCAGGGTGCGTGTACCTTTCTCAAGCGCGACATCAATAGCGACAACGGTTTTGGGATCAAGCAATGGATGTCGGGCTTGAATGAATTTAAAAATCGGATCAGGATTAGTGTCCTTGCCATTATGAAATTCCTTCAGTACGGGTTCCGACGCAAGCATATCTTCTGCATAACGGGCACAGGCAAAAGTGAAATCCAATGTGGAAAGGGCGCGTACATTAGCCTGAATTTCAGAAGTATGATCGCCTACCAGGAGGGATAATTCCCCCAGGATACGACGTACTTCTTCTCCTTCTGCAAGAACTGCTTCAGCCCAGCGATTATTAAGCTCAACAACAGCGAGCGGTTCAACGAACACTGTTGCGCCAGAAGAAGATTGGTCTTGAACAACACAGCGCATGCGGTTCTTGAATTCCGCTTTAACAGGGATCACATAGCGGTTATTACGCATGGTGATAAGGGGTTCCTGCAGCATTTTAGAGGTTGTAGTTTCTGTGAGCATTCTTCCCAGTTTTGTCATCACCCTGTCATACGCGGCTTTAACTTCACGCCGAAGCACAGAAAGCTTGGTTGATGCGCTGTCAAGCACTTCTGCTTTATCCGATATCACAGCACTGATCGCTTCGATCACGCCGGTTGGAGGTTCAAGTCCGTTCGCAATTGATCGCAGATTTGGGATCTCCATATCAAGTTTGGTGAAAAAGCGATGCAAATCACGACTGGCAATGAGCGTTGATTTAACATCCAGAAGCTCATCAATAGCGAGAACACCACCGCGAGCCGCTAATTCAACCAGGGGGCGTACATCGCGCGCACCCCCTATATTGAGGTCAGCATGATCTGATAAGAGCCGCCTTGCTTCAGTGGTCCGCGCCTGGCGTTCAAGAGCAAGGGAATAGTCATTGGTTGGCCGCAGCGACCGAGCCATTGAAGCAGATGCACTGAATGAGGTATATCCCGACAATCGGTCAAGAATTTTTTGATATTCAAGCGTAGCGATCGATTTTGAATCCATCGGTGGTAATTATAAGAGATTCATTTTCGTCATAACATGAAGCCCTGCTATGGTTTGAGCCTTCAGGTAATTTGAGAAAATGTGTTATTTAAAAAATTACCAGCCAAACAATTTTCGGATATTATTGATGGAGAATCGCTCTCTGAGATAATGGCCAAAATCGATGGCAGTTTGCGCCTGTTTTTGAGATAGCTCCAGTTCGGCTGTAGAAGTTGGTCCCCCCAGACTCTTTAACCAGGCGCGGAACTGGCTTGCCGGTGGCACGTTTTCAGCGACAGCCTGGATTTCATCCCAGTTATCCAGTATCTTATTCTTCGTACGTTCAAGCACCAAAGGATCGGATAGCTGTATATAAATAGGATTACTCTCGATCAACTCTTCAGCGATCTCGGGTAGTTCAGCCCTGATGTTTCGTTCTTGTTCCACTCGGGATGGAATTTTTACCTGTTGCAGTAATCTTTCAGCCTCAGATTTACTTAGTTTCCGCAAGCGCTCATACCATTCCGCTTCAATGATAGCGGCCACACCCACTGCATTGCCGTGATAAAGACCTTCACGACCTGCCCAATGGAACATCATCTCCCAGATATGCGAAATATGATGTTCACCACCCGAGGCCGGGGCGCTGTTGCCAAAATCAGCCATGCTAAATCCGCTGTCAAACTGCCCTTGCATCATGGCTGCCATGCTTTTTGGATCATGCGTGATAACGCCTTCAGCTACTGCGGCTGCCTGTTTGGCGGCACCCAAAGCTTTTTCATAGATCGCCGGGTCAAATTTGGATCCCCAAATGATATTCGTAAATTTCCAGTCAGAAGATGAAGTAAACTTGCTGGTCAGATCGCCAAATCCTGAAGCAGTCAGCCATTTTGGCGATGTAACTATTGTGGGGATATTCGTGAAGATGGCGACAGGTGCCTGGCAGTAAATCGAACCTTTTAGCTCACCTATGGTCATGGCAGAATTTACCGACGTGTAAGCATCTACTGACGCAGCCGTTGGAAAAGAAATGAATGAATTTTGCGAGCGGTGGCTGGTGAATCGCGTTGTGTCTGTGATCGTACCAGATCCCACAGCCACAAACATACGTGGTTGACCATCATATACAGCCAGTACCCGTGAAATCGTGACACTGTCTGCGTGCAAACCTTCGGGATGGAGTACGACTGTTTGAACATCCCAGCCTTCGTTTCTCATCGCTTCGTCAACTCTTTTACCCAGAGCGCGATAAGTATTTTCATCAGCGACAAGAAGAAATTTATGAACCTGCTTTTTTTGGCAAAAATCTAAAAATTCTTCAACAGCATTTTCCCCAATATATATGGGCATATGATCAGGCACTGATATTCTCCTCAAGATTTTTATTAGAATCCAAAGGATTATACACCGTGTCATTTTTCCGCTTGCTATAATGTAAGCATGGCTACCCTGGTTGAAAAGCTTGACGCATTAAGCAAGCCTGGCTGGCTGGCTGTGCCAGAAAATAATAAGGCGGTACGCTGTACGTGTTGTGCTCACCGCTGCCTGATCCAGCCCGGCAGTAGGGGCGTATGCCTGATGCGATCGAATCGTGATGGCCAGTTGATGGCCCCGTGGGGGTATGTGGCTGGAGCGGCAGTTGATCCGATTGAAAAAAAACCTTTCATGCATTTTCTTCCAGGTGCCAGGGCATTGACCTTTGGCATGCTAGGATGCAATTTCCACTGCGATTTTTGCCAGAACTGGATCAGTTCACAGGCGCTGCGTGATCCGGCATCTTCCGGGAGTGGAAATTATATCCAATCAACCACGCCTGAAGAATTGGTTGCGGGCGCAAAAGAAGCAGACGCCGAGATCATAGCCTCATCCTACAATGAACCTCTGATCACCACAGAATGGGCAATCGATATTTTTACACTCGCGAGACGAGAAGGATTGCGCTGTGTATATGTTTCCAATGGGTTTGCTACCAGCGAAGTTTTGAACGCTTTAAACCCCGTCCTGGATGGCTTAAAAATCGATCTGAAATGCATGACCGACCAAAAATACCGGACGTTGGGCGGGCGGCTGCAGGTAGTAATAGACTGCATCAAACTTGCACATAAACTGGGTATATGGGTTGAGGTAGTAACGCTGGTCATTCCCGGTTTTAATGACAGCAATGAAGAGTTGTGGAATATGTCCCGCACTCTGGTCAGCATATCAGCAGATATCCCCTGGCATGTCACTGCCTTTTATCCCACGTATAAACATTTGGATGCCGAGCAAACCAGCGCTGAAATACTACAGCGCGCTGCTGAAATTGGACAGGAAGCTGGATTGCGCTTTGTTTACGCGGGTAACCTGCCTGGACGTGTGGGCTCGTTGGAGAATACCTACTGCCCGAAATGCCAACAGCCGCTGATCAGACGCAGCGGATATTTTGTGCGGGAAAACCGGATCACGGCGGAGGGCTTGTGCCCGGTCTGTGAGGAAGCGATCCCAGGAATTTGGCATTAAACCTGCAATAATTTCAATCAATTGATTAAAAATACATGCAACTATTTCAGTAGTTTTGCGTTAAATAATACACAAACAATTGAGGTTCTGTTTTAGGAATGTTGAAAGATCGACCAGAATAAGCAAAAATTTCGTAACACCCAAATTGCGGTTTGCTGGTCAGAAGGAGAGACAAGCCATGGCATTTTTCACAAATCTAGTAGTCGGAGTGGTCAGCATGATTTTCCTGGCCATGAGCCTAATGGGGCTTCAATCCCCTTCAAAAAAAGAATGAGATCCCCATTATTGATATGCATTAGGAGAACGTAGCCCGAAAATCACAGCGTTTAATAATCTAATGAAGGTTATCTGAAAAACCAGCAAATGTTCTGAAGTATTCCGGGAGCAGCAATCTCCCGGTTTCTTTTTAATCCAGGTTAACCAAATTCCTACGGCGTTCGATCAGATAAGCGACAATCCCCAAAAATAATCCCGCCAAGGTAATATATGACATCGTACGGAACAGGATCACTGAACCGGCGGATTCGTACAGGTTGCCGCTGATAATAACCCCAACGCCAGCGCCAAATCCAAAATACAACGCACCGCGAACTGCCTGGGCAGTTGTGCCAATCTCGCGCGGTGCCCGCCTGTCAACATAGGCAACACTGCCAGATTGCAGAAGTGCAAAACCCGCTCCGCCAAAGATCTGAAAGAACGGAATGGCATTTGGGTTGCGGATCAATGACAGACCAGTCAGCCAGGCAAAGAGAACCACGAAAGCAGCCAATATCATCATGTGAGGCCCAAGCCTGGCCTGAATTTTATGGGCGTAAGAAAAGGTGATAATCTCGCCGATCAGCGAAACAGACAAAGCAGTTCCCATCAAAGTGGAACTTCCTCCAAGGCTTTTAATATGAAGAAACAGGAAATTGCCAATACTTGATTCTCCGATGCCCCAGACAATGATAACCAGCATAAAGAGCATAAAGCCCGGCTGTTTGACCATCTTCCATATCAGCGTGGGTGAGATTGATTTTGCTGAGACAGAAGGTTGCCTGTGAAGGGCTGGCATGATGTTGATATTGATCAGGAAGAGCACATTAAAAAAAATATAGATATAAAAGATGATCGGCAAACCCAACCCAAGATGATCGATCAAATAACCGGTGACAAGCACCATGATGCCCCAGCCAATCGAACCACCTACCCGGATCCTTCCGTAAAGCTCAGGTTTCTCAAGCGAAGTTAGTGTGGTTTCATCAAGTATCGGATTGATGGGAGCATGCAGGAGAGAGTAAGTCAGAACAATGGGCACCAAGGCAGCAAAAGTATGAACGGTTGGGTAAATAAAAAGGACAGCGACGATCCCTAAAACACAGACCATTAATACCATTTTATGGCGGCGAGTCACATCTGAAAGGAAACCAAAAATGATACTGCTTAAAAAGGAAACAAAATAAGGAATGCTGTTTAGCTGCCCGATTTGGCCGCCTTTAAGATTGATACTTTCATAATAAACATTTAAATATGGGAGAAATGAGGCCAAGCCGCACCAAAATACAAAGTAAGCCAACCACATACTGGCTTGGCGACCTGGAGAGGTGAGCAGGTATTCTTTAGTTCGGGTAAAAACGCTCTTTACTTGCATGGTAGCCATTATAACAACCTTTATTTTTTACCCTCTTAAAGGCAAGCCTTAATATCTAACTGGTTGAAAAAATTATTTTTCTTCCAGCCAGGCGGAAAATTTTCTCCGCTGCCAGGGATTGGACATCCATGAAATATCCGGTTCGGGCAGATTTAATGCTGCTTCGACATTCAACCAGCCTTTTGGCAGGGTTAGCCGCTGCTGTTTGCCGGTATTACTGAACCATTCCAAGCGATGCCTGCTCTCGCAAGCCGTAGCAAGATCCAGTGTTGTCTTCACATCCTGAGTAAGGTACTCAAGAACTTTTTCATACTGTCCTGTCTGCCACATCTTTGGCACCTGTGCTCCGTCAACTCCCTCAGTTTTGCCCTTCAGTCCCATACCTCTGGCTGCTTTATCCAACGATAACGGGTAACCTTTTTCGCAGAACAGGTGAAACATCATATCAAAATGGCTGCGTGCCAGAATTTTGCATTCCGGATTGCCACCGGTTTCTTCATGGAGGATGTCAAAGTCAAATCCCAATCCGTTCCATGTGACGATCTTGTATCCTGTGCGATTCTGATCCATTAAATAATTAACGAGTTCGTTGAGAATCTCAACAGGAGTTTGATTACAGATCTTTCCCTGCGCATCTTTGCCATACCATAGTCTCAATTCGCCAAAACTGGTAAGGGTAGCAGCACAACTGATACCCAGCGGCCGGAATTGCCGGAAATCCTCAGAACCATCCGGCATGATCCTGGAGATTTCAAGGTCAAAAGCCAGATATT
This sequence comes from uncultured Pelolinea sp., assembly GCA_964493155.1. Classification (GTDB taxonomy): domain Bacteria; phylum Chloroflexota; class Anaerolineae; order Anaerolineales; family Anaerolineaceae; genus Pelolinea. The sequence continues at coordinate 15,965 of CAZBNE010000032.1, forward strand.
TGGGCTGCAGTTCAGTGAATTGCAGGGGCAGCGTTTCTTCCTGATTGTTGGTTTTCATCCGTTCATTGATGGTTTAATTTTGACAAGATGATTATAAGGCCTCAGGTTCTTTGAGCCTCAGGCACAGCAGCAGGACGAGAACCATCATGCCCAGCATCACAGTAAGCGAAGCTGTCATTGAACCGGTTTCAGGTGATTTAAGCAATTCCATTCCAAAGATGAACAAGATGCCGGAAATCTGCCCCATCAACAGCAGCAAACCATTGGATGTGCCTTGGGGAACCGGACGGGTGATCTCTGCTCCATATTGAAATCCGATCGGCCCGGCACTGAGCAGGAAAAAGCCGAGAATAAACGCGGAGGCAAGCAGCACAGGGTAACCAGAGGCATAGGTAACACCTGCCAGTCCCAGTGCCGCTCCCAGAATTGAAGTGAAAATGAACGGCACCCGTTTGCGCTTTTTGTCTGAGAGGGTTGGCATGATAACTGCCCCAATAATTCCGCCGATGATCATCATCCCTCCGGTTATCCCGGCTTGTGTGATATTAAACCCTCTTGGTTTAAGCAGATCCTCGATCCAGGTGGTCACGGCATTGAAAGTCCCCAGGCCGACAAAGAATATCGCCATAAGGAGCCAGAAGTTTTTATTTTTGAGGATTTCACGCAGGCCATCAAACATAAGTGAGCGGACCTCAGGTTCTGTTGTCTTCGGTGCGTCGGCAGGGTGTTCTTTAACAAGGATAAAAAAGACCACTGCAGGGATCAAAGAAATAATGCCGTAGATCAGAAGCATGCCACCAATTCCGAATCGGAGGGCAAGGAGGGGGGTTAAAAGCATACCCAGCAGGATGCCCAGATAGATGGAAAGCGATCCAAGCCCTGAGGCGGTTGCGCGTTCATCCGGCGGGAACCAGCGTGCCGCGATGCTGGTAACTGCGTTGAGGATGAAGGGCTGGCCAACTGCGATCATAATCTGTGCGAAAAGCGCAAGCGAATAATTGCTGCCCGCCAGACCGCGCAGCAATCCAAAAATACCGGTTAACAGGGCGCCTGTGCCAACCGCAATGCGGATCCCGAAGCGATCGATCACCCATGAAGCAGGGATGGAGACCAGGATAAATACAATCATAAAGCTCATGGATAGCATTCCGATGCTCAATGTTGATACACTGTAGAAATTAGCCGCATCACTGGTAACAGGGGCATAGGTAATCCATAATAGCTGATTGATGACAGCCACAGCCATAAAAGCAAGCATGACCACCCAGCGATAAGCGTCTGGTTTAACGGCAGCTGTTTTCATAATATCACCTCCTGAGGAAGGATAAGTACACTCTATTTTAGCAATATCTGAGCGACCAAAGCAACATATGCCTGCGGTTTACCAGGAAAAAATGTTATTTATCCAAAATTATTGGCGTGGTGACGCGCACTACGCAAATCGATGCGCACGTGATGAATTAAGAGGCGATCCTCCAGATCGAAGCCATGCCGGATGTGCTGCAGGTCAGCAGTGATTTGCCATCGGGTGAGAATCCCAGACTGTTGATCCCATCCTCGCCGGTTTTCAGGCGCGATAGTTCAACGCCTGAATCGGCATCATAAAATATAACTTCATTGACAGTGCCAGCTGCGAGGAGTCTATCATCCGGAGAAAATCCGAGTGAACTGAAATATTCTTTATTGCCTGCTTGCCATAGCACATCCCCGCTTTGTGTATTCCATGCTGTCACCAGCGGCTGAAATTCGCCATTCAGGGTTCCGGCAGCGGTGGTGACCGTTTTGCTGTTATCATGGGACATGCCGGCTGCGGCAATAAAATCTTCATGGCTCAGCGCCGGATTCAATTTTTGAGTTGCAATATCCATGGATTGGGCTGTTCCCCGAGAAAGCCAGAGCAGAGAGCTTCCATCCGGGCTGAAAAGCGCGCGATATACCGGCGCAGCTGTTTCAAATCCGCTGATCCGCTTTACTTCGGCGCCGGTCGAGGTATCAAAAAACACAATCTCAATGGCTTCAAGCGAGTCAGCTGCTATCAGGCTGCCATCCGGCGAGAAGCTAACGCTGCCATATTGAAATTCCGGCGTTAAATTGATCTTGTCGGCTTTGGTATTGAAATCATAGACCTGGATTTTGATGCCATCCAATGAATAAGCCGTGAGTCCTGCATTTGCAGAGGCCGCGTAAAGCGCAGTATTTTCATCCCCGGTAAATTCAGCCAGCAGAGATAATGCCTCAGCATCATAAAGCCCGGCATGTGTGGTATCCATGATGGAGATCACATGGCTGTTTTCTGACCAGGCGCAGGTGATCGCCCCGTTCGATGCCTGTAAACTGGAGGAAATTTTCAGCTGTCCCAGATTTTCATCGTTTATGGCGATATCTTTTTTAGGAAGTGGCTGTTCGGAAGGTTCAGATGAGGGAAGGGTCGCTTCGTTCACAGGCGCTTCCGCTGTTGGTGTTTGAACCTGGCAGGATGCGATCCCCATAAATAATGCCAGCGATACTATTAATACTCTGGTAATTTTCATTTTTCCTCTCAATCTCATTTTACATCCTGGCCAATCCCAGACTTTTGCGCAGCCATTGATTGAAACTACTCTTTATGATTTGCATCAGGCTCTGCTGCTGTTCATCCACCCAGATGCCGACCTTTTCTGCGGCATTGGCTTTCTGCGCCTGCACAAAGCTGGCGAATTTGGCTTTCAGGCCTTTGCTTGCCTGATCGGCGCTGTCACGGGCAAGCAGGGAAAGCGAATCTTTAATTTCGACCGGTCTGGCATTAATAAGCACCGGACGTTCACTGACCAGCAATGCTGTACTGCCGCCTGAGTCAACTTTTAACGGAACACCAAATTTGGTTTTCAAAGAACCGCTATCTATAGACCAGGCATGCAGTCCATAGCCTTCAAAACCGGGTATGATCACCGGCAGGGATTCATCACCACCGGCTTTACGCCAGGTGAGCACGACCAACCTTCCGCCGCCACGGAAATTGGACATCACTGCATCGCTGTCCGGCTGGCTTATGCTGCTTCTTTCAACCGCACCACCCAGAGATCGGCTGAGATTGCCGTAGCTTTGCAGTGCGATTGCGCCGGGCGCGCCGGATAACGGCGCATACCGCCAGAAGACCTTTTCTGCCTGTCCGGAGGCTAACAATATGGCTGTCGCCCGGGATAAATAATCAGACTCTACAACCTCGGGGAGCGTGCCCCGTTCAGCAGATTTTGCAGCCAGAACGTCCGCTGAAAAAGACAGGTTGTGAACCCAAACCGGTTTTGCACCGGCTGATCGAACAAGATCAGAAATATAACGGATGCTGTCGGACAAGGGCATCCCGCTGGATTGGATCGGCGCCAGCCCGCAGGTATCCACCTGTACCGTTTCCGGCGCAGCATTCAGAACTGGTAGTTCAAGGCTCAGTGCATCAAAGGCATACCAGGCATCCAGATTGTCAAGCGCCTGAAGGAAGGGAGCGGGATAGAAAGCGCAGTCTCCGCCGAAAACAAGGCTGCCTAAAATGACTGTATCAGAAGCCTGCGCTGATTTAATGGCATTGTAAGCAATCATAAGCATATCGGCATAAAGGGCTGGATCCGGGGGTGAAACTGGCCCATCTGCTGATGGAAAAATCACTGCTCCCCACCTGGCAGGATCATTGATGGAGGCGCCAATCTGCCAGAAATCCACGGATTCTCCAAATTGCTGCACAGCCGCGCGGACATAATTATCCCAGGCAGCCAGAAATTCTTCGCGAACCACCGGCTGCTGGGGATAAAGATTATTGAGAAAGGAAGGGCCTCCACTGAGCACAAGCACAGGTTTGATCCCCCGCTTCTCAAGTCTAGCAAAAAGCTGGGCAAAATCCTTATACCCGGTGCTGTTTTTATAGGCCCAGGCAAAAGCGCCGGGTGCTGTCTCCACTTCATCCCAGGGGAGATTCACGCGCAGCATATCCGCGTCCAGCGCTTCAAGCAGATCAAAGGGTTTGGGATCCTGACTGTTGGCAGCCAGCCATGAGGAACTGTCATCCATGCCCAAGGCCGAGGCTCCGGCAAGGACCGAGGCGTCGGTCCTGAACCAGGTGAACAATCCGCCGGCAGCCAGCAAAGCGGCAATAGTTTTTATTATAAACTTGTGCATGTCAACTCCTGATCCGCGGGCAGTTAAATGCCTGAAGGTCAGTATTGATGTTGCAAAGGATGTGCCAAAGTTGAAAACAAAGAATTATTAAAGGTTGTGTTCGTTACCATGATGCCAATATCAATCAGTCGCTCTGCTCTAAGATAATACCCTATATGAACATAGCGAGTGCGAAGCTTGCCTTTTGGGCAAGAATCTGATAACAAGACAGAAGGGAAATCAAGCCGGGATACTTACCCTTCGACACCCTTCGGCAAGCTCAGGACAAGTGCTCGGGGCAAGCCCAAAGGGTACGGTTCCCAGTCACCCCTTTATTGTTCAGCATGACATGGAGGATGAGATGCAGTTCCCAGACAGGCGTTGCTTTCGCACAAAGATACATCATGCGCCAATCCGCCAGTGTATACTAAAATTGATTTCGGATATTAAATAATTATTAAAAGCGCACTTAATGGCCCCCAAAATCCCGCCCAAATTCGCGGTTCTCCAACTTTCCGGCTGCGCCGGCTGTGAGGTGTCGCTGCTGAACGCGGACGAATGGGTGGAGCAATTTGACCTGGTGTATATGCCGTTGGTGGTCAGCGCCTATGATGTGCCGGATGTGGATGTGCTGCTCATCTCCGGCGGGGTTCGTTCAGATGAAGACCTGCATAACCTGCGCCGAGCGGTAAAACATGCCAAAAAGGTGGTGGCCGTTGGCACCTGCGCTTTATCCGGCGGTGTGGCCAACCTGGGCAATCGCGATGAGGTTCGCGAGATGTTCATGTCGCAGACCCAGCGGCGCGACCTGCCGCGTTTACTGCCAAAAAGCCAGCCAGTGGATGATTTTGTGGAGGTCAACCTTTATCTGCCCGGCTGCCCACCCACTCCTGAACTTTTTATGGCCGCCCTTTTGGAGCCGCCTGATTTCTCCGCTTCGCTGAACGTCTGCCAGGAATGCGGGCGCAGGAAGCTGAAAGATATGAAACCCCGACACCTGACCGGATTTCAGCGCGGCGAGGTTCTGGCGGATATCTGCCTGATCAACCAGGGCTACCTGTGCGTCGGCTCGTCCACGCGCGGCGGCTGCCGCGCACTGTGCACCCGCCCCGGGCATCCCTGCGTCGGCTGCAGGGGGCCTTCAGACATACTGATCGAAAAAGATTCGCAGGCCTGGCTGACCAGCATCCTGCGCGTGTTTGACTCCATGACCGAGATCCCGCAGAATGAGCTGCGTGAGGCGTTGGTCTCACCGCAGCTGGCTTTATTCCTGTTCCAGTTTGCGGATTACGCCGGATTGGGCAAAGCGCCGCGCCCGAAAGAAAAGGTACTGTAATGGCAACCCTCACCTTCCCGCTTTCGCGTATTGAAGGTCATGCGCGCGTTGAGATCGAAGTGCACGATGGCAAGGTGATCTCCACCCGCTTTCAGGCCATGGAAAAGCGCGG